>DATARM010000095.1:0-22911 GCA_036264155.1 Solirubrobacteraceae bacterium
TCGTCATGGCCGCCCATCCTCACCTATATCCTCGCCGCGTGAGCGAGGTCAGCGAGCACAACCGCGAGATCGACGGCCTGCCCGTGTTCTGGCGCAGCGCGCCAAGCGTCCCCGGCGGCGCCGTCCCGCTGTACCTGCACGGGGTTCCCACCAACTCCGACGAATGGGTTCCGTTCCTCGAGCGCAGCGGTGGCCTCGCGCCCGACCTCCCCGGCTTCGGGCGCAGCGGCAAGCCCGGCTCGCTGAAATACACGATCGAGGAGTACGACAGCTTCATCGAGCGCTTCCTCGACGAGCTGGAGATCGAGCGCGTGTCCATGCTCGTTCACGATTGGGGTGCGGTCGGCCTCGCCTTCGCCCAGCGCCACCCCGAGCGGGTAGCGCGCCTGGCGATCGTCAACGCCGTCCCCTTCCTGCCCGGCTACCGCTGGCACCGCACGGCGCGCATCTGGCGCACACCGGGCCTCGGCGAGCTGGCCATGGGCACCACCAACCGCTTCACCCTGCGCCTGCTCTCCAAGGAGTCCAACGTCACGCCGGGAGCGATGCCCGAGCAGTGGCTCGACAGCGTCCTGGACCACTTCGACCAAGGAACCCAGCGGGCGATCCTGCGCCTGTATCGCAGCTCGCCGCCTGAGAAGCTGGCCGCGATCGGCCTGGAGCTCTCGGCCCTCGACATGCCCGCGCTCGTCGCCTGGGGGATGCAGGACCCATACATCCCCAGCCGCTTCGCCCGTGAGTACGCCGCGGCGCTGCCAAACGCCGAGCTGCTCGAGCTGCCCGACGCCGGGCACTGGCCGTGGCTCGATCGGCCTGATCTGACCGCGCGTCTGGCGGACTTCATCGATGGTTGATTCCACGGTTCTGCACCGCCGGCTGGGCGGCGGGTGAGCGCCCTCGAGCGCGGGGCTGGGGTGAGCCGGCACAGGCTCGCGCCGGCGTGGCTTCTCACGTCGCTCCTCGCCGTCTTCTACCTGCTGATCGCGCCCGCGAGCCCCGACCTGGCCGCGGCCAGCTACCGCGCCAACCTGTTCTCGCGGGTGGGCTTCACGCTGTGGGACAACTCGTGGTACGGCGGGCACCACCTTCCCGCCTACTCGCTGCTCGCGCCCGCGCTCAGCGCCCTGCTCGCGCCGCGGCTCGTGGCCGCGCTGTCGATGATCGCCGCCACGGCGTTGTTCTCGGCGCTGATCAAAGACCGCTTCGCGCGCAGCGCCACGCAGCTGGCGGGCGCCTGGTTCGCGCTCGGCGCGGGCGTCGCCCTGCTCTCCAGCCGCGTGCCCTTCGACCTCGGCATGGCGATCGCTCTCGGCTCCGCCCTGGCAGCCCAGCGGGGGCTGCTGTGGGCGGCGCTCGGTCTCGCGCTGCTCAGCGCCGTCGCCAGCCCCGTCGCGGGCGCCTTCCTCGCACTAGCCTTCCTCGCATGGGCGCTGGCGGGACCGCGACGCGCATGGCCCGCAGCGCTCACACTCGCCGCGCTGGCGCCGATTGGGCTGCTCACGATCGTCTTCCCCGAAGGCGGCACCCAGCCGTTCGTCGCCTCGGCCTACTTCCCCGCGCTCGCCGGCGTGATCGTTCTCGCAGCGCTGATCCCGCCTGAGCAGCGCGAGCTAAGGCTCGGCGCAGCGCTCTATGTGCTGGCGCTCACGGGCGCCTACCTACTGGCGAGCGCCGTCGGCGGCAACGCCGATCGCCTCGGCGCGCAGTTCGCCGGCCCGCTGGCGGCGTGCGTGCTGATGAGCGCACACGCGGCGTCGCGACGCCCCTGGCGCGGACGGGCCCTGATCGTGCTCGCCCCGTTCCTTCTCTACTGGCAGGTGAACGCGCCGCTGGCCGACTTCGCGGCAGTGTCCTCCAACCCCTCGGTCGAGGCCTCCTACTACGCGCCGCTGCTCTCCGAGCTGCACACGCTCGGCGTGGGCTACGGCGCCCGGCCCACCCGCCTCGAGGCGGTGGCCAGCAGCGCCCACTGGGAGGCGCGCTGGTTGGCCCCCCACGCGATGCTCGCGCGCGGCTGGGAGCGCCAGCTGGACGTGCAACGGAACAAGCTCTTCTACGAACCCTCCAGACCGCTCACGGCCGCCCGCTACCAGCAGTGGCTCACCTCCAGCGCCGTGTCCTACGTGGCCCTCTCCGACGCGCCGCCCGACTACTCGGCGAGCGCCGAGGCACGACTGCTGCGCACGGGTGGGCTGTCGTTTCTGCGCGAAGTCTGGCGCTCGCGCCACTGGCGCCTGTTCGCCGTGCGCGATGCCACGCCGCTGGTGCAGGCGCCCGCCACGATGCGCAGCATCTCCACGGATTCGCTCAGCGTGTACGTGCCCCGCGCCGGCAACTACGAGGTACGGGTGCGCTTCACCCCCTATTGGGAGCTGGCCGCCGGCAGGGGCTGCGTGGCCTCGGCGGGCGGGCCAGAAGAATGGACCGAGATTCGCGCCCAGCGGCCGGGCGGCTTTCGCCTCGTGATCGGCTTCTCGCTCGGGCGAGCTCTCAGCCGCGGTCCTCGTTGCAGTTGACCATGGTCTAGGCTTTGTTCGCGATGGTCGCCAGCGCTCGTCTCCTGCAGGCGCGCGTCTTGCCGCATGGTTGGCTGGATGCGTTGCGGCAGGTCTCCCTCTTCGCTGCCGCCTACTTCGCCTACCGGCTCGTGCGGGGATTGGTCGAGGGCGACGCCAACGAGGCGTTCGCCCACGCCCGCGACCTGATCTCGCTCGAGCGTACCCTGCACCTGTTCGTCGAGCCCTCGATCCAGGCCTGGGCCTCGGGCAGCCACGGGCTGATGGTGGCCGCCAGCTGGATCTACGTAAACGCCCAGACCTCGGTGACGATCGGGGCGCTGCTCTACCTCTACCTGCGCCACAACCGCAACTTCTACTTCGTGCGCAACATGTTCATGATCGCCATGGCGATCGCGCTCGTCGGCTACATAGTCTTCCCCACAGCGCCCCCTCGCTTCCTGCCCGAGTGGGGCTTCAGCGACAGCGTCTCAGCGCTCACCGGCGTGCACGTGGAGCACACCAGCGCCACCATGACCGCGCTGTTCAACCCATATGCGGCCGTGCCCTCGATGCACGTGGCCTTCGCGCTGATGATCGGCTGGCCACTCGCGCGCCTGTCGCGCAGGCGGGTGGCCAAGGTGCTGTGGCTGCTGTACCCGCTGCTGATGGCCTTCGTGATCGTGGTCACGGCCAACCACTTCATCTTCGACGCCTTCCTCGGCGCGCTCACAGCCGGCGCCTCCGCCTACGGCGCCGGGTGGATGGCCCGTGCGCGCCCCAACGTCTGGCGCTTCTCGACCGTCCCCTCCGCCCGCCTCACCGCGAGCGGCTAGGGCGGGCGCATCTGATGGCGCCCCGCCAGCACGCCTCGCCCCGTCGCTCCCGGCGCAGCGCCCCGCGCTCGGGGGGGCGCCGCGCGCGCACGCCGATCGGTGCAGGCGCCAGACGCGAGCTGGTGCGCAACCGCCTGATCGAGTCGCGCCTGACGCCCAACGCGATCTCGCTCACCGGGTTCGTGCTCAACGTGGTGGCAGCGGTGCTCGTGTGGGAACGGCTGTTCTTCCTCGGCGGCGTCGCCTTCATCGTCGGCTCGATCATGGACACGCTCGACGGGCGCTACTCACGGATGTCGGGCAAGGGCACCCCGTTCGGGGCCTTCCTCGACTCGACGCTCGACCGGATCGAGGAGGGCGTGGTGCTGACGGCCGTAGCGGGCTACTTCGCTCTGCACGGCAACCGCGCGGCCGCGGCCGCGGTGGTCGTGGCCGTGCTCGCCTCGCTGATGGTCAGCTACACCCGCGCTCGCGCCGAGGCGCTCGGCGTAGAGTGCAAGGTGGGCATCGCCACCCGGCCTGTGCGCGTGGTGATCCTGGCGATTGGGCTCGTGTTCGCCAGGGGCGCCTCGCTCGGCAACTTCCAGCTGCTCGAGCCCGCCGTGTTCGTGCTGGCAGCACTGAGCGTGGTCACGGTCGCACAGCGCATCGCGCATGTCCGGCGCGAGCTCTCCGTGTGACCTTCGGCGCGCGGTGGAGTAACTAGTTACCTCGAACTTACGGAAGGAAATACCCCTTGAGCACAAACCACACCAACGGCCATGCCGCCGCCAACGGCGCGGCCTCCACCAACGGCGCCGCCCGCTACCAGTCCGAGAAGGTGCGCGTCGCCATCGTCGGCGTCGGAAACTGCGCCTCGGCCTTCGTGCAGGGCATCCAGTACTACCGCGACGCCGATCCAGACCGGCGCGTCCCCGGGTTGATGCACGTCGACCTCGGCGGCTATCACGTGCGCGACATCGAGTTCACGGCCGCCTTCGACATCGACTCGCAGAAGGTCGGCAAAGACCTCGGCGAAGCGATCTGGGCGGGACAGAACAACACGATCAAGTTCGCCAAGGGGGGGCGGGGTGTCCCCAAGAAATTGGGCGTGCCCGTCCACCGCGGCATGACCCACGACGGCCTCGGCAAGTACCTCAAAGAGAAGATCACCAAGGCCCCCGGCGAGACGGCCGACATCGTGAAGATCCTCAAGGACACCCACACCGACGTGGTCGTGTCCTACCTGCCGGTGGGCTCCGAGCAGGCGACCAAGTGGTATGTCGAGCAGGTGCTCGAGGCCGGCTGCGGGTTCGTCAACTGCATCCCCGTGTTCATCGCCCGCGAGGACTACTGGGACAAGCGCTTCAAAGCGGCTCGCCTGCCGATCGTGGGCGACGACATCAAGTCCCAGGTGGGCGCCACGATCGTGCACCGCACGCTGGCTCGCCTGTTCGCCGAGCGCGGCGTGGAGATCGAGCGCACCTCACAGCTCAACGTGGGCGGCAACATGGACTTCTACAACATGCTCGAGCGCGAGCGGCTGGAGTCGAAGAAGATCTCCAAGACCAACGCCGTCACCTCGATCATGGATCACGAGCTGCCGGCCTCGGACGTCCACGTCGGCCCGTCCGACTACGTGCCGTGGCTAACGGACCGCAAGTGGGCGCACATCCGCGTCGAGGGCCAGGCCTTCGGCGACGTGCCGCTCAACGTCGAGCTGAAGCTCGAGGTGTGGGACTCGCCCAACTCGGCCGGCATTGTGATCGACGCCGTTCGCTGCTGCAAGCTCGCGCTCAACCACGGCGTCGGCGGGCAGCTCGACGGCCCGTCCTCCTACCTGATGAAGTCGCCGCACAACCAGCGCCCCGACGAGCAGGCCAGAACGGACACGGAGAAGTTCATCGCCAAGTACGCCGGGCGGCCGGGAAGCCGCGCCAAAGCCGCTTCCAAAGCGAGGAAACCGGCCAAAGCGCGCACGGCCAAGGCGCCGGCAGGCAAATAGCAGCCCCGCTCGGCAGGGCAGCGAGGATAATCGGGAGCCGATGAGCGAGCGGTTCTCGATAGCCCACGTCACGCCCTACCCGTGGGAGGCCGAGAACGAGGTCAACGACCATGTGCGCCGCGTCGCGGGGGAGCTCTCCCGCCGCGGCCACCGCGTGCTCGTGCTCGCGCCGTCGCGCTCGCAGGAGCGGGTGCGCGCCTCGCGCAAGGCGCTGCGCGCGGGGCGCGGGTCGGGGGGCGGGGTCTCGCCGCTGCTGGAGGGAACCGACGGTGGCAGCCCCCGCGTGATCGCCGTGGGCGAGGTGCTCGACGTGGCCAGCGGGGCACGCCGGCGCACGGCGGCGCTACCGATCGACGTGGCCCGCACGATCGAGGAACTGATGGGCACGGTCGAGCTGGACTTCGTTCACGTCCACGAGCCGTTCGCGCCGAGTACCTCAGCGGCCGCGCTGCGCCACTCGCGTGCGCTCAACGTCGGCTCGTTTCACTCCTCCAGCGAGCACCTGCTCTCGACGCTGCTCGCCCGCCGCTTCGTGGAGAGCTTCTTCGGCCGCCTCGACGCGCGCACGGCCAGCCTGCCCGCAACGGCGGAGCTGATGGACCGCTACTTCCCCGCCGACTACAGCCTGGTGCCCGACGACGAGCACACGGCCGACGAGCTGGAGCAGATCTACAGCGCGCTGGCCACGCGCAGGCATCCCGTCGCGGGAGACCCCATCCTCAGGGCCCAGCTGGCCCAGCGACCGCTGATCGACGTGGATCTGCACATGCACACCGACCACTCGGGCGACTGCGCCACGCCGGTCGAGGTGCTGCTGGCCACAGCCCGTGAACAGGGACTGGGAGCGATCGCCGTGACCGACCACAACGAGATCTCAGGCGCCCTCGAGGCGAGCACCCAGGCCGCGACGGCAGGCGTGAAGGTAATAGTGGGGGAGGAGGTCAAGACGGCCGAGCAGGGCGAGGTGATCGGCCTGTTCCTGGAGGAGAAGATCCCCCGCGGCCTCACGCTCGAGGAGACCGTGGCCGAGATCAAGCGCCAGGGCGGCGTGGTCTACGTGCCACATCCTTTCGACCGCATGCACTCCGTTCCCGACTACGAGCATCTGCTGAAGGTCATCGAGGACGTCGACGCGATCGAGGTGTTCAACCCGCGCGTGGCGATCGCCGCGTTCAACGACGAGGCCGAGCGCTTCGCCGCCAAGTACCGCATCACGGCGGGAGCGGGCTCGGACTCGCACGTCGCCCAGGGACTCGGCTCGGTGCGCGTTCGCATGCGCGACTTCGACGGTCCGCAGGAGTTCTGCCAGTCGCTGCGCGACGCCGAGATAATCACGCGCCCCTCCTCGCTGCTGTACGTGCAGGCGCTGAAGTTCCTGCAGACACGCGCCACACCACCCCGCGCCCGCCGGGCCAGCAAGGCGCGGCGCCTGAAGCGCCTTGGGCGCGTGCACGGCAGGCGCTGACGCCGACCCGTCCGCCGCAACTACTGATGCACCGTCAAGGACAAGACGACCCCCCGTCAAATCTCTCGGGGTCGATGCCTGTGACCGATGACGAGATCCGCGAGAAGTACCTCGAGCGCGCCATCCGCGAGCTCAACACGCTGACGCGCGAGCTGCAGGCGTGCCCGCACTGCCCGCGGGGCAACCTCATGCCGGTGCTCGGCTCGGGCCACCCCCAGGCCGACATCATGCTGCTCAAGCACTCTGCCGTCCCCTCGGAGATCGAGGAGGGCGTTGCCTTCTACGGGCGTTCGGGCAGCGCGCTGATGAAGTCGCTGAAGCGCCTCTCGATCGACCCGCTGGCCGTCTACGGCACGCTGTGCGTGAAGTGCCCGCTCAGCGACGCCTCGCTGGCGGACTTCGCCTGCGTGGCCAGGGTGGTGGAGGAGATCGCGATCGTGCAGCCCAAGATCGTGGTGGTGATGGGGGGCGAGGCGCTGGCGGCGCTCGAGGAGATGGACATCCCGCTCGCGCGGCCCCTGCAGCCACGAAGGGGCGAGATCCAGGCGCTCACGCCGAGCATCGACGCGCTGTATGTGCCCAACATCGACGAGTCGCTGGACGAGCAGGACGCCAAGCGCGCCTTCTGGGCGGCCTTCCGCATGCTCGGCGAGTGGTACTCGGCGCAGCCGCCCTACTGAGCTCTGCTCAGAGCGTGATCACGATCTTGCCGAGCTTGCCGCCGGCGGCGAAGCGCTCGTAGGCCGCGGCCGCCTGCTCCAGGGGGAACGTCTCGGCCACGGGCACGCGCACGGTGCCCGAGCCGATCAGCGGCAGCACCTCGCGTTCCACGTGACGGGCGCAGATGGCTTTCTCCTCGAGCGCCCGCGCGCGCAGGGTCGAGCCGAGGATGCGCGCACGCTTGCCCATCAGCGCCAGCAGGTTCAGCTCGCCCTTGGCCCCGCCGCCCACGCCGATCACCGTGATCCGTCCCCCCGTGGCAAGCGCCCGCAGGTTCTCGCCCAGGTTGGGGGCACCGACCAGCTCGAGGATCACGTCGAAGGGCCCGTGCTCGGCAAAGCCCTCGACGGCGATCGCCTCGGCGCCCAGCTCGGCCACCTGCCCGCGTAGCTGCTCGTTCCGGACGGTGGCCGTGACGCTCGCGCCGCTCGCCCGCGCGAGCTGGATCGCGGCTGTGCCCACCCCGCCGGCGCCGCCGTGCACGAGCAGCCGCTCGCCGGGGCGCAGGCCGGCCTGGGTGAAGATTGCGTCGAGCGCCGTGGTGAAGACCTCGGGCAGGCCGCCCGCAGCCGGCCAGTCGAGCGGGTGGGGCACGGGCATGAGCACGCGCTCGTGGACCGTGACGAGCTCGGCCTGGGCGCCCCCGCCGACGATCCCCATCACGCGCTCGCCTGCGGCGAAGCGTTCAGCGCCGGCCCCGAGCGCGAGCACCTCGCCTGCGAGCTCCATCCCAGGGATGTCCTGGGGCGAGCCGGGGGGAGCGGGATACAGACCGCGCCGCTGCATCATGTCGGCGCCGTTCAGCCCGGCGGCGTGCACGCGCACCAGCACCTCTTCCGAGCCGGGCACGGGGTCGGAGTGCTCCTCGATCACGATCTCCTGGTCACGGATGGTCGCGGCGCGCATCGGCCCAGCCTACTCCCGCTCGAACAGCGAGACGCACTCGATGTGGTGCGTCTGGGGGAACATGTCGACGGGACGGATCTTGCGCAGGGTCCACCCCGCCTCGACGAGCTCGGCGGCGTTGGGGGCGAGCGTGGTGGGGTTGCAGGAGACGTAGACGATGCGTTTGGGCGAGGCCTCGACGATGCGGCGGAGGACTTTCTTGGAGAGCCCGGCGCGGGGCGGGTCGACGACCACGAGGTCGGGGCGCCCGGCACGCTCGATCAGCTCGGGCAGCGCGAGGCGGGTGTCGCCGGCGAAGAAGCGCATGTTCGTGATCTCGTTGCGTCGTGCCCCGGCGATGGCGTCGGCGACGGCCTGCTCGATCAGCTCGATCCCCCACACCTCGCCGGCCTTGGGAGCAAGCGTGAGCGCAATCGTGCCGATGCCCGAGTAGAGGTCGTAGACGCGCTCCCAGCCGTCGAGGGCGGCGTACTCGGTAACGATCCCGTACAGCAGCTCGGCCATCTCGGTGTTGGTCTGGAAGAAGGCTTCGGAGGAGATGCGCAGATCGAGCGAGCCGAGCCGCTCGGGCAGCTCGGACTCCCCCCACACGAGCTCGGTCTCGCCGCCGGCGGTCGTCTCGGCCACGCTGCGCGAGCGCGTCCACAGCACGCCCGACAGGCTCTCGCCCAGGGCCTCGGCAAGCGCTGCAGCGAGCGCGCCCGCTTCGAGCTCGCCCTCGGTGGTCACGATCCGAACCTGCAGCGCGCCGGTGGGGCGGCCTTCGCGCACGACCAGGTTGCGCAGCCGCACGCGCCCGTCCGGACCCGGACTCACCCGCTCGTCGCGGGCGCCGCGACCGCGCTCTGTGCGGCTGCGCTCCCAGGCGGTGAGCCCTTCGGCGCGACACCACTCGAGGGCCACCCGGCGTGCCTCGTTGCCCCGCTCGGAGGCCAGCAGGCAGTCATCCATCGGGAGCACGGTGTTGCCGCCGGCGGGCGCGTGAAAGCCACACACGAGCCCACGATGCGCGGGGTCGCCCTCGTTGCCGAAGGAGTACTCGAGCTTGTTGCGGTAGCGCCACTGCTCGAGCGCGGGCACGATCTCCTGGAGCTCGAACCCGTCGAGGTGGCCGATGCGCCGCAGGGCCTCCTCGACCTGGCCCTGCTTGATCTCCAGCTGGCGCTCGTAGGGGATCACCTGCCACGGGACGCCGGGATGGGCGGCCTTGGGCGCGATGCGCTCGGGGCTCGGCTCGAGCACCTCGAGCGTGCGCGCGTGGGCGTAGCTGCGCTTGCGCCTGTGGACCACGGCACGCACGCGGTCGCCGGGGATGGCGCCGGCGACGAACACCACATAGCCGCTGTCGCCGAGGCGGGCGATGCCCTCGCCGCCGAACGCCAGCGAGTCGATGCTCAGCTCGAGCTCATCCCCTCGCTGCGGGCGAGCGGGCGCGTCAGCCGCGCTCACGGCGCCACCAGCAGCTCCAGCAGCGCCTTCTGCGCGTGACGGCGGTTCTCGGCCTGGTCCCAGATGCGCTGGCGCGAGCCGTAGAGCAGCTTGGCAGTGATCTCCTCGCCGGGATGGGCGGGCAGGTCGTGCATGGCGAAGGCGCCGGGGGCGGCCGCGTCGAGCAGGGCGTCGTCGAGGCGGTAGTCGGCCAGGGCGGCGCGGCGCTCCTCGGCGGTGGCCTCGTCGCCCATGCTCACCCACACGTCCGTGTAGAGCGCGCAGGCTCCCGCGACGGCCTCGTGAGGGTCGGTGTACAGCGTGATGCTCCCGCTCGCCCCGGCAGGTGGGACGAGCTCGCGCTCGAGCGCGTAGCCGTCGGGGGAGGCCACGGCGACTTGCATTCCCGCGAGCGATCCGAGCAGGGCGAGCGAGCGAGCGACGTTGTTGCCGTCGCCGACATAGGCCAGGCGCAGCCCCTCGAGCGAGCCGTAGGCCTCGCGCAGGGTGAGCAGGTCGGCGAGCGCCTGGCAGGGATGGTGGCGGGCGCTAAGCATGTTGATCACAGGCACGGAGCTGTAGGCGGCAAGCTCCTCGAGGATCGTGTCCTCCCCCGTGCGCAGCCCGATCGCTGCGACGTGGCGCGAGAGCACGAGCGCGGTATCGCGCAGTGCCTCGCCGCGGGAGATCTGCATCTCATCGGAGCGCAGCACCACGGGCTGTCCACCCAGCTCGTGCACGCCGACCTCGAACGAGATCCGGGTCCGCGTGGAGGGCTTCTGGAAGATCAGCGCGACGCTCTTCCCGGCCAGCGCGTGCGAGCCGAGCGGCTGGCGCTTGAGCTCCAGCGCGCGGTCGAGCAGGGCGTTCAGCTCTGCCGTGCTCAGCTCGGTCCCGGTGAGGAGGTGTCGCGTGGTCATCGAAGCGAGTGAGTCTAGGAGGTGTGGCGCTTGCGCACGGCCGCGCAGGCCTCGGCGATGCGACCGCGAAAGCCACGGTATGCGAAGGTCAGCCATATGAAATTGCCGAGAAAGGACCTCCACCCATGAGACGAGCCCTCGCCGCGCCGATCGCCTGCGCGGCCGTGATCCTGATCGCAGGCTGCGGCTCCTCGGGCAGCTCGAGCAGCAGCTCCAGCACTGCCTCGACGGCCGCGAGCACAGCCTCGACCTCGCGCACGGCCGCCGGCGGCCTCAAAGCCACGACCACGCCCAAGTACGCCGCGCCCTCGGCATCGTCTCCGGTGCAGAGCGGCGTCGTGCAGATCGCCTACCGCAACATCGCGATCGACCCCGACACGCTCAAGGTGAAGGTCGGGAGCACGCTCAAGTGGACCAACTACGACTCGGTCGAACACAACGTCACGAGCGAGGGCGGCCCGCAGAAGTTCGCCTCCAAGGACTTCGGCGAAAACGGCACGTTCGAGATCAAGGCCAACAAACCGGGCGTGATCCACTATCAGTGCACGATCCACCCGGCGTCGATGAACGGGACGATCGAAGTAGTGAAGTGAGGGTGAGGATGGCGCCGCGCCGGATGGGAGCGCGGCGCGGGCTGGAGCGCGCCCCGGTCTCAGTCGAAGACCGGCAGGCCCTCGTCGGGCGTTGAGGCGTTGGCGTAGCGGCGGCGGGGGATGCGCCCCGCCCCGCGGGCCAGGCGCCCGGCGCTGACCGCGTCGCGCATCGCGGCGGCCATCCGCACGGGGTCCTGCGCGCGGGAGATCGCCGAGGCGGCCATCACCCCGTCGCAGCCAAGCTCCATTGCGAGCGCGGCGTCGGAGGCCGTGCCAATGCCGGCGTCGAGGATGACCGGGACCTCGACGGCCTCGCGGATGAGGGCGATGTTGTAGGGGTTGCGGATGCCCATGCCGCTGCCGATGGGGGAGCCGAGCGGCATCACGGCGGCGCAGCCGATGTCGGCCAGGCGCCGGGCGAGCACGGGATCGTCGGTGGTGTATGGGAGCACGACGAAGCCCTCGTCGACGAGCTCCTCGGCGGCGCGAAGCAGCTCGGGCGCGTCCGGGAGCAGGGTGTCCTCGTCGCCGATCACCTCGAGCTTGATCCAGTCGGTTTCGAACGCCTCGCGGGCGAGGCGAGCGGTGATCACGGCGTCGCGGGCGGTGTGACAGCCGGCGGTGTTGGGCAGCAGCTGCACGCCCGTGCCGGTGAGGACGTCCACGAGCGAGGTGCCCTGGGGCGAGCTCCCAGCCGCGCCCACGCGGCGCAGCGCCACGGTCACCAGCTCGCTGGCGCTGGCCGCGATCGCGGCCGCCATCAGCTCGAGCGAGGGGAAGCCGCCAGTCCCCAGCAGCAGGCGCGAGCGCAGCGTCCTGCCGGCGATCGTGAGCTGGGCGTCGTCGGTCACCTCGCCGGCAGCTCCCTGGGTGTCGAGCGGTTCGGCCATCTCAGCCGCCCTGCATCGCGGTCAGCACCTCGACCGTGGCGTCCGCGGCGAGCGTGAACGACTCCCACTGCGCCCGCGACACCACCTCGCCGTCCACGGCCACGGCGACGCCGCGGGCGTCGCGGCCAAAACCGAGCCGGGCGAGCACGTCGAGCACTGACTCGCCGGCGGCCACATCCGAGCCCTCGCCGTTGAGCACGATCACGAAACGGCTCCCACGACGAGCGGCTCGCCGGACGTGGCTGCGAAGCGCAGCGGATCGCATGCGCCCAGCAGCTCTGAGCTCGGCCCCGTGCCGGGAGCCAGGATGTCGGCGATCAGCTCGGCCGTCAGGGGGGCCAGCAGGATGCCGTTGCGGTGATGGCCGGTAGCCCACATCAGGCCCGCGAGCGTGCCGCGACCAATCGCGGGGGCGTTGTCGGGGGTGCTGGGGCGCAGGCCCACGGACAGCTCTTCGATCTCCAGCTCGCTGATGCCGGGCACGAGCTCACGCGCCTCGCGCAGGAGCTCATAGACGCCGCCGGCGGTGGGAAGCAGCTCGAAGCCGCGCTCCTCCATGGTCGCGCCGAGGACATAGCGACCGTCGCCGCGTGGCAACAGGTAGCCGCCCTCGAAGCGCAGCACGCGTGAGACCAGCCCAGGACCCTCGGGGTCGCGCAGGCGCAGGATCTGCCCCTTGACGGGACGGACGGGGACGCGAGCGTGGTCGGGCAGCCCGCCGATTGCACCGCTCCAGGGGCCGGCCGTGAGCATCACCTCATCCGCTGCCACCCGCTCGCCGTCCTCGAGCACAACCCCTGTGACACGCCCACCGTCGTCGTCCAGCTCCACGCTACGCACGGGTGCGTGCTCGCGCAGGACCACACCCTCCGCCACACAGGCCTGGCGCAGGGCGACGAGCACCGACCGCGGGTCGATCGAGTGGTCGTCTGCGACCTCGAGCGCGAGGCGCAGCGTGGGCGCGAGCGCCGGCTCGAGCTCGCGCGCTTGACTCGGGCGCAGTCGCTTGACGCGCAGGCCGAGCGACTGACGAAAGGCGAGCTGGCGCTCGAGCTCACGCGTCTCGTCCTCGTCGCGCGCAAGCAGCAGCGTGCCCGTCTCCAGCAGCGCCACCTCCTGGCCGGCCGCCTGCGTCAACTCGGCCGCGAAGCCGGGCCACAGCGCGGCCGAGCGCAGTCCGAGATCGAGCACCCGGCGCCCTGCCTCTCCGAACTCGACCTCGGCGACAGGTGCGAGCATGCCGGCGGCCACACGCGAGGTGGCGCCGCCGGTCTGCTCGCGCTCGAGCACCGTCACCGACATGCCCCGGCCGCGCAAGCGCCAGGCGACCGCGAGGCCGATGATGCCGCCGCCCACGACGACCACGTCAGCTTGGTGGTTCTCGGGCATGACAGTGATGCTAGCCCTGAGCGTGCTCGTGGGGCGTGCGAGACTTGGGCCTGATGGCAACTGTCGATCAAGGCGCCGAGCGGCGCGCCCGCATGGCTGCGGCGCGCCTGTACCTGGTCTGCTCCTCAGCACCGGGCGGCGGCGAGCTGCCCGACCTGTTGCGTGGCGCGGCGGCCGGCGGCGTCGAGGTGGTGCAGCTTCGCGACAAGCACCTCGGCGACGAAGAGCTCGCGGCTGTCGCCAGCGCCGCGCGGGCACTGTGCGAGCGCCTCGACCTCCTCCTCATCGTCAACGACCGCCCGCTGGTGGCTCGCGAGGCGGGTGCCGACGGCGTGCACGTGGGCCAGGACGACATGGCGGCGGCGGAGGTGCGCGAGCTCGTGGGACCGGACATGCTGATCGGGCTCTCCACGCATGCGCCCGAGGAGATCGACGCGGTCGACCCCGCCGTGGTGGACTACGTCGGCGTCGGCCCCATCCACGAGACCCCAACCAAGGCCGGCCGCCCGGCGGTCGGGCTGGAGCTGATCCGCTATGCCGCGGCCAACGCGCCCGTGCCGTTCTTCGCGATCGGTGGCCTGAACGACGAGAACCTTGACGAGGCACTCGCCGCGGGCGCCGAGCGCGTGTGCGTGCTGCGCGCGATCGCCGACGCCGCTGATCCCGAGGCCGCCGCGAAGTCGATCCGCGCACGCCTCGACGCGGCAGGGGACCGCTGAGCGTGAGCGAGCCGGGCGATCCACTGAGCGAGCGTGCCGCTGAGCGAGCGCGCAGGGAGGAGCTGGCTCGCGCGGCCTTGAGTCCGCTCGGGCCCGACGAGCGCCCCAGGGCCCTGCTCGTGGCAGTCGTCGTCTGCGCCGTGCTGTCGATCGCGGTGATCGTGGGCGCGCTCAGCGTCCACGACCTCTCACGTCACGGCGGCTCGCTCCCCGGGGCGATCTTCCTGGCGGCGCTGTTCGCTCTTGTGGCGCGGGGGATGTACGCGCGCCGGTATTGGGCCGTGCTGGGGTTCGAGGCGCTGCTGGCGTTCCAGATCCTGGTGACGTCGCTCGCGCTCGTGGTCGCCTCCACGATCCTCGCCGCGGTGACATGCCTGGTGAGCGTGGGGCTGGGAGGCTGGCTGTTCTGGAAGCTCGTGCGGGTGATGGGTCGCATCCAGGCCGGCGAACGGCGCGAGCGCGAGCCGGTGAGCTGATGGTTCCTCGGGGCTCCTCTTCAACGCTTCGATAGGCTCAGGCCAGATGGCTGAGAACTCCTACGACGTGATCGTGATCGGCTCCGGGCCCGGTGGCTACGTGGCCGCGATTCGGGCTGCGCAGCTCGGCAAGAAGACCGCTGTGGTGGAGCGCGACAAGACCGGCGGGCGCTGCCTGAACTACGCGTGCATACCCGCCAAGGCTGTGCTGCGCTCGGCCGATCTGCTCAGCGAGATCCGCGACGGCGAGGAGTTCGGCCTGAAGGTCGGAAGCGTCGAGGTCGACTACGCCGCGATCCAGGCGCGGCGCGAGAAGGTGGTCTCCACGCTCACCTCGGGCGTCAGTGGCCTGTTCAAGAAAAACGGCATCGACTACATCGAGGGCGACGCGGCGCTGAGCGCTGATGGCGACGTGCGCGTCGGCGACGAGGCCTATGGCGCCGGCAGCGTGATCCTCGCCACCGGCTCCACTCCCCGGGCGATCCCCGGCGTGGAGTTCGGCGGCCGCGTGATCGGCACCGAGCAGGCGTGGGCGCTGCCCGAGATTCCCGCCCGGCTGGCAGTCGTTGGCGCCGGCGCATCGGGCGCCGAGATCGCCTCGGCGTTTGCACGTCTCGGCAGCGAGGTGATCCTGCTCGAGGCCCTCGACCGCGTGCTGCCGACCGAGGACGCGGACATCTCGCGGCTGGTCGAGCGCGGCCTCAAGCGTCAGGGGATGAGCGTGCACACCGGAACCCCCGTGGCCGACGTCAAAGCTGGCGAGTCGAGCGTCACCTTCAGCTACGGCGAGAGCTCGGGCGAGGTCGACTATCTGGTGATCGCGGCCGGCCGCGGCGCCGACATCGACGGGCTTGGCCTCGCCGAGGCGGGCGTGGAGCTGGACGACCGCGGTCGGGTGAAGGTCGACGGCGCGCTGCGCACCTCGCGTCCGGGCGTCTATGCGATCGGCGATCTCGTGCCGGGCCCTGCGCTCGCCCACAAGGCATCGGACGAGGGCGTGATCGCGGCCGAGGACATCGCCGGCATGAGCACCCATCCGATCGCCTACAACGACATCCCGCGCGCCACCTTCTGCACCCCCAACGTGGGCTCCTTTGGGCTGACCGAGGCGCAGGCGCGCGAGCAGGGCTATGACGTGGTGATCGGCAAGGTCCCCTACGGGGCCGTCGGCGGAGGCACCGTCTACGGTGATCGCACCGGCCTGGTGAAGCTCGTGGGCGAGAGCAAGTACGGAGAGCTGCTCGGCGGGCACATCGTGGGTTCGCGCGCAACCGAGCTGATCCAAGAGCTCGTCAACGTGCGTGCGCTCGAGGGCGGCTTTCCCGAGGTGGCCCGCATCATCCACGGCCACCCCACGCTCTCTGAGGCCGTGATGGAGGCCGGGCGCGCAGCCGACGGCTGGCTGATCCACGGCTGAGGGCCGGGCCCGAGGACGTGTCCTCACCGAGCGCAGCCTTCTACTTCGATCTCGCCAGCCCGCTGGCGTACCTGGCCGCGGAGCGGATCCTGCACGTGCTCCCCGGGGCGGCCGAGTGGCAGCCGGTGCTGGCGCGGGAGCTGGGCCCGGACGCCGATACGTTCAGCTCGTTCCGGTGCGAGCAGGAGGAGACGATCTTCCGCGAGGAGATCGAGCGCTCGGCGCGGGAGCTCGACCTGCAACCGCTCGTGTGGCCCGGGCGGTTCCCCTTCGACAGCGCCGTCGCGATGCGCACGGCCACCTACGCCAAGAGCATCGGCCGGACCGTGCCCTTCGCGCAAGCGGCCTTCCGCCAGGCGTTCGCCGGGGGCCACGCCCTCGACGATCCCGACTACGTGCTGATCGCGGCCGCCGCCTGTGAGATGCACCCGAAGGCGGTACAGCAGGGACAGGCGCTGCGCTCCGTCATGGACGAGCTGGACCGAGCGACCGCCGAGGCTGCGCGCATCGGTGTGAGCGACGTTCCCGCCGTACGAGTCGAGGATCGAGTGTGGGTCGGCGCCCGTGCGGTGGACGATGCGGCGGCCCGCATGCAAGCGCCGGCCGGATGAGGGCCAAGCACGCCTACCGGCTGATCGTCACACGCGGTGGGCGCGCGCCGGCACTGCTCGCCGATGCCACACGTGTCGATCACGTCGAGGTCGTCGAGATCGACAGCGGCGAAGCCGTGCTGTTCTGGGACTGCCCGCCGCAGGCGGCGTCGAAGCTCGCGCGGGGGCTGCGCACCGATCTCGCCCAGCTCGAGGCGGCGGAGTTCATGGCGCGCTGGGCTACCGTGGAGCACTGATGGGCGACCTCCCCCAACCCGAGCCGGCACGCGAGTGGCTGACCACGATGACGCTCATCCGCCGCTTCGAGGAGCGGGCGGGCGAGATGTACGCACGAGCCAAGGTGGGCGGGTTCCTGCACCTGTCGATCGGCGAGGAGGCCACGATCGTGGGCAGCGCCAGGGCGCTGCGCGAAAGCGACTACCTGATCTCCACCTACCGCTCCCACGGTCATGCGCTCGTGCGGGGCACGCCGCCGGAGAACGTCATGGCCGAGCTGTTCGGGCGCGTCGACGGCTGCTCGCATGGGCGCGGCGGCTCGATGCACATGTTCGACCTCGACCGCCGCTTCATGGGCGGCTATGGGATCGTCGGCGGCAACCTCCCGATCGCGGCGGGCATCGCGCTCTCGAGCGACTACCGGGAGACGGACGATGTGACGCTGTGCGTGTTCGGCGACGGCGCCTCCAACCAGGGGACCTTCGGGGAGACGCTCAACCTGGCGGCGCTGTGGAAGCTGCCGGTGGTGTTCATGGTCACCAACAACCAGTTCGGCATGGGCACGGCGCTGCGCCGACACTCGGCTGTCACCGACCTGCAGCGCAAGGGCGAGAGCCTGGGCGTGCCCGGCATGCGTTGCGACGGCATGGACGTGATGGATACGCACGCCGTCCTCTGCGAGGCCGTCGGGCGCGTCCGCGAGGAGCGCAGCCCGGTGCTGGTCGAGGCGGTCACCTACCGCTTCCGCGGCCACTCGATGGCCGACCCCGAGCAGTATCGAACCAAGGAGGAGGTCGCCCAGTGGCGCGAGCGCGACCCGATCCCCGCTTTTGCGGAGCTGCTGATCGCGGAGGGCCTGATCGACGAGGCCGAGCGCGACCGGATCGACAGCCAGGCGGTTGCGCGCGTTGACGCGGCGGTCGAGTTCGCCGACGCCTCTCCCTTCCCTGCGCCCGACTCGCTGTATGACGATGTATATGTGCTCGACCCCAACGTGCGCGGGCGTTACTCGGCGCAGACGGCTGAGGAGCAGGCCAGCCGCGCGCAGGCCGCGACGGCGTCGACCCGAAGCGACGGCGAGCCGGCGGCCAACGACGAGATCCCCCAGCAGCTCTCGCATGCGCTCGCCGCGGGCGAAGACGGCGGCGAGACACCACCGGGGGCGCCTGCACGATGACCCAGCTGCGCTACCGCGAGGCGCTGAACGCAGCCCTGCGCGAGGAGCTCAGCCGCGATGAGCGGGTGGTGTTGATGGGCGAGGACATTGGCGTGTTCGGGGGGGCCTTCAAGGTCACCGACGGCCTGCTGGCGGAGTTCGGCGAGAAGCGCATCCGCGACACGCCCATCTCGGAGAACACGATCGTGGGCATCGGCGTGGGCGCTGCCATGACCGGTCTGCGCCCCGTGGTCGAGCTGATGACGATCAACTTCTCGCTGTTGGCCTTCGATCAGATCGTCAACCACGCCGCGCACATCCACTTCATGTTCGGCGGCCAGGCGACGGTGCCGCTGGTCGTGCGCATGCCTCAAGGGGCGGGGCACCAGCTGGGTCCCACGCACTCGCACTGCCTGGAGGCCATGTTCCTGCACGTGCCGGGGCTGCTCGTCGCCGTGCCTGCCACGGCAGCTGACGCCAAGGGGCTCTTGAAGAGCGCCATCCGCGAGGAGAACCCGGTGATCTTCATCGAGCACGAGTCGCTATACGGGGTGCTCGGCGAGGTTCCCGACGGGGAGGATGAGCTCGTCCCCTTTGGCCTCGCGCGCGTCGTCCGTGAGGGCTCGGACGTGACGATCGTGGGCGTCTCGCGCATGGCCGTCACGGCCGAGCGCGCCGCTGAGAGGCTTGCATCGGAGCACGGCGTGCAGGCCGAGGTGATCGATCCGCGCACGCTACGCCCGCTCGACCTCGACACGATCCTCGAGTCGGTGCACAAGACCAACCACTGCGTGATCGTCGAGGAGGGCTGGCCACACGGCGGGGTCGGCGCCAACCTCGCCGCCCTCGTCTCCGAACAGGCCTTCGACGACCTCGACGCGCCGGTGCAAAGGGTGGCCGGAGCCGACGTGCCAATGCCCTACTCCAAGCCGCTCGAGGACATCGCCTACCCCCATGAGCCCCAGATCATCCAGGCGGCGCTGGCCGCCCTTAACGTCGCCGCGGCCGCGGCGGGAGGTGCACGATGAGCACTGGCGAGCTGGTGATGCCGCGCCTGTCGGACACGATGGAGGAGGGCACGATCCTGCGCTGGCTGAAGGCCGACGGCGACTCGGTCGAGCGCGGCGAGGAGCTCGTGGAGATCGAGACCGACAAGGCCACCATGACCTACGAGTCGGACCTCGCGGGCGTGCTGCGGATCGTCGCCGGCGAGGGGGCGACGCTCGCCGTGGGCGAGCTGATCGCCACGGTCGGAGAGGCCGGCGAGACCCCACCGTCTCAGCCTGCTCAGCCCGAGAGCGCCGCACGCGTGAAGGCATCGCCGTTGGCGCGGCGCATTGCCGGCAAGAGCGGCATCGACCTGCACGAGGTGACAGGCAGCGGACCGGGCGGACGGATCGTCAAGGCGGATGTGGAGAGCTCCGCGGCCGACGGCCCCGGCGCCTCGCCGGCGCCCGACGCGGGCACGACTCCGCCGGTCCCAGCGGAGGGTGTCGCCACGGCCAAGGGCCAGACCACGGATGTGGAGCTCACACGTACGCAGCAGACGATCGCGCGGCGGATGGCCGAGTCGAAGGCCACCATCCCCGACTTCTCGATTCAGGCCGAGGTCGACATGGAGGCGTGCGTGACGCTGCGCAGCGACCTCAAGCGCCTCTCCCAGGGCGAGCGCTCAGCTGAGCCGGGTGCAGACGCGCCGCTTGCGACCCCGACGTACAACGACATGGTGCTCAAGGCGTGCGCGCTGGCGCTGCGCGAGCATCCGCGCGCCAACGGCAGCTACCGCGACGGGCGGCTGCAGCTGCACTCGCGGATCAACGTCGGCGTGGCTGTGGCAGCAGAGGATGCACTGGTGGTGCCCACGGTGTTCGACGCGGAGGAGAAGTCGCTCGGGGAGATCGCGCGCGAGACGCGGCGGCTTGCCGAACGCGTGCGCGATCGGACGATCACCCCGCCCGAGCTGGGCGGCGGGACGTTCACCGTGTCGAACCTGGGGATGTATGGCGTGCGCAGCTTCACCGCGATCGTCAACCCGCCGCAGGCGGCGATCCTGTCGGTCGGATCGCTCGGGCCCCGCGCAGTGGCGCGCGAGGGCGAGCTCACGGTGCGCAACACCATGATGCTCACCCTCGTGTGCGACCACCGCATCCTCTATGGCGCCGACGCCGCCCAGCTGCTCGCGCGCATCCGCGAGCTGCTGGAGGCGCCGGCAGCGCTCACGCTCTGATCGACAAAGCTCAGCCGAGCAGCAGCTTGGTGGCTTCGTTCAGCTGTTTGCGTCCGCTCTTTACCGATACAAGCGCCTTTTCGGCTTCGGCCTGAGCTGCTTCCGGGCTGCTCGCCTTCTCGTTGTAAGCGGCCTTCAATTTTTCATAGGCCACGATCACTGCCTCGAGGCCCTTCTCGAGCTTCCTCTTGGCGACCTTGACGCTGCGGGTACCGGCTGACTGCGCCGCGATCTTCGTGCGCAGGGCGCCCAGCACGGCAATCGACGTGGTGATCGCTTCCTCGACGGGTGCGGCGTTGTGGGTCGTCTTGTATTCGCCTGCGGCCGTCAGCGTGTGGCCTTCGGCCACGGCGATCTTGCCGCTGTAGCTTCTGAGCGCCGCCTTGATGCTCGCCTTGCTGGCGGATGCGCCCGCCACCGGACCTGCCAGCGCTACCGCGAACACCGTCAGACAGCACACAACGACATATCTACGTGAGTGGGTCATTGATCCGCTCCGTCCATTCCAATAGTCGGCGGAGCCCCGCGGATTGCGATACGGGACCTCCTCTAATGGCCAGACACATACCCCCGGTCGGCCAGCCGTCAAACCTGTTCGCGCCTCAATGGCGCAGCGGGTCGACCCATTGCAGGCCGGCGAAGCGGGAGAAGTCGTTGTCGCACGAGCAGAGCGTCGCGCCGTGCTCGACCGCCAGAGCCGCCAGGTGCGCGTCGCTCGTGAGGTTGCCGGCCGTGCCTAGCGGGGCGAGCAGATCGCGCAGGACGGCGGCGTGGCGCTCCGTTGGATGGACGATCGTGACGGACGGCTGTGCCAGCCAGCTATCGACCAGGTTGAGCGCGGTCTCAGGTGCGAGCGCACCTGAGAAGGCTGCAGGACTGGTGCTGATCCGGATGAAGCCGAGGACGGTCGCCCACGCCAGCGCGACCGTCTCCGAGCCCGCAAGGGTCTCGTTCACCCATGCCAACGCTTCGCGGTGTCGGGGTGAAGCCTCGTCTGCAGCGTAAAGAAAGATGTTGACGTCAGGCAGCTTCACTTGCGCAGAGCTATCTTGCGCAGGATCTCTTCGTCCTCGAGTTCGCCCGCGAGCTGCAGCGCCTTATCCAAGTTGATCCCCGGACGCACGCCCATCGGGAAAGTCTTCATCCGAAAGGGCTGTGCAGGGCGTGCTTGCCCGTTCAGCCCGGCGCGCACGGCGTCGTTGATCGCCACCTTGAACGACACCCCCCGCTCGCGCGCCGTCTGCTTCAACTTCGCCGCCACATCCTCGTCGAGTGTCACCGTCGTTCGCACAGGAGGCATCTTAGCATCACAGTGCTTGCTGTCATGATGCCGCTTATGCGTAACGCTACGCTTGAGTGCAGATGAGCGATGCAAAAGCGCCTCCCGGTGAACTGTGGGTGTGCCACCTGGGCCTCGTCCCCTACTCCGACGCGCTCGCCATCCAAGGACAGTTGCGTGAGCGCCGCCAGGCCGAGGAGATCCCCGACACGCTGCTGCTGCTCGAGCACCACCCCGTCTACACCCGCGGACGGCGCGCCAGCGCCGAGGATCTGCCGTTCGGCGAGGACTTCTACCGCGCCAAGGGCATCGACGTCCACACCACGGATCGCGGCGGCAAGCTCACCTACCACGGCCCCGGCCAGCTCGTCGGCTACCCCATCGTGCGCATCGACGACGTCGGCCGCTACCTGCGCACGATGGAAGACGCCATCGTCGCCGCCCTCGCCGAGGAGGGCGTGCAGGCGCGCTCGCGCCACGACGAGGGCATCGACTACACCGGTGTGTGGGTGGCGGACCGGAAGATCGCCTCGATCGGCGTGCACGTCTCCCGCGGCGTCACCACCCACGGCTTCGCCGTCAACGTGGACAACGACCTCGACCCGTTCTCCTGGGTCGTGGCCTGTGGTCTGTCCGACGTGGCCATGACCTCGCTCGCCCACGAGCTATCGGCGGGCCACACAAGTGGCCTGCCCTGCTTCCGCCGCCGCATGGCCTTCCACTTCGCAAACGCGCACGGGCGCCGCCAGCGCCTCGTTTCGCCCTGGCGCCTGGGAATCGACACTGCGAACGCCTCCCCGCTCGCGCAGCGAGCGCCCATGACAACCCCTCTCCAGCCGGTGCCCGCATGAGCGCTACGAGATCCCGCGCCAACCCCGGTGGGATGGACGTTCTCACCGTGCTCGGAAGCGACGTGCGCCCGATCCGCGAGCGCAAGCCACCGTGGTTCAAGGTGCCCCCGCCCGGCGGCGAACGCTACCGCGAGCTGACGGCCCTGATCCGCGAGGAGAACCTGCACACCGTCTGCCAGGAGGCCGCCTGCACCAACGTGGGCGAGTGCTGGGAGCGCGGCACCGCCACGTTCATGATCCTCGGCGACACCTGCACGCGCCGCTGCGGCTTCTGCAACGTCAAGACCGGCAAGCCCACTTGGAACGACCCGCTCGAGCCGGCCCGCGTGGCAC
>DATARM010000011.1:0-18641 GCA_036264155.1 Solirubrobacteraceae bacterium
GAGAAGCGATGACTTGCACCGAGGGAGCACGTAGGATCGCCGCCGCGTACACGGCTACCGGCGGTGCCGGCACTGCAGCCGACGCGGTCGATGTGCGTCTGCTGAACGGGCCCGTCCAGGGCGCCGGTCGACAGCCCTAGCAGCAGCCAGCGCCACGTTGTCGCGGACGGCATCGAGAAAGCCACCGATCGGGTCCCTCAACGCAGGCGACCGTGCGACCCTCCCCCCCACCAGGCTGCAGCGCAGCGGCTCGATCACCAGCGCGGCGGCGCGGTGTCGGTGAGCGGCGAGACCGACCCACGTGACACACCCGCCTGGATATCTTGATTTAGGCCGTGGGGCAAGCAAGCTGAGCCGGTCCTGTCCAGGGGATTGTGTCCGGGGCAAGCACTCCGCCGCAACCGGCCTGGCTCAGATTGCTCAACGTCAGGAAAAGTGGAGAGGACCGTACGTTGCGCAAACCCGTGACCGTGCGGCCGGAGCCGCCCAACTTGTAGTAGTCGATACTCAACATACGGTTGGGACTGCTGCGCCGTCAGTATGCCATACTATCTGCCATGAGAACTACGCTTGAGCTGGACGATGGCCTGATGGAGGCGTTGATGGCACGGTCGCAAGGGCAGTCCAAGACGAAGGCTGTCGAGTCCGCGATCGCGGACTACCTGCGCAGAGACGCCTCGCGCGGCGTTCGAGAGCTCCGAGGCAAGATCGCGTTCGAAGACCCTGATTCCTGGCGAAAGTCGAGGCGCGCCGAAGTGGAGCGCCAACAGCAGCGAAGCCTGTGATCCTTCCGGACACCTCCGTCTGGATCGACTACCTTCGAGCCACACCGTCGTCGCGCACGGGCCTCAGCGCATCGCCGGCAGAGGAGCTTGACACGCTGATCCAAGACGAGCAGATCGTGATCTGCGGACCGATCATCGCCGAGTTGATGGCCGGTGCACGCGGTCGCCAACGTGATGAGCTCGCACAGCAACTGGGCGCACATCCGTGGATCGACATCAAGCACGCAGACTGGCTGGCGGTGGGCCATGCAGCCGCCACACTGCAAGAGCGTGGGCAGATGACACCACTGATCGACATTCAGATCGCCGTCTGCGCCATCAGCGCGAAGGCCGAGCTCTGGACGCTCGACCGTGACTTTGAGCGCATCGCCGAGAACCTCGACGATCTGCGGATACGCATATTCGAGTAACCGTTACGCGAGCGCAATGATTGTAGAGGCCAGCATCCGACGCCCGAGACAGCCAAGGTCGAAGACCGACCTTCGCGTGATCGCGACAGCAGCCGAGACGGCGTCTGATCGACACCGGAAACCGCCCGCTGATAGCTGTCTATGGAGAGGGCCGTACGTTGCGCAAACCCCGTAGTCGTGCGGGCGTCTTTGCTGAGCCTGGTGTAAAGCGGAGGCCGATGGTGGAGGACGAGAGTCTAAGGGGATGCTGAGAGCCTGAGCACCCAACGCTTCCCCAGCCCTTAAGGCTGGTCCCGCGTACGCGACCAGAGCGCCCACGGGAGCAGCAACACGAAACCTTCCGGGCGGCCGTCGAACGCGAGTAGCCACAGCGCCAGTCCGAGGTAAACGACGATCACGATCGTCCTCGCGCCCGCGCGAGCGATTGCGGCGATCGACTCGACGTCTGCGCTGATCCGCTCCAGACATCGCTGGCTCTGCTCGTCACGCCCGCGGTGGGTGGACGAGCGTGGCGGTCGGGGGCTCGTAGGGGTGGTGCACATGGCGGCTTCTCGGGTACGCGATAACTCCAGTCGTCATCGTTTAGCGCTAATCCCGCCAAGACCGCACCGCAAAAAAGGGCGGAGTCGATTCGGGCCTGCAAAATCGCCCGTTTTCAGGCTCTGGTGGCCGAGGAATCGGTGCGATACACGAAGGCCTGACGCTATTGGCGGTGCGGTTGACCACCAGGCCAGCCAGTGGACGGTGCTCGACCGTCAGCCCGGCAGGTACACCGACAGCCGGCTCGTTGGCCCGGTGCCCCACCACTCAAGTGCGAGCTTCCCGATGAGTATGTTCTTGTTCCCGGCGTTCGCCCGGTCGACCGCATGTTCGATCAGGTGAGAGATCCGTTCGGGTTTGATGCCGAGCGTCTTCGCGATCTCGCCGGGCCGCTGGCCGCACATGAGCAGGGCGAACACCTGGATCTCCCGGACAGTCATCCTCTGGGAGACCGCCTCGACGGGGGGACGCGGCAGCTGGAGGTGCTCGCGGGCTATCGAGCCGGCGACGGGGACGAGGGCGAAGGCGGGAGGAGAAACCCGTTCTATGTAGATGTCGCAGAGGTAACGCACGAAGCGCGTCATCACGACCGAGAAAAGCGTCGTCCACAAGGGGAGGCCCTCCCACAGCCCGAAGACGACGTAGAACGGCGTCATCGGGAGATCGCCGACGAGCACGTGCGCGAGCAGATTTGCGCACAGCGCGACGCCGCAGAACAGCAGTGTTCGCGACAGGGAAACCATCGTGCCGAGCAGCGCGAGCAGCGCGCAGGCGGGAACCCACAGCTGGCTGTGGAGCGGCAGCACGGCGGAGATCTGGGCGGCGGCGATGAGCGCGAGGACCCATTGCGCTACAGGGTTGTCGCTCAGAGCCCGGTAGTACCTCTCGGGCCGTGCGAACACGAGCGCGCAGGCGGCGACAGTCACGCCCGCGACCGCTGCGGCGACGGCGACGTGCGCGCCGGCGACGCCTTCGCGCGTCGGCAACAGCGCGGCGGAAAGCACCGCGACGAGCGCGACCAGCGCGACGCCCGTCCTGAATACCTCAAGCCGGACCATCTCGACCGCATGCACGAGGTCCTCGCTCCACCGCCTAACTTCGGCGGCGTCTCGGATCCCAATCGCAGACGTGCTTGCCACCTCGCCTCGGCCGTCAGGGCTCGGAGATCTCGTCGACCTCGAGGAGCGGGTGCACGGCAAGCGCCGCCAGCTGCTCGCGCGTGCGCGCCCCGGTCTTGCGCCTGGCGGAGCGAAGGAGTTCCTTGACGGCGGTCTCGCTGTAGCCGACTTCCTTGCCGATCGCGCGGTTGCTTCCGCCCTGCGCGAGCCCGCGCATCACGCGCAGCTCGTCCACCTCCAACGCCTCCCAGGGCGGCTCGGACGACGGCCGCCCCAACAGCAGCCGCTCTGGGTCCTCTGCCGCCGCGATCGCGCTCGCCCGCCCCGCCGCCGCGACCATCCGGTCGACGACGCGGCCTTCCAGGCGCGCGAAGCAGTCGAGAACGAAGGCCGCGATCACGGGCGCCGCGAGCGCGCCGAGAGCCGTCCCGAGCCTGCCGCTCCGCGCGAGCTCGGCGGGCGATGAGGCCGTCAGGACGGCGACGGCGACGATCGCGTCGATCAGCAGCGCGCACGCCCACACCGCCCGCGCGCGGCCGGAGATCGCGACGATTCCCACCGGTATTAGGCAGGAGCTGTAGTACGGGCTTTCCAGCAGCCCTTCGCTCGCGACGAGGCCGAGCTGCAGCGCAGCGAGCACGATGATCCGCCACCTGGCCTCGCGCAGCCACACGATCACCCGCTCACGCCCTGCGAGCAGCGCAATGCCGAGGGCGAGGAGGGTAACGCCAACCGCGACCTGTCGCGGCGGATCGCTACCTAGCCCTTCGACCACCGCCTGCGTGAGGTTCGCCGCGGCGACGAACACCCCGAGGGCGAGGGCGACCGTCGTGATCGCGCGTACGTGCGCGGCTACCTTCGACCCCCCGGCCTGCGAGGGCGCGCTTTGCGCCGCAGGGATGGGAAGATTCGGTGATTCGGAAGTCGCGCGAGTGCCGCCGAGCGTCCAGTTGGGCTCTCCGTCAGCCATCCGTATCCACTAACCGATGATGACACGACCGCGATCGTCCCCAGATCGACACATACAGCGCCCGGACGGACCGCGCGCGTCGGGACCTCTCGATCACTCCGGATGCACTCGCGCCAATCGGCGCGGTCGTAGACGTGGCGGACGAATTATCGCGATCGGGAGCGGCGAGGTGCTGGTCGGTTATCTGACAGGGGGCGAAGCCGCCGATATCGTCCCGCTAGACAAGCTATATTGTCTAGGTGCGGATCGGCGAACCAGCGCGAAAGCACGGGATCACCGACCCGGACATATGGCATGCCGTTCGCAACGCGATGAGACAAATATTCCTGGACGACGACCTGACAATGCTCGTCGGCCCAGCAGCAGACGGGGCGCTGCTTGAGATCGGCGTCCTCGACATAGAAGGCGACGACCCAGTCGTGATCCACGCCCAGCCCCTACGACCAAAGTTTCACCGCTTTCTCGGATGAGGTGACAATGACCCGACACACGGACAAGGAAATCGTCCAGGCCGCCCGCCGTTTCGAGCAACTCGCCGACTCGCTGGACCCGGACACAGCCCAAGTCGAAGGCACCGACGACCTCCGCGAGATCGCCACCGCCGCCGAGGCGGTACGAGCCGATGATGCCCGCCTGCGCGAGGCCGTCGTTCTCGCTCGCGCACGCGGCCGGTCCTGGAACCACATCGCGCTAGCTCTCGGGGTCTCCCGACAGGCAGCTCGACAACGGTTCGCCGACAAGGCAAGCGCCTGACCGCCTTTAGCAGACCCAACCGCCGACAGTTGTCAGTGGAGGGCCGTTACGTCGCGCGAACCCGCCTCGATGCTCGTCGTAAGGCTGCGTTTCGGGTAGGGCGCGACGCCGTACTTTGGGGCTGCGCGGACTCCGTCTGCAGTCCCGAGCCGTCTCTCGCGTTCCCGAGCAGACCGAGAGGCAGCATGCCGCACAACGCATCAGCCGTATTCTGCCCGGTCAGAAATGCCACTCATAGGGAGGGCTCCTGTCTACGGAATCACAAGCGCACGCCGACTCGCTCAGGGAGAGCGCCCGAGCGATGCGACGCTTTTCGTTGCGCTCCGTCCCTCGATGCGGTTAGGTTAGGGCTATGGCGATCGAGTTCCAGACCGGTGCAGAGGAGACGCACAAGATTGGAGAGGGAGGAGCCGCCCAAATCCGCAGGTGGCTCGATTCGACCTATCGCTTCAAGATCTACCAGAGCATCTACGATCTTGATCCGACTGGGAAACCGTACCCAAAGCTTCGGGTCCCTCAGCTGGTTGCATCGTCCGAAGGAGCGGACCCTGAGCCTCGTTATGAGCGCTTCGACCTCATCGGCACCGTACTAGACGAGAATGGTGTATCTGGCAATACGCTGTACGTAGAGTGCAAGAAGTACTCGCAGGCTGGCAATCAAGGAACTCTTTACGACGAGTACTTGGCCGTGTGCTACTCAGCCTTTGTGCATCTATCAAGGCAAGTAGGGGCACCGATCGACGTCGAGTTCATGTGGGCCACCACCCATCCGTTTTCACTCGGCAATTACGCAAACCTCACGACGGCCGATCAGATTCAAGCCGCCTGCGCTACCCACCCAGACCGCCTAGGCGGCGACGCCTTTGATATGTCAATTGCACGGCAACTCGAAGGGCGCCTATGGCTAGCTGTTGTCAATCAACGCGTCGACGAGATGATTATGGGCCTTGAGCTACAGAAGGTCGTCGTAGCGCGCATCTTGGAGCTAGGTCGATGACCTTCGTTGGTGATCTCCATGCTGCACTGGATACACCTCACCGCGATGACACCTCCGACGCGGTTCACGACTTGGTGGGAAATGCCCTCAGGCGCCTCGATCCCAGCGTTGAAGTGCAGCGAACGCATTACTTTACCCACACCTTCGTTCCCGACATCGTACTGAGTTGGAATCATGCGGGCCTGCGCAGAGAGCGTCACGTGCATCTTAGGTTCAGTGTGACGTCGGGTGCGTTTCGCCAAGATCTCGACGTGCTTGGCAGCGATGCGCCTCTCTTTATTGGCATGACCGATCGTGGCGACCTCGACACCCCCGAATGGGCTACAAACGGTGCCACGACCAACGGTAGTCTTGTGACACGCGCCGAGGCGATTAACGATCTTGAGAAAGCCACTCGCGCAGAGACCCGAGCAGTAGCAGCAACTGGGGCCCTCGTGCGCGTCGGCCACGGAGTTCTGGATGAGCAACGCGCGGGGCAGGTAAGCAACGAGTACGTTGAGGCTCTCCATTCATTGGGTGGCATCGCAGACGCGCTTGAGGTCACGAAAGCTACGGTTGAAGCCGCACTTGTGACAATTAACAAATATCTGCCGGAAGATGGCCAACTCGACATCGAGCGTACGCTGCAAGCGGAATGGATTCGAGGAGGTGGCGATCCGTATGACTTTCCGAGCACCACGCCGTGGAACCCCGAGCTACTCGACCTCCCGGCACTTCGACGCGTGCTTCGCAGCTTGCTTGATAGCGGCGCGCCCGTGCTCCCTGAGACCTGGCAACGTAACGCTGGGTTCATCAAGGCTGAGGATCTCGGGGCCGTTCTCGGGTCCAACCTGAGAGGAGGTACGTTTAATCAGATGGCTCACGCTCTCATGCCCAACTGGACGGCGAAGTGGGTTTGGGCGGAGCGACTCCCAAGCCCACCGCTTGAAGAGACCTACGACTGGATGATTGACGGAGGAATCCTCGGAATCGAGGCGAACGATCTTCGGACATTCTTTGCTGACGACGGACGCCACTTCAAGGACAAGAACGGTGGCAACCCGCTTCCAGCCCTCAGTGAGGCTCAGCAGATGTTGTCTCAACCTGGGCTAATGGAGGTAGGCCTACGCGGGCTGCGGGAGGGCATTCGATATGAGCCACTGAACAATGCTGGCGATGTTTTTGCACGAATACGCGAGATCCTCAGCGCGCCAGACGCGAGCAGCTATCGAGTGCAGTCCGTAAAGGCATCCGTCCCAGGCACGGATTCCGTTGCCGATATCAATCTTGATCGCCAAGTCATCGAACTCAACGGGCAATCCACGCCGATATCAACGCTTGCGCGCATGGCCACACGCTTCTTTTCCCGAGCCAGCAGACCCGAGGGGCTCGATCATTTTCTGGCCACCGGGGAGCTTCCAGCAGCGCGGGCGACGACCGATGAGACCGGGGACCGTGCTGCCTAGAAACGTCGCAGCCGCACGTTGCGAAAATCCGCGCTCCTAGGTCCGCGAATCCGGCGATCAGGCTATCTCGGTCAACTCGCGCTGGTGATCGAGGAGATGATCAAGCGATGGCTTCCATCCGAACCGCAAGAAGAACTCGCGCGCCATTTCTGCGGCTGCGATTCGCCCATCAGCTACGAGTGTCTCACGTAGCAGTTCGACCTCCGAACAGAACGACGGAATGTGCGACATGAATGGCTGGACAAACTCCATTCGATTTGACTGGCCGATGACGAGACACCGATCGTTGAGGGGCGTGAGCGCAGCAGAGATCACCATTCTGTCGTCCCCCGCTGGTCCGAGCGCGAGCCGCGCCGCAAACTCGAACACCTCCGTCAGGTAAAAGAGGATCTCCCACACCTCGATAGTGGTGACACAGCCCGGCGGGACGAATGCTGCCTCATTGCCGGTGCGCCAATCGGCTGACACGGCGCGTACATGCAAGAACTGCCCGCTCGCAAAGAATCGCCAAGCCTCGTATTGCGAAACCATGTCGGCATCTATGTCCTGACCGATCCAATCTTTTCCACGCAGCACGCTGTCGCGTCCGTAGTCTGCAAAAGGAACCGGCCACCCGCGCATTCGCACAGCAATCGAAGGGACGATTTCATCAAGGTGCTCATATGGAACTCGATCCGGGATAAAGGTGGCCGGCCGAACCACAATCTCCCAGTGGCCCCGCGACCGGACCTTGTCTGTGAGGGCACTCATTCCCAAGCCTCAGGCTGCTGAGCTTTGAACTGCTCTCGATCCGACCCAGCGGTCGTATCTGTCGTGAGGCGCACACCTGCTCGCTGTGCCGCCTCGACGTAGGCGCGGAGTCGCTTCTCAGCCGCGAGGTCGAGGACCTCGCGCATCTCAACCGACGTTGCCACCTCTGCGGTCTCAGGCTTCTTGCGCGACCGGACGTAGAGGGCGCCTGCTCGGAGGACGTCCGGGTAATCGCGTGCGCAGAGATGGGGAATGTCGACGAACTCGTGCACTTGAAGCACAACGATCTGTATGCCAGAGGAAAGCTCCTTTTGCGCAAGATCGAATCTGAGGGGAGGGTCGCAGTAAGCCGCTAGCCGGGCCGAGACATCGTCATAGGCCGCCCAAGACGCGAGCTCGGCCCCATCTAGTCCAGGCAGCATGTCCTGCGGTCTCTTATCGTCGATCCCGATCACGAGATGTCCCCCGTCGCGCAGATTACCCATGCTGAGCCCTCCTCGCGCGACCTTCGCTAGGAAGTGCTTGTCGTCGCTTCTGCCCCGTCCCTTGAGCTCGAAGCCGCGCCCCTCGTAGCCGGCACCGAGAGCTTGCTGTATCTCGTCTGTCGAGAGCATGACCCGAGAATACGACAGGGCGTGACCGCCGCGAACCCGGCGCACTGCCCTCTTGCGATCTCGCACCGGTTCTGCTCTGATCGCGTGATTCGACAAATCAAGTGGCCGGGCGGACGTTGGTAGCGCCCGCCCGGCCTGAGCACCGAAGGAGTGCGCCTTCGATGCCCTGGAAACCGTAGCTCTCTGCGGTCATCTGGTCGTGCACGTCTGCGCGCTCCTCGGTCTATCCGAGAGGAGCCGGCGAGATGACCAGCGATGCAGACAAGCAGCAGGACAGGAGCGATGGCGAGTCAAGCGGCGACGCCACGCCCGCGCGAAACCAGCGACGCCTGGGTAGCGAGCTGGGCCGGTTTGAGCCCGTGTCTGATGCCATCGTGCTCGCAGCCGTGGAGCGTGCCGAGCGTCATCGTGAGCGGGAGGGCGAAGGCGTGATGATGAGCGACATCGCCGAGCACCTGGGATTCGTTCACGGCTCGTGGACGACGCGCCGGCTGCGTCCGCAGATCGACGCGCTCATTACCGAGGGCTCGCTGGCGCGGTCGCGCCGTCACGGGGTCATGGTGTGGGAACTGACAGCCGTGGGGCGTGGAGGGCTGGAGCGGATGCGTCGGGCTGGCGAGGTAGAGGAGCTGCCCGAGGCTCCGCAGCATCGTGCGTGGCGCCATGCCCGCGCCACGGCCGGCGAGCGGATCGACGGATTCCGAGCGCAAGCGAGAGAGGCCTTGGAGGATGCCGCGATGCTCCTCGACGCTGAGGGCGCACCCTCGGATGCGTGGTTCGGTGTCGCTGAGCGCCTGCAGGCGGCTTGTTGGCGCGTAGGTTCGGCCACGCACTGCCTCCACGAGTGGCGCGAGCCCGACGACGCCCGTCCAGACGTAGATGACCGCTGCGACACCGGCGACGACATGCTCAACTCCGAGGAGTTGGGCCGCGTGCGCTATCGCCGTACTGGACGGCGCGGTGTGTGGCGCTGGCCGAAGCCCGACCCACTGGGCTGAGCACCGCTTGCGGCGGTGTCGCCGCTGACACACGGCTGACAAATCGCTGACCGATCACCCCAGCCGGCAGAAAAATCCGCATCCGCTTGTAATAAGCACGGGCTCAAATCGGCCTTCGTTAGGTGAGAGTCGCGATGGCCGCCCCGGATGGGGTGGCTGTACCGCGCGGCCCTCGGACCGAACCTTTGTGTGTGTCTGGTCCTCAACCGGCCGAAGGAAGGCGATGCAAGACCCTGTGCCTCGTGATCGGGTGCGTCTCGCCGCACCCAGCATGCGACGACTCTCCGCTGAGCAGCGGCACGAGGCCACCAGGCTGCTTGCCGCGCTGCTCGCCGACGCCGCCGAGCGCCACGGGCATGAAGCCGAGAGAGTGTGTGGTGCCCATCGGCACTCCGTTCCGCTCTCCGGTCCCGCCTCCGTTCGCTCCTCCGGTTGGACGAGAGGAGCTTCGAGCGTGGAAATCCCCAGCAAACAAGCCAGATCGACGGCTGGCAAGCAACCCCGACAATAGAGGAGGTAGTTAGAAATGAAGGAGATAGTTCGTCCGAGACGGCTCAGTCAGCAGGACGTGCTGCGGCTCCCATCGCATCTCACCGAGCGTGACCGGTGGATCGCACGAGACTGCTTCGAGTTCCGCGTGATGACGACCAGCCAAATCAGACGCCTGTATTTCGCCGGCACGAGAACCGCAGCCGCTCGCCTGGATGTCCTGTATCGCTTGCGTGTGCTCGACCGCTTCCGCCCATCACTGCCGATGGGCCAGGGCACCGCTCCGTATCACTGGATTCTCGATGAGGCAGGCGCGCTGATCGTCGCTGACCACTTGGACATCGAGCGCGCGAAGCTCGGCTGGCAGCACTCGATCGCCGCGAGCATCGCCCACAGCCAGAAGCTGCCCCACCACGTCGAGGTCAACGAGCTCTTCACCCGCCTGGCCGTCGAGGCGAACGTTGCCGGCGGCGCGCTGTCGGAGTGGTATGGCGAGCGAACCTGCCACCACCTCTTCTCCGGCTACCTCGTGGCCGACGGCTATGGCGTCCTTGATCTCCCGGGCCGTGCACCTCTGCACTTCCTGGTCGAGCTGGACCGGGGCACCGAGACAACCGGGCGGCTACGCGAGAAGGCCAAGGCATACGCGTCCATCCTGCCTACCAGCTCCCTATGCAAGCACGATCCGTTCGTGCTGCTCCTCGTCCCGAGCGCGAGGCGCGCGGAGAGCGTCACGGCCGCGCTCGCTTACAGCCCCGCGCCGATCACCGTCGCCGTGTGGAACAAGGACAGCGCAAGCGCAGTTCTCGCGATCGTGGTCAACGCCCGAGAACGCCTGCGGCAAAGCCAGCCAGCAGAGGCACGCGAGGGCTTGAGATCCGGCGCCGGTTCTGATCTCCTCGACCGCCCGAAGGACGACGGCGAGCGATAGGAGGCAGGCCATGACCCGCGTGTGCGTGTACACTCGCATCTCCACCGACGAGGAGAACCAGCCAACCTCGCTGGCCTCGCAGCACGAACGGCTGGAGGCGTTCTGCAAGGTGCAGGAGGACTGGCGGGTTATCGCCCACCACGAAGACCGCGCCACCGGCACGAAGCTCGGCCGGCCAGGGCTCCAAGCAGCGCTCGACCTCGCCCGCCAAGGCAGGATCGACCAGCTGCTCGTCTACCGCATCGACCGGCTCAGCCGCAAGGTGCGCCAGCTCGCGAGCATCGCCGAGGAGCTGGACACCCTCAACGTCGTGCTGCGCTCGGCGACCGAGCCATTCGACACCGGCTCCCCAGCAGGCCGGATGATGCTGCAGATGCTCGGCGTGTTTGCCGAGTTCGAGCACGCCACGATCGTTGACCGCATCACGGCAGGGATCGAGCGCCGCGCCCGCGAAGGCCGCTGGTACAGCGGACGCCCACCCTTCGGCTACACCCTCCATGACGGCCAGCTCACACCCGACCCGATAACCGCACCAACCGTGCGGCGGATCTACCAGCTCTACATGAAGGACCGGCTCGGCACGATCGCCATCGCCCACCAGCTCCGAGCCGAGCACGCACCCGCACCCTCCGCAGGCTGGGGACACCCAGCCGTCCACCGCGTCCTCACCAACCCGACCTATCTCGGGCGCATCCGCTGGCGCGACCAAGACTTCCCCTCCACCCACGAGCCACTGATCGAGCAGAGCACCTTCGATCAGGCACAAGCGATCCTCACCGAGCGCGGCGAGGACGCCTCGCGCCGACGCGGCAACCGCTCAGACTTCCTGCTCTCCGGCGTCCTGCGCTGCGGACACTGCGGCCGCGCCTACATCGGCATGTCCGCACGCGGCAAAGGCGGCCTCTACCACTACTACGCCTGCACCGCACGCCAAAAGTACGGCCCCAAAGCCTGCCAAGGCCAACGCGTCTCCCGAGAGAAGCTCGAGACCGCCGTCCTGCACCAACTCACCGGCATCTACCGCGACGGCCCACTCATCCAAGACGCACTCGCCACCGCCCAGCAGCAAGCCGAGCGCGAGCGACCCGCGCTCGACGAACGCCGCCAAGCAATCGCCGCCGAGATCACCCGCACCGAACACTCCACCGCCCGCTACTTCGACGCCTTCGAGCAAGGACGCCTCTCCCCCGAGCGCTGCGAGCAACGCCTCGCCGACCTCACGACCCGCCTCGACGACCTCCGCGCGCAGCAAGCCGAGTTGGCCGACAACAGCGACGAAGCCCATACCACGCCCACCGCATCCGATCTTGCAGCAATCGCCGACAGGCTCGACAAAGTCATTGAGCAAGGAGAGCCCGAGCAAACCAAGGCCCTCCTGCGCATCCTCATCGCCGAGCTGCGCGTCAACAGCAAGACCGACATCCAGCCGACCTACCGCATCGTCGCACCCGGGGTTTGCGCAACGTACGAAAAAGTGGAGACGGTGGGAATCGAACCCACGTCCGCAATCGCGTGTGAATGGCTTCTACGAGCGTAGCCGGCGCTCTGATCTCATCCCCGGCTCGCCTCGCCGGCGGGGTTGCTGGGGACCAGCCTCATAAGGTGTTCCCGGTTCGGCTGAGGCGGACCTCACCGGGTGAGCCTGCTTTCTGATCCCGGCCTTCCCCGCCGCAGGCAAGCGGGGCCCGAGACCTCACGGCTTAGCTATTGACTAAGCGGCGAGGGCGTACTCGTGAGAGTCCGCACTTATGTTTTTCCCGGGTGTTTTACGAGGCCGCCCGGGACCTCGACTCGCAACCATCCCCACGAGCCGACCACGTCGAAGCCTGTCGTCCCCGGGAATGCTGATACGTACCCAGTGTAGCCCTACTGACTCGGCGTAAGGCGTCATGGAACCAAAACGACGCGGTCCCGAGTCGCTTGAGGAACCCGCTCGGTCGAGCCCGAAAGCTCTTCTTCGTAGGTGGCGCGGCCTCACACCTCGGTGGCCTCGCTCTTTGCGTCTCGGTTCCGCGTCTGGATCCAGACTAGCCCGAGCCGTCCGCGCTTGCAAGGCCCGCGTGCGATCGATCCCGCACCTTCCGGAAAATTGCTCCGCTGCCAACTTCTCAAGGAGACTCGGACAGCGCGTGAGACCTACGAAACAAGTTAGGCAACACTTATCCCGGCTGCCACAATAGGTGCATGGACAACAGTGAGCTTTCGCTGTCCGCCCCCGTGACTGTCACGCCCGCTCCGGTAGCGCTACCCGATGTGCACCCGCCGTACGAGTCCGAGGATCCATTCGGGCAGCCCCGGCGCAAGGCCAGCAGCGGCCTGCGCGGGCGCATCGGCAGCGGGCTGGCGGCGCTGGCAGCGCTATTTGCGAAGTTCTGGGCTGCGATCAAAGGGATCCTCATCCTGTTGCCCAAAGCAAAGCTCCTGACGACGGCCGGTACAGCGCTCGTTTCAGTCGTGCTCTACTCGCTGTTCTGGGGCTGGTGGTTCGCATTCGGCTTCGTGTTGCTGATGTTCGTGCACGAGATGGGTCACGTGATCCAGCTGCGCAGAGAAGGCGTGAAGGCGAGCGCGCCGATGTTCGTCCCCGGCCTGGGCGCTGTCGTGATGATGAAGTCGATGCCCGACGACGCACTCGCCGAGGCGCGCGTCGGCCTCGCCGGCCCCGTGCTGGGCACGGCGGGCGCGGTGTTGTGCCTGGCGATCGGGGAGGCGAGCAACAGCGACATGCTGCGCGCGCTCGCCTATGTGGGCTTCCTGCTCAACCTGATCAATCTCGTCCCCCTAGTCCCGTTCGACGGCGGCCGCGCGATGGCCGCGATGGCGCCGTGGCTGTGGTTCGTTGGCCTCGGCACGATGGTCGCACTGCTGCTCGTTACAGGCAACCCGTTTCTGCTTATCTTCGTCCTGCTCGGCGGTATGGAGACGTGGCATCGCTGGAAGCTGCGCGGTACCCGCTCGATCGAGCAGGCCGCCTACTACCGCGTCTCGCCGCGCAACCGCCTGCTCGTCGGCGCGGTCTATATCGGGCTCATCGTCGCACTCGCATTCGGCATGCACGAGAGCCAGATCCTGACGTCGGCCGGGCACAGCTTCCGCGTCGTGTGAGACGCGCCTAGCGGCGAGCCTCGCGCACGGCTCGTTCCATGTCGCGCTTGGTCTCGCGCTCACGGATTGACTGGCGCTTGTCATACAGGTCCTTGCCCCGAGCCAGCGCAATCTCGACCTTGGCGTTGGCGCCCGAGAAGTAGATCCGCGTCGGCACCAGCGTCAGTCCGCGCTCCTTGGCCCGCGCCGCAATGCGGTCGAGCTCACGGCGATGCAATAGCAGCTTGCGCGGGCGCTCGGGATCGTGGTTTTCACGCGAGGCCGGCCCGTAGGGAGGGATGTGTACCGAGTGCAGCCATAGCTCCCCCTTTGTGATCGAGGCATAGCCGTCCTTCAGTTGCGCGCCCGAGGTGCGCAGGGCCTTGACCTCTGTTCCCTCGAGCACCACGCCGCACTCGAGCCGCTCGATCAGCTCGTAGCGATGCGAGGCGTAGCGGTTGGACGCAATGTCCCCCGCACCGATCTTTCGCTTGCCCTTGCCCTTGGCCATAGGACGAGCCTAGATGACGGGCAGCAAGTCCACACGTCCACGGATCGTGTCCACGCGCGCCACCCTTACCTCCACAGGATCTCCCAGCCGCAGCGCCATCCCCGAGCGCTCCCCGCGCAGGATCGTTGCCTGCTCGTTCAGCTCCCACCAGTCGCGGCCCTCGTCACGATCCGGGCCCCCGCGGGCGCCACGTGCAGACCCGCGCGATCCCCGGCCACCCGCTCTTGCCCCCACCTTTGCGGGCGTGCGCATCACGCGCACAGGCAGCATGCCCTCGTACTCCGCCGTGATCCCCCCCTCCGCCGCCTCGCCGCCCCGCGCACCAGTGGGACCGAAGGCGATGAACGCTCCAGCTGAGATCAGGCCCGTTATCTCTCCCCCGAACACCTGCTCCTGTCCCGTCTCGAACAGCCTGCGCTCGAGCGCAAAGCAGCGCGCCACGTCATCGGTGTCGCGCTCGATGATCATCGCCTCGCGCTCGCGTTCTGATGTCCAAGCACCCAGCTCCACGAGCTCATCTCCCCGGGGCGCCTGCTCTCCGCCGCCAACTGCCGAGAGCAGCGCCCGGTGACAGACGAGATCTGGATAGCGGCGGATGGGCGAGGTGAAGTGACAGTAGGTGCTCGAGTGCAGGCCGGCGTGACCGAGGTTCTGAGGCGAGTAGTAGGCCTGCTTGAGCGAGCGCAGCACGAGCGAGGTGAGCGCCCTGCGACCGTGACCCGTTTGGCGCACGTGGGCATCAACGCGCTGGGAGATCTCCCCCAACAGCTCCGCCGCCTGCGTTCCCGACATCGGCTCCGGCACCGCCGGTGTGGGCACCTGCAGCGAGGCGAGCTGGTCGACCAGTCGCTCCACGCGCTCCGGCTCTGCACGCTCGTGCACGCGATACAGGCACGGCACCTCCCGCTGGGCCAGCAGGCTGGCCACCGCCTCGTTGGCCGCAATCATCAGATGCTCGATCAGGCGGTGGGACTCGCTCTGCACGCGCCCTGTGATGGACTCCACGTTGCCCTGCTCGTCGAAGCTGAACTCGGGCTCCGCGGAATCCACTACCAGCGCGCCGCTTCGCTCACGCCTCTGCTGCAGTTCGCCCGCCAGCCGGCGCGCAACAGCGAGCGGCTCGGCCCAGGGCACCGCCGCCCTCTCCACGCCCGCGAAGACCCTGTCCACCTGCTCGTAGTCGAGGCGCGCGTCTGAGCGGATCAGCGAGCGGTAGAAGACGCTGCGCCTGACGTGTGTGCCATCGAACTCCAGCTCGACCGTGACAGCTGGGCGCTCTACTCCGGGAACCAGCGAGCAGGCCTCGCTGGAGAGCGCATGCGGGAGCATCGGCTCCACGGCTCCGGGGACATACACGCTGGTCGCACGCCTACGCGCCTCCCGATCGATCAGTGAGCCCTCGGGAACGTGGGCCGCCACATCGGCGATGTGCACCCAAACGCGCGTGGCTCCGTCGGCCAGCGTCTGTGCTGAGATCGCATCGTCGAAGTCCCGGGCACCAACCGGATCGATCGTGAACGTCGCGAGCTCGCGCAGGTCGCGACGATTCTCCTGGAAGTGCCCAACGCGCTCGGCAGCCGCTCGCGCCTCGCGCTCCACAGCCGCGTCGAACCCGCGGCGCAGACCGCGGTCGAGCATCAGCGCCTCGATCACATCACGGGCCACATCCGTGCGGCCCAGCACGCGTACTATGCGCGCCCCCGAGCCCTTCGACCCACGCCCGCGCGATGGCGTATGCACGAGCACGATCTCGCCCGCACGTGCCTCGCGCCGGCCGTACTCGGGACGTGGCGAGCGCAGGACGATGCGCTCGCCCGCCCCGCGGCGCGGGGCAGGTCCAGCGCCATCCCTTTGCGGGAACAGCGGCTCGGCCGTGAGGAAGCGCCCGCGCCGCTCCAGCACGGCCACGAGCGCCCCGCGTGGAGCCGGGGTCGAGGAGCGAGGGTCTCGCCCGCACGGGCGGGAGGCGCTCACCTGACTTTCGCGACGAGCGTGTCGAGCGCCACGTTCAGGCCATGTTCGGAGTCCACGCCCTTGGGCACCAGCACTTCAGGCGTGATGCCTGCGCCCTGCTTGACGCCACCGCCGCCCAGGTTTCGCCCGTCGGGCGTGAAGTACTCGCCCACCGTTATGTCGAGCGCGCCACCGTTGGAGAGCGCCTGCTCGTCCTGGAAGACGCCCTTGCCGAACGTGTGCGTGCCGACCACCGTGGCCCGACGATGATCCTGCAGCGCCGCAGTCACTATCTCAGCGGCCGAGGCCGTGTTCGAGTCGACGAGCACCACCACAGGGATGTCCGACGGGATCGCATCGCCCGTGGCAGTCAGCGTCTGGCTTGGCTGGGCGCGTCCGCGTGTGCTCACGATCGTTCCCTTGGCGATGAAGATGCTCGCAATCAGCTGCGCCTCCTCGACCAGCCCCCCACCGTTGCTGCGCAGGTCGAACACGATCCCGCGGGCGCCTTTGTGGAGCTCGTGTTCGACACCTTCGCGCACTTCCCCGTGCGCGCCCGGGCTGAACGTGGCAAGCGCGATCACGCCGAGCTTGATCCCGTGCACGACCTTGGTGGTCGAGGCCACCACCGGCTCGGAGATGGTCGCGCGCGTGATCGTGAGCGTCCTCTTGGACCCCTTGCTCGCGTGCGTTGAGGCAGGGCCTTCGATCTCGAGCGAGACGTTCGTGCCGGGAAGCCCCTTGATCAGTGCCGTCGCGGCTTCCTGGGAGAGGCCTTTGAGCTTGTGGCCGTTAGCCGCCACGATCAGCTCACCCGTCTTCAAGCCGGCGTGGGCCGCAGGTGAGGAGTCGAACACGTGTGCAATCAGCAGCCCACGCCCCACAACCGTTTCCGGCGTGATCGACACGCCGATACCTGTGAAATGCGGAGGCGCATCGAATTCGCGGTATTCGCTGGGAGTGAGGTAGTGCGAGAAGCGATCGCCGAGGCTCGCCACCAGGCCCGAGATCGAGGCGTTGGCCAGCTTGCTCGCCGGAATCTTGCGGTAGTACTCGCTCGAGATCCGCTGGATCGCTTCGTCGACCACCTCCGTCTGATGGTTTGCCTCGAAGCCGCCGTGCAGGAAGCTCGGGAGATGTTCTGGGTGTCCGCCCAGCCAAATGCCCACGGCGAGCAGCAGAAGGGCCATCACGAGCGCGAGTGCACTCGCGAGCGGCTGTCGACGAAGTGGAGACATGGCTCGGCGCAAGCGTAGTCGAGGCGTGGCGCGTACCGAGCCGCTGACGAACCTTCTAGGGTGGTCCCATGGCGAAAGTCACTGCCACGACGGTGCCCTCCAACGGCCTGCCGATCAATCGCATCGAGCTTCCGGGCACGCGTGCGCTCACCATCCTCGTGGCCTTCGACGCGGGTGCGCGCAACGAGCGCCCCGAGGAGAACGGCATGGCCCACTTCCTCGAGCACCTGGTCTTCAAGGGGGGTGAGAAGTACCCCACCTACAAGGACGTCAACGAGACCGCCGAGCGCCTCGGCGGTGTGCTGAACGCCTACACGAGCCACGACCTGGTGGCCTTCCACATCACCGTCCGCGCCGAGAGCGCACCGGCGGCGGTGGATCTGCTCAGCGACTTCGTCGGCAGGCCGCGGCTGGACGCGGAGGAGCTCGACCGTGAGCGCGGCGTCGTGATCCAGGAGATCAACCGTGCATATGACCAACCGTCGATGGTCGCCGAGTACCTGATCGACCGCGCTGCCTTCGGCGAGCATCCGCTCGGGCGCACGGTGCTCGGGCCAGAGGAGAACCTCAGGAGCTTCACCCGCGAGGGGATCGTTGCCTTCCGCGAGCGTCGCTGGGCCGGCTCGCGCGGCGGCGTGTTCCTGGCGGGCAACGTCGAGCACCTGCCGGCAGAGGAGGAGCTACAGGAGTGCTTTGCCCGCTTCCCCACATTGCCCGACCCCGAGCCCTACCTGTCGGTGGGCGAGTTCGCGCCGCAGAAGCTAGTCGAGGAGCGCGACACCAACCAGTCGCATCTGCGCATGATCTACAGGCCCGAGATCTCCGTCACGGACCTGCGCGAACGTGCCGCCCTGTCGATCTATGCAACGCTGCTCGGAGGCTCGATGGGCTCCCGCCTGTTCGAGGAGATCCGCGAGAAGCGCGGCCTCTGCTACTCGGTCTACGCCGCCGACCACGCCTTCGCCGACGTGCCCATCCTCCAGCTCGGCTCGGGCCTCGAGTCGAGCAAGTGCATCGAGGCCTATAGCCGCATGCGCGAGATCGTGGACGAGCTG
>DATARM010000018.1:0-21950 GCA_036264155.1 Solirubrobacteraceae bacterium
CCCGCTGGCGGTGCGAGGCGATGTGCTCGACCTCGTAGGCGATCGTGCCGCAGTAGGTCTCGCGCAGGTGCGGCAGCGCGTCCGCGAGCGTCGCGCCCGGCACGTACATCTGGAAGATCTTCGCCGGCAGCTTGGCCTGGAGCTCGGGGCTGAGGCCGAGCGCCTCGGGGTCGAGGCCGGGGTCGCCCTCGGGCTCGGAGCCGAGCGGGTCCAGGCGCGCCGCGAGGTGACCGTGGCTGCGCACGCGGGAGACGAACGTGCTCGCCCCCTGCACGGCCTGCAGCATTTCCTCGCCCACCGCGACCCCGTTGGCCGCCGGCGTGCTCGCCGACTCGGCGGCTACGCGCGCCGCCGCGGCCGGAGCCGGGAGCGGGGGCGGGGGCCCGAGCTCGCTCCCCAGCGCTGTGAACACGTCCTCGTAGAAGCCGTCCTCGCCCTGCAGGTACTGCTCGATGCGGGCCAGGAAGCGTCCCGACTCTGCCCCCTGGATGATCCGGTGGTCGTAGGTGGAGGTCATGCTCATGACCTTCTCCGCGCCGATCATCTCGCCGATGTTGCCGAGGCCCACCGGGTAGCCGATCGAGCCGGTCGCCACGATCGTGCCCTGACCTGTCATCAACCTCGGCACCGAGGCGATCGTCCCCAGACCGCCGGGGTTGGTCAGCGTGAGGTTCGCGCCGACGAGATCGTCGGCCGTGAGCGTATTCGTGCGCGCCTTCTCCACCAGCGCGTCATAGGCGTCGAGGAAGCGCTCGAAGGGGAGCGTCCCGGCGTTGCGGATCACCGGGACCATCAGCGTGCGCGAGCCGTCCTTCTTCTCCACGTCCACCGCCAGACCGAGGTTGACCTGGCCGTCGATCATGCGCACCGGCTTGCCATCCACCTCGACGTAGTGGTTGGCCATCACCTCCATGTCCTGCGCCGCACGCGCGATCGCGTAGGCGATCAGGTGCGTGAATGAGACCTTGCGCGGGCCGGACTTCAGCTCCTTGCGCCGTGCGTCCAGGACCGTGACGGTGAGCGTGCGGAAGCTCGTAGCCGTGGGGATCGAGCGCGACTCCTCCATGTAGCGCGCGAGCGCCGCCGCGCCGCCGCGCATCGGCTTGGCGACGGCCTCGACCGTCTCCGCCGCGCCGTTCGAGCCGGCGCCGTTGCTCGCCGTGGAGCTGGAGCCGGTTGCGGCAGAGAGGACATCGGACTTCGTGATCCGTCCCGCCGGCCCGCTGCCCTGTACCTGTGCCAGGTTCACGCCCTCGGCTGCCGCCGCGCGTGCCGCCACCGGTGAGACCTTCGTGCCCTCGGGGGCCGTGCCGGAGCTAGCCGGGGCAGCTGCTGGCGCCTGAGTCTGGGAGCCATCGTCCGCGCCGTTCGTCGGCTGAGGGGCACCGTCGCTCGCCCCGAGCGCGATGCGCGCGATGACCTGGCCGACTGTCACCGTGTCGCCCTCTTGCACCAGTAGCTCTGTAACGGTTCCGCTGCCCGGAGCCGGCAGCTCCACGTCGACCTTGTCCGTGGAGATCTCCACAATCGTCGCGTCCGCCTTGATGAATTCGCCGACCTTCACGTGCCATTCGAGGATCGTTCCCTCCGTGACCGACTCGCCCGCTGCGGGCGTCACCACGTCGATGACCCGGGAGCCGGAGGTGCTTGGCGGCGCCTGGGCGCTGTCGCCGGACGCCCCCGACTCCGAGCTCGCGGCCGGGGCGTCGCCGGCCTCAGCGGCGGGCGGCGCCGACTGCGAGCCGTTTCCCTTGCCGTTCGCAGGTCGGGGTGCACTGTCGGCGGGGCCGACGGCAATGCGTGCGATGACCTGGCCGACTGTCACCGTGTCGCCCTCCTCGACGAGCAGCTCGGTCACAGTTCCGCCGGCAGGCGAGGGAAGCTCGACATCGACCTTGTCGGTCGAGATCTCCACGATCGTCTCGTCGAGCTTGATCTGATCGCCGACCTTGACGTGCCATTCGAGGATCGTCCCCTCTGTGACGGACTCGCCCGCTGCCGGTGTGACTACATCGATTGTCTGCTGAGCAGTGGTGCTCGCTGCCATCGATTCCTCACTCTAGCGCGGTGCACGACGGCGCTGCTCGCGGATGAACTCATAGCTTCCAAAGAAGGGTCCAATGCCCCCCAGCACGGCCACAGCAACGGCCAGGCGAAGGGACACCACACGCAGTCGGGCCGCCGTGATGCAGGCCAGCGACATGAAGATCCACAGCAGCCCGTGGGAGAGGCCGAGCACGAACGTGAGCGGCTCCGGCTTGCCGGCGGCGAACGCGCTCACGAGCAGCGCCAGATAGACACAGGAATGGGTGAACGACGTCCACTTCAGGCGCGTGAAGCTCAGCGGACCGGCTTCCGGTCGCAGCTCTCCCGCGCTCGGGCGCAGTGCTCTGCCCGGGCGCGAGGTCAGACTCAACTCGAAAGCCAGCCGGCCATGCGCGGAAGTGCCTCGCCGGCCTCCGGGGGCCACTCCGAGATCTCGCGCGGCCACCACTCGAAGGCGTCGTGCTCATGGTCTGGCACGACCCTCCCATCGTCCCCCTCGGCCAGCCATGCCTGCCCGACGAACATGATCAGCTTGTGGGGCAGCCGCAACAGCGCCTCGCCACGCACGCGCTCGGGCTTCACCGACCACTCCTCCTCCAGCTCGCGCACGAGCGTCTCGGCGGGGCTCTCGCCGAGGTCCACCGCGCCGCCGGCCCCCAGTGCCCAGCGCCCAGCCCACGAGGCCACCCAGCTCGCACGCCGTCCCGCCAGCCAGCGCCCATCGGCCGAGCGGGTCACGCACAGCGCGGCCACGCTCTGCGAGGCGTCCTCGGCGACGAGGCGCAGCGCCCAGCGCAGCGGTTGCAGCTGGAATGCGATCCCTTCCCCCTCCTCACGGAAGTCCACGAGTCGCGCTGCCAGTCCGTCGTGGCTGGGGGAGCCCCGTTCCTGCAGGCTCCTGATGGCGGCGTCCGCTGCCTCAGTCTGCGCCGGCGAGGGATCGAAGTGGTCCTCGCGCCAGGTTGCACCGATCTGCTCAAACGGCCACGGGCCCCGGGCCAGGATCTCGGGCACGGGTGTGCTTGGCTCAGCTAGGGCGGACACTGCTGCGAAGGCTAGTGAATGGCGCCCTTGCGACGGAGCCGGTCGGCCGGCCTGCCCGTAGACTCGCCGTCGTGAGCGTGGGCACGAGACATCGCAAGCACTGGGGGTGGGGGTTCGAGGATCAGCAGCCGACTCCGGATCAGCTCCGAGCATCTGCAGTCGAGCTCGGCGCCCACCTCGGCATGGAGCTCGGGGAGGTCGAGGCTCCGGTGGCAATCGAGTTGGTGCAGCTGGCGCCGCCGCGGATCGCCATCCCGGACCGGCTCGCGCAGATCAGCCGCGACGATCCCCGTTCCCGCGCCTCGCACGCCCTTGGCAAGTCCTACTGCGATGTGGTTCGCGGATTTCGAGGGCAGTTCGAGCATCCCCCCGACTTCGTTGCCTATCCGCGGGGCGAGGAGGGGCTCGAAGGCGTGCTCGAGTGGTGCGCGAGCGAGCGGGTGGCGGCCATTCCCTTCGGGGGCGGCACATCGGTCGTGGGGGGTGTCACGCCTGAGGTGGGCCATGGCTACAACGGCGCAGTCTCGATCGATCTCGGCGCGCTCGACCGAGTGCTCGAGGTCGACCCGGTCTCGCGCTCGGCGCGCATCCAGGGTGGTGCGCTCGGACCCTCGCTCGAGTCCCAGCTGCGCCCCCACGAGCTGACCCTTCGCCACTTCCCGCAGTCGTTCGAGTGCTCCACGCTCGGCGGTTGGATCGCCACGCGCGCTGCGGGGCACTTCGCCACGGTGTGGACGCACATCGAGGATCTCCTCGAGTCGGTGCGGGCGATCACTCCGGCCGGCGTGTGGGAGTCACGGCGGCTGCCCGGGTCCGGCGCCGGTGTGAGTCCCGACCGCATGCTCGCCGGCTCCGAGGGCGCGCTCGGCGTGATCACCGAGGCGTGGGTGCGCGTGCAGCCTCGGCCCTCGCACCGCAGCTCCGCGGGCGTTCGCTTCGAGCGCTTCAGCGACGGCGTGGAGTGCGTGCGCGCGATCTCCCAGTCCGGCCTGCATCCGTCCAACTGCCGCCTGCTCGACGCGGGCGAGGCCGCGCTCACGCTCGCCGGAGACGGCAGTCATGCGCTGCTCGTGCTCTGCTTCGAGTCCAGCGATCACCCGGTTGAGCAGGCGATGGCGCGGGCGCTCGAGCTATGCGCGCAGCACGGCGGGACTGTGGCCGACGGGAGCTCAGGCGCCGGCGCCGATGGGGTCCGCTCCTGGCGCGGGGCGTTTCTCGGCGCGCCGTATCTGCGTGACGTGCTCGTTGCCGTCGGCGTGCTTGTCGAGACGTTCGAGACGGCGATCACGTGGGAGCGTTTCGCCACCTTCCACGCGACGGTCACCGCCGCTGCGGAGCAGACCGTGCGTGACGTGTGCGGCGTCGGCGGGCGCGTGTTCTGCCGCTTCACCCACGTCTACCCCGACGGCCCCGCTCCCTACTTCACTGTGCTCGCACCCGCCCGGCGCGGGGAGGAGGTGGAGCAGTGGGGCGCGGTCAAGCGCGCCGTAAGCGACGCCATCATCGAGCAGGGCGGGACGATCACCCACCACCACGCAGTAGGACGCGATCATCGGCCGTGGTATGACCGCCAGCGCCCCGAGCCGTTCGCCCTTGCCTTGCGCGGCGCCAAGGAGGCGATCGACCCATCGGGCATCATGAACCCCGGCGTGCTGATCGACCCTCTGCCATGAAGCTCGCAATCCTCGGACCGGGGGGCGTTGGCGGCCTGCTCGCGGCTGCGCTCGAGGGGGGCGGCAATGAGGTGGTGGTCGTCGCGCGGGAGTCCACCGCGGCCACGATCACCGAGCACGGCCTGCGGGTCCAGAGCGTCAAATTCGGTGAGCTCGTAACCCATCCGCGTGCGCTTTCGCGCCTGGAGGAGCCGGTGGACGCGCTGATCGTTGCGACCAAGGCGGCCGGGCTGCGGGAATCGCTCGAGCGGATCGACACCCGGTCGCCGCTCGTATTGCCGCTGCTCAACGGCCTCGACCACATCGAGCTGTTGCGGGAGCGCTTCGACGCTGCAACTGTGCTCGCGGGCGCGATCCGAGTCGAGGCCGACAGACCGCAGGCGGGAGTGATCGTGCATACGAGTCCCTTCTTGCTCGTGACCATGGCCAGCGCCGAGCCGAGCCTGGCAGACGCGATGGAGGAGCTCGCCGCGGCGCTTTCAGCCTCCGGCGTGCCCACGCGCATCTATGCCTCTGAAGCCGATGTGATGTGGTCGAAGCTCGTGCGGCTCAACGCTCTCGCCTGCGTCACCAGCGCCTACGACGCCCTGCTCGGCGAGGCTCGCGCCAAACCGCAGGCGCTCGCCGACCTGAATGCGGCGATCGCAGAGGCCGCCGCCGTGGCCCACGCCGAGGGCGCCAAGGAGATCGACGTCGCGATTACGCTCGCTGAGGTCGCGAAGATCCCCGACAGCTTTGGCACCTCGATGCAGCGCGACATCGATGGGGGACGCGAACCGGAGCTCGACGCGATCCCGGGGTCGGTGCTGCGCGCGGCCGCGCGGCACGACATCTCCTGCCCCACGATCGAGCGGATGGTGAGGATGATCGCTGAGCGGGTGGGCACTCCTGCGCCGATCCCAGGCGGCTTTCACTAGCCGGTTTCGCTCGCCCCGGGGCCCTCGCGGTCGTGGCGCAGTACCTCTGCGCGGGCGCGTCCCGGCCTTGGCCGGGAGTCCCAGATGAGGACGCCTAGTGCGCTTCGAATGGCGAGTGGCCGGGGGCCATCGCCGGGACCGAGCGGGTAGCGATCGCCTCCACCGCCTGCTCCTCGGCCTCGCTCAGCTCGTCGTCGTGCTCGCCGTCGCACAGCACACGGAAGTTCCCTGTGACGCCACTGTCGGCGTGAATCGCGATGCCGGGGAGGATCTCCTCGCCCTCGTCGAACCCGAGCCGCTCCATGTCGAAGTGCGCCAAGCCGATCCCGTGGGCCGTGTGGGTGGGGTTCTCGCGGTCGTGCGCCGCCACGGCCTGCGCGAAGCGCTCGAGGTTCTTGGCGATCTTGCCCGTGTCCGCCATGAGTTCACCAAGGGTAGCGAGCGCACAGTAGATTGGGACCGATGGCCGCCCCCTCAGCAGGCAACGCAGCCTCTTCGCTGATCGCCTCGGACGCGGTGAGCGCAACGGCGGGCCAGGGCGATGAGGTGATTCGCACCGTGGCGCTGACCAAGGTCTATGACGGCGCCGACTTCGCCGCCGTCGACGGCCTCGACTTGAGTGTGTTCGGGGGTGAGATCTTCGGTCTGCTCGGTCACAACGGCGCAGGCAAGACGACCACAGCGGGGATGCTCACCACCCGCGTGATCCCCACATCTGGGTCGGCCTACGTGGGTGCGATCGACGTCGTCGCACAGCCAGCTCTGGCCAAGCAGCTGATCGGGATCGTCTCCCAGCAGAACACGCTCGACCGCCAGCTCACCGTGTGGGAGAACCTCTACTTCCATGGGCGCCTGTTCGGCATCTCGGCCGCCGACTCACGTAGCACAGCCGATGAGCTGCTGGAGAAGCTGCACCTCTCCAAATGGGCAAAGGCGTCGGTGTTCGCCCTCTCGGGCGGAATGGCCCAGCGCTTGATGATGGCGCGCGCGATCTTCCATCGCCCGGCCGTGCTGTTCCTCGACGAGCCGACCGCTGGCCTCGACCCCCAGAGCCGCCTGGCGCTGTGGGAGATCCTGGGCGAGCTCAACCGCGAGGGGCAGACGATCCTGCTCACCACCCATTACATGGAGGAGGCCGACGAGCTGTGCGACCGGGTGGCGATCATGGACCACGGCAAGGTCCTCGCGCTGGACACGCCCGCGGAGCTCAAGCGCTCGGTGGGCGCAGACACGATCGTGACGGTGAGAGCCGACGGCGAGATGTCCACCTTGGCCGAGCGGCTCGCCACTGAGATCGAGGAGGTCACGGGTACGCGTACGATCGACGGTGGCGTGGAGCTGCACGTCAAAGAAGCCGAGCGCCTGGTCCCACGTGTTGTCAACACGGCCGAGCAGGCGGGCTTCGAGCTGGCCGACCTGTCGGTCGCCGAACCCACACTCGAGAACGTCTTCATCAGCCTCACCGGCAAGGAGCTGCGCGACTGATGGCCGTCACCGCCGCCTCGCCTCCGCCGAGGACGATCGTGGTCGAGCCCACGCGCTCGACCTTTGCCGCGAGCCGCTCGGCGCTGCTCGCGCTTGTACTTCGCGACCTGGTGGTGCTGCGCAAGAACTTCCTCGAGTTCGTCATCCGCACGCTCGTGCAGCCGTTCCTGCTGGTGTTCGTGTTCCTGTACGTGTTCCCAACGATCGGCCAGGGGATCGGTGGCGGTGGGACGGGCGGGGGAGCTGCCGCGCGGGCGGCGGAGTCTCATTTCGCGACCGTGCTCGTCGCGGGCGTAGTCGGGATCTCGATCATGTTCCAGGGCATCCAGGCGGTTGCCATGGTCATGGCCACCGAGTTCGGCTTCACGCGCGAGATCGAGGACCGTGTGCAGGCTCCGTGCCCGATCTGGCTGGTGGCCGTCGCCAAGGTTCTCTCGGGCGCAACCCAGGGTCTGATCGCGGCGCTGATCGTGTTCCCGATCGCAGCCATCATCCACGCCAAGGGCGTCGAAGCGCACCTGTCGGTGCACTGGGCCGTCGTGATCACGCTGATACCGCTCGCCTGCGTCACCATGACCTCGCTCGGGCTGCTGCTCGGGACGGTGTTCGAGGCGCGCAACCTGGGACTGATGTTCGGTTTCGTGGTGCTCCCGCTCACGTTCCTCGGCGGCACCTACTACCAGTGGACGAAGCTCGCTCCCGTGGAGCTCCACGGCGTGCACTGGCTGCAGATCCTCGTGCTCGTCAATCCCCTCATCTACGTCACCGAGGGCATGCGCGCGGGGCTCACCCACGCCTCACATATGCACCTCTACATCGTCTATCCCGTGCTGATCGGGTTCTGTGCCGTGTTCCTCGCGCTGGGCCTGCGCAAGTTCAGCGGGCGGGTGCTGTCCTAGTTCAGGCGGGGGAGAGCACTGTGATGCCGTGCTTCCTCGCGCCCTCTGCCAGCCGCTTGTCGTAGGTCATGAGCGCATCCAGCTCGCCTGCCTCCGCAACCCTCAGCGCCGTGGCGAGATGGATCGCGTCGAGCGTCCCGACGCTCGTCGGAGGGAGGACCTCGGCTCTCGTGAGTATCTCCTCGTCCAAGGGGATGAGGAGGATTGGGCCCAGCATCGCGTCGGCGAGGTCGAGGACTCCCTCGCGGGTTCCGAGCCGACACAGCTCAACTCGCATGAGTCGACTGGAGATGTGCTGTCCGAAATTGGCCAGCTCACGTTGGATCGATGCCGTCTCGCGCTCCTGCAGCAGCACTCGGCCAAGTGCGCTCGTGTCCAAGTAGACAGTGGGCACCGCTCTCAAAGGCGCTCGCGACGGCTCTCATCGAGAAACGCGTCGGTTGTTCCATCGGGTCTGCTCCGTTCGGGGGGCAACCCATCTATTACCGCCAGCAGGTCTCCCTTCGGGACAGTTGCGCCGAACTTTTCGGCGAGTCTGCGGTAACCGGGCGTAGTGCCCTTGCCAGAGGGCACCAGTCGTGCGACCTCGTGGCCTCGCTCGGTCACCGTCAGCGTCTCTCCATCCTTCACCCGCTCGAGGTACTTGCTCAAGTTCTGGCGAAGCTCGCGGACACCGACTGTGCCAGATCCTGGGTATGTCGAACTCATTGTGCGTCACAGTGTAGCACAATGTTTTTGGGAGCGTCTCAACCTGAGACGGGCTGGGTCGATCGCGCTTGACCACATCCGCCATTCGCCTTTACGAATGCGAGGGGTGAGACCGTGCCGGCGCCGGTCGGATGTGACGCTGCGGCCGCGGGCCATGCGGGCAACTGCCCGTAGCTGCGCGCCTTGCTCGGCGGCTTGCTGAAAGAACCCTTCAACGGCCGACCGCTCTGCGATTCCGGGCTTCGGAGCTTTGATCTCCAGTTCCTCTTCCACCGCCAGCGTCTCGTCGATCTTCAAGAAGCTATGAGTTGCGGCTTCACAGACAGCACGTTCGCGCACCCGGATATCGCGCAGCTGATCAATCTGCAATCAGTACGCGGACAAGCCAAGCCCTACCAGATTCGACAGCTCATGAGGCTGATCGAGCGCTACGATCTTAGGATCGAGGACAGGCCATGAGCGACTATCACATCAACGTGTTCTACAGCGATGACGACCGCGCCTATGTGGCCGACATTCCTGACCTGGACGCATGTTCGGCGCTCGGCTCAACGGCGGAGCAGGCCTTGGCCGAGGTGGAGCGAGCCAAGCAGGCGTGGTTGGCTGCTGCCAGGGAGGCGGGTAAGCGGATCCCGCCGCCGCGCTACCGCCCGGCTATCTACGCTCGCTAGCGCTAAGCCTGCTCGATTGTCTCCACGCGATACCCATCGGGGTAGTGGACGGTTGCATTTAGACGGCCAGTTTGGCCGACACGATCGCGGGGACGAGCGGAGGCTCAGACATGGCGGGAATCGAACGCGGGAGCTCGCCGGCAGATGTCTGGTACAATATTCGGTACCAGTTGAAAGGAGATGGCATGGCGATCACAGCTAGCGAGGCGCGACGGGCGCTGTTCCCGTTGATCGAGCAGGTAAACGACGATCGCGCGCCGATCGAGATCACGTCCAAGCGCGGCAACGCCGTGCTCATATCAGCCGACGATTACGCCGCCTGGCAGGAGACGGCCTATCTGTTCCGCTCGCCGGCGAACGCGCGCCGTCTGCTTGATGCCGCCGAGGCGGCGGAGCGCGGCGAGACGGCTGAGCATCGGCTCGACCGGGCGTGAGGCTCGTCTTCACCCCGCAGGGCTGGGAGGACTACACCTACTGGCAGCGGGCAGACCGCGCGCTAGTCAAGCGCATCAACCGGTTGCTCGATGACTCGCTGCGTAACCCAACGGGCGGGATCGGCAAGCCGGAGGCGCTCAAGTACGGGATTGCCGGTGCCTGGTCGCGACGCATCACCGAGGAGCACCGGCTCGTCTACCAGGTGCTCAATGAAGATCTCGTCGTGCTACAGGCTCGCTACCACTACGAGAAGTGATTGGCTTCAGTTATAGACGAACTCGGTTGCCCAAGATCAGATCTTCGATACATCGAACGCTTCTACATCTCCAAAATCTCGACCCGATACCCATCGAGGTAGTGGACGCTTTGCAACTCAGACCGCGGGGACAAGCTACTGCGTACTTGACATGTCGATGAACTGCCGGAAGCGCCGAATGAGCTAGGGCGTTTCGACTATCGGACGCCGCCGAAGTCTGACTGCGCCGAGACCGAGGCTGGCTCCCGCCACACCGAATAGCAGCCCAACGCCGAGGCTGAGTAGGGGATGGAAGAACAACGCACCTTGGATGTCCTGGAGCAGGAAGACGGACACGTTCGTGGTGCCGCTGTGGCGAAACTCGTCGATGGCTCCGTCGCGCACCCAGAACAGGTTCCCGGCGTCGGTACCCCAATACGCGTAGGCGATCATCATGAAGCCCCCGCTCCACAGTGCCGTCCCCAAGATCAGAGACCAGACCGCGGCGAGCACGGCTTGCGTGACGCGCTGGCTTCGATATCCGACGGCGAACGCGGCAACGATGGCGGTAGCGAAGAAGAACCAGTACGGGCTGAGCGGCACCGGCTGACCAGCGAATTCGATAAGCAGGAATACGTCGTAGGCAATCGCGAAAGTGACGCCAGCCGCGAGGCAGTAGCCCACAGGGCTCCCGAGCCGGTCGAGTGACGCGGGTCCGATCAGTCCGACGGCCAGCACCGTGAGCTGTAGTCCGATGTCCGCGACCACCACGCCAACACCGGTCAGTGATGTGAGCGTGACCGGGGCCAAGAGAAGGCCCCCCAAGATCAGCGTGATGTTCACGCAGGTGATCGCAAGCAGTACGCGCCTTGTAAGCAACACCATGAGCACAATCTACGCCGTCGCTGGCTAATACGACCGCGGTATCCCCGGCTCCGGAAATTTCCGCAAATGCTGCTAGGCGCTCGTCTCCAACAACTCGACCCGATACCCGTCCGGATCCCTCACGAAGCACAGCCGCGAGCCGCCCTCGCGGACCGAGTAGGGAGGCTTCTCGGGCTCGATGCCCTGCTCTGACAGCTTGGCGAGCGTCGCGTCGAGGTCGGGTGCGGTGATCGCGATGTGGCCGTAGCCGGTACCCAGCTCGTAGGAGTCGACGCCGAAGTTGTAGGTGAGCTCCAGGCGCGGCATGTCGCCGTCGCCGGGCTGGTTCATGAAGACGTTGACGGCCTCGTCTTTGATCGGGATGCGCCCGATCTCCTCGAAGCCGAGCGCGTTGTAGAAGGCGACCGAACGGTCGATGTCCGTGATGCGATAGCAGGTGTGGATGAGGGGCATGGTCGGAGTCTAGACTGGCGGCGTGCGCACACTGATAGTCGGTCATGGCGGGCGGGAGAGCGCGCTGGCAACCCGCATGGCGGAGCACAGCGAGCTGCACGCCTTCGTCGGCCACGAGAACCCCTCGATCGTCCGCTGCGCCACCCGCTCTGGCGGTACCCATGCGCTCGGCGACGTGTGCGACCCGCAGGCCGTCGCCGCCTTCGCTCGTGAGCGCGAGGTCGATCTGGTGATGGTCAGCGCCGACGAACCGCTGCAGGCCGGTGTCGTCGACGCGCTCCTCGCCCAGGGCACGCGCGCGGTCGGTCCCACCCGAGCCGGAGCTGAGATCGAGTGGAACAAGACCTTCGCCCGGGAGCTGCTGGCGGAGGTCGCGCCTGAGGCTGCGCCGCGGCTGTGCGTGGCGCACGACCGGCACGAGGTGCAGGAGGCAATTGCCTCCTTTGGCTCGGTTCCCGTCGCGGTCAAGCCGCCGGGGTTGACCGGGGGCAAGGGCGTAAAGGTGATGGGACCGCATCTGGCAAGCCACGCCGAGGCGCGCGACTACGCCATCGAGCTGCTCGATGCGGGCAAGGGCGGCCAGGGCGTTCACATCGAGGAGAAGGTCGTCGGAGCCGAGTTCACCATCCAGGCCATCAGCGACGGCCGGACCGTCGTCTTCCCTCCCTCCACCTACGACTTCCCCTACCGCTACGACGGTGACGAGGGACCGGGCACCGGGGGGATGGGCTCGCTCTCGATGGCAACTTCCACGCTTCCCTTCATGACGGCCGAGCACTACGAGATGGCCTGCTCGATCATCGAGCGCGTGATCGCACGTCTCGGCCAGCTTGGGCGTCACTTCACCGGTGTGATGAACAGCGGCTTCTTCGCCACCGCCGACGGCGTCAAGGTGATCGAGTTCAACGCCCGCTTCGGAGACCCAGAGTGCATGAACATCATGAGCCTCTTCAGCGGCAGTTGGCCGCAGGTGATGGAGCAGATCGCCGCGGGGCGCCTGACGCGAGAGGACGTGCCGTTGCGCCAGGAGGCATCGCTCGTGCTCTATCTGGTGTCGCCCGACTACGCGCTTCCACGTCGGGGAGCGCCCACCGCCTACGACTTCGCGCTCGACTGCGAGCGCATCGAAGCCGACGGCTGCCACGTGTTCTTCTCCTCTTCTGTGCAGAGCAGCGAGAGCTCCTATCGCACGGTCGGCACCTCCCGCGCCGTCGCCCTGGCCAGCACCGCTCCCACGCTCGAGCAGGCCCGTCTGAAGGTCGTGCAGAGCGCCGTCACGGTGCCCGTGCTCCAGTGGCGCCACGACATCGGGGAGATGAGCTATCTCGAGGGTCTGCGCGGGCTCGTCGGCGTCAGCGCCACTCCCAGCGTCGCCTCGCTACTCCCCAACCCCAGCTGAGGGTTTCGTGTAAGGATGGCGCCATGCTCGTCGAGCACGTCACCAACACGCAGTACGTCTCCAACACCTACCTCGTGGCCGACGGTGCCGGCGGGCCCGCTTTCTTCATCGACGCCGGTGGACCCGTCGCGCCGCTGATTGCAACGACCGATCGCCTCGGGCTGACGCCCACGCACGTGCTGCTGACGCACCATCACTTCGATCACGTCAGCGAGGTCCCAAAGCTCCGTGAGCGCTGGCCGAAGATCGAGGTCCTGATCAGCCCCGGCGAGCGCGAGTTGCTGCAGGCCGGGGATGGGGACGGAAAGGCCGGGGGGAAGCTGGGGAGCATCGAGGCCGGTCAGTCGCTGCGCTTCGGCAAGCTCGAGGTGCGTCCGCTGCGTACGCCTGGGCATACCGGTGGGATGCTGTCCTTCCTCGTGGGGGAACGCGGCGATAGCGAGGCGCCCGTATCTAAAGTGACCGGACGTGCCAAGCCGAGCGCCGCACCCGGGGGGTTCTCCGGCGCGGGCGCAGCTGTGTTCACCGGCGACACCCTCTTCAGGGACTCGGTCGGCGGGGTCAAAGCGCCTGGGCACACCACCTACACCGATCTGCGCGATTCCATCATGGGGACGCTCATGGAGCTGCCGCCCGACACCGTCATCTACCCAGGTCATGCCGGACGCAGCACAGTGGGGCGCGAGTGGGAGCACAACGCGTTCATCCGTGTCTGGCGCGGCCTCGACCCCGAGGGCTCGGAGCCGTGCACCGCTCTCGGCCAGCCGGCCACGCTGGTGCTGCTCGGCGCCGACTACGACGGCGGCACCAAGGCGTGGGTGCGCTGGGAGGACGGCTCGGACGACATCGTCCCTGGATCTCGCGTCGAGCGGACGACCTGATCGACAGCTCGCTCTAGCATGCAGGACATGGCGCGCGAGAACGAGAAGATCCCGACCTCGCGCGTTCGTCGTACTGCCACCGTGGCAACCCTGGCGGCAAGCGAGGCCGTCAAGCAGTTCGGCACCCGCGCCGCCAACGTGACGCGGGGCGAGGAGGCATCCGAGGAGGCCCTCGCCCGCCGCCAGCTCGAGACCGCCAAGCAGATCGTGGCCGTGCTCGGAACGATGAAGGGCGCAGCCATGAAGCTGGGCCAGGTCATGTCCTTCCTCGACATGGGACTGGTGCCCGAGGAGCATCGCGAGGAGTTCCAACGCGAGCTCGCAAAGCTCCGCGACGCGGCCCCCACCGTCTCCTTCAAGCAGATGAAGCGGGTGATCGAGGAGGACCTCGAAGACCCGATCTCAGAGGTGTTCTCATCCTTCGAGCAGGAGCCCATTGCGGCGGCCTCCATCGGCCAGGTCTACCGCGCCACGCTGCGCGACGGCCGCGACGTCGCAGTCAAGGTCCAGTATCCGGGCGTGGCCGGCGCCGTGCGCGCAGACATGCAGAACCTGGACATGATCATGCGCCTGCTCAAGCGGATGACGCCGGGGATGGATGTCAAGGCGATCACCGAAGAGATCAGGGAGCGGATCGTCGAGGAGCTCGACTACGAGCTCGAGGCCCAGAACCAGCGCTCGCTCGCACGCATCTTCGCCGGGCACCCATTCATCGTCGTGCCCGAGGTCATCAGCTCGCTCTCGCGCGAGCGGGTGCTCGTCAGCGAGTTCGTCTCAGGTGTGGGCTTCGAGGAGATCAAGACGCGCTCACAGGCCGAGCGCGACCGGATCGGTGAGATCGTCTTCCGCTTCTTCCTCGGGTGCCTGTATCGCCACCGACAGTTCTCCGGCGATCCCCACCCCGGCAACTTCATGCTGCTCGACGACGGGCGCGTGGCCTTCCTCGACTTCGGGCTGTTCAAGCGCATGGAGTCAGAGCCCGTAGAGCTCGAGCTCGCCTGCCAGCGCGCGGTGGCCGAGGGTGACGCGGCCAAGCTACACGGCCTGCTTGCAGACTCCGGCTTCCTGCCTGACCCCGAGCGGGTCGACCCCGATCATCTGCTGGCCTTCATCAGGGACGCCATCTGGTGGTACACCACCGCCGATGAACCCGTCGAGCTCACCCCCGACATAGCCACTCAGGTGATGATCGAAAGCTCCGACCCGCGCTCTGCCCACTTCAAGGAGATGCGCCACCAGGACATGCGTCCCGAGCACCTGTTCGGGCGGCGCATGGAGATGCTCACACTCGCCGTGCTCTCGCAGCTCCGCGCCAAGGCCAACTGGCACAGGATCGCCCGCGAGTGGATGTATGGAGATGAGCCCGTGACCGAGCTCGGCCGTATGGAGAGCGAGTTCTATGGCCGCAGTGGCGTGGGCGCCGCAGGCTGAGCACGTTCGGCAGTTCAAGATTGCCGAACGTCGGGTGCGGGTAGCATCGGGGTTTCATCGATCCGTCGAACGGCGGGGAGTCTCGGAGGAGAACATCGAACATGGCTGACCTATCTGCCGGCGACGCAAAGCTAGTCCAGTACCTAAATGAGGCATACGGCCTCGAGAAGCGCCTGGAGACAGCGCTTCAGGCGCACATCGCAATGACCGTGCGGCCCCCTTACAAGAAAAGACTCAAAGAGCACCTGGCCGAGACCAAGCGTCACGCGCGCGAGCTCAAGCAGCGCATCAAACAGCTCGGCGGTGTAGCCGAGACGGTCTCTGCACCCGGACCGCAGCCGATCGCCGAGGCGGCCCAGGCCGTAGTCGGTGGCGCGCAGAAGGCTGTCGCGCTGGCCCAGGGCCCGCTGCATGCGCTGCGGGGCACCGGCGAGGAGGAGAAGCAGCTCAAGAACGCCAAGACCGAGTACGCCAGCGAGGCCGAGGAGATCGCGACCTACACCGGCATCGAGGCGCTCGCCGAGGCGCTGAAGGACCGCGACACCCAGCGCCTGGCCCGCGCCATCCGCCGCGAGGAGGAACGCATGCTGAAGTTCCTGGAGAAAGAGATCCCCCGCCTCGGCAAAGCGGTCGTCAAAGCTGAGATCCCCGCCTCGCAGCGCAACTCGTCGGCCTCGCCCAAAGCCCCCAAAGCGCCCAAAGCGAAAGCTGCACCCAAAGCCAAAGCTGCGTCTCGGACAAAAGCCGCCGCCAAAGCCAAAGCGGTCTCCAAAGCCAAAGCCGTGGCCAAAGCAAAACCCGCTGTCAAAGCAAAAGCGGCGTCGCGCAAAGCCAAACCCGCCGGCAACCGCCGTGCGGTGAGCAAAGCCAAAGCAGCGGCCAAAGGTCGTACGGCGCGAAGCGCCTAGACGACCTGAATCTGAAACAGGCTGGTCGTGCCGGGCCGCCCCGAGGGCAGCCCGGCCGTGATGCCCACGCGGTCGCCGCGCTTGCACCATCCAAGTTGCACCACGCGGCGGGCCGCGTCGGCGATCAGCGCCTCGGTGGTCTCATGGCGAGGCATCGAGGCGGCCTGCACACCCCACATCAGCCCGCAGCGCCGGACCGTCTCTTTGCCCGGCGAGAGCGCGTAGATGGGCACCGTGGGACGGTGCGCTGAGACCAGGCGCGCCGAGCGGCCCGACAGCGTTGGTATCACCAGCGCGTCGAGCAGCAGCTCGCGAGCGGCATCGCAGAGGTTGTGGGCGATCGTGTGTGCGGGGTCCGATTCGGTGCGCCGCACGCGCGAGTGATTCCAGCGCTCATAAGGGGCGATCGACTCGGCCTGTACCGCCACTGCGGCCATCATTTCCACCGCCGCAACCGGATGGGCGCCCACAGCGGTCTCCTGCGAGAGCATCACCGCGTCGGTCCCGTCGAGGATCGCGTTGGCGACGTCCGCCACCTCCGCGCGGGTGGGGCGCGATGAGCTGACCATCGAGTCGAGCATCTGCGTGGCCGTGATCGACGGGCGTGCCATCCATCCAGCGAGCTCGAGCAACTGCTTCTGCACGAGTGGGACCCGCTCGATCGCCAGCTCGATCCCAAGATCGCCGCGCGCCACCATCACACAGTCGGCCGCTTTGACGATCTCCGCCGCCCGTTCCACCGCTTGCGGCTTCTCCATCTTGGCGATCAGCGGCAGGCGTGTGTGGTTGCGAACGAATTCCACATCCTCCGGCTTCTGAACGAACGACAGCGCCACCATGTCGACCCCGATCGACTCGCCGTGGCGAAGCAGGTGCAGATCCTCCTCGGGCACTGCCGGGAGCGAGCTGACCGGTCCGGGGATGTTCAGGCCCTGGCGTGAGGCCACGGCGCCACCCACCTCGATCTCCACCTCCACTTCGCAGTCGGGCACGTTCACCGCGACCACGCGCAAGCGGACCGAGCCGTCGGCGAGATAGAGCACCGAGCCCGTCTCCACGGCCTCGGGGAGGCCTCCCCAGGAGAGGCTCATGCGCTGGGCGTCGCCGGCGATCTCCTCATCGCCGCAGGTGAAGCGCAGCCGCTCGCCCGGCGTCAGCTCGACCACGCCCTCGCGCAGGGGCCCGATGCGCAGCTTCGGTCCTGGAAGGTCCTGCAGGATGGCCACCGGGCGTCCCGCGCGCCCCGCCGCGTCCCGGACGCGGGTGACCGTCTCCGCGTGCTCCTCGAGCGTTCCGTGGGAGTAGTTCAGCCGCGCCACGTCCATCCCCGCCTCCACCAGGCGCACGAGCGTCTCCGGCTCGCGTGAGGCGGGGCCGATGGTGGCGACGATCTTCGTGCGGCGCATGGTCCTGACGGTAGCGGCGAGGCGCCCATGATGCGTGCCCGGTCCATCTACCATCGAGTCGTGCCCCGTCCGTCTCGACCGCTGCCTCGCATCGGAGCCCAGGTGCGCATCTTGCACTTCAGCGGCGAGCGTGAGCTGGCGAAGATCGTGGCCGTCCACGAGGAGGGCCGCCGACTCGAGATCCGGTGTGCCGGTGGCGAGCTGCTCGATTTCGAGCTCAGCCCAGCCACCGCCCGCTTTGTCTCAGCCACGAGCGCTCAGGGTCCGCGTCTGGAGCTGCTCGACGCCGGTTGACGGGTAGCTCAGGGAGCCTGGACGTCGGGAAAGTGCTCGGTGCAGTGCTCGCGCAGAGCCTGGCGCACCCACGCGCGCTCCTGCGCCGAGGCGATGCGCAAGCGGGCGAGCAGCTCTCGCTGGCGCACGATCGGGGCTCCGGCGATCACCCAGCGGACGGCCAGACGCTCGAACAGGAGCTCCATCGCCCGTTGGGAGGAGTCCTCGATCGTCGACGCCGCGCTCGATCGTGTGCCCGCCAGCACTTCGGCGTACTCGCGCCGCGCCCCCGGCTTCAGCGAGCCGCGGAGGCTGAGGATGTTGCCCTCCGCGTCTGTGTAGTCGCTGTCGGGCGCCTTGAGCTTGTCCTGGCGCCGGTCGCGGCGAGCCACGTTCAGTTGGCGTCCGCGGCCCGTTCGAGCTGAACGCGCACGTCCCCGGTGACGGGCTTCGCGTGGCCCGGCCACGCGGCCGCCGGCTCGAGCGCGGCAAGCTTGCGGATGCTCGCGCGGGCCTGCTCGGTGTCGAAGTTGTAGAGCGCTGCGGGCAGCCGTGGGGGGCAGTCCCGGCCCCACATGTCGAGCGTGTAGAAGCAGTCCGTGCTCAGCGCCAGTCGATCTGACTCCCGCCACAGCGCGATCAGACCCGGCGCATGACCGGGCAGGTGCACCACCTCGAAGCCGGCGATCTGATCGCCCTCCGCGAGCGTCCCCGCGATCCCCACCGGGCCGCCGTCCCACGCGTATCTGTGCAGCAGCCGGTGCGCCTGGCGCAGCGGGATGGGCAGTCCCTTCAACCCCGCCGGCCAGTAGCGAAAGCCGCCGCTGCCTTCGGCGTCCTGCACCTCGTCGGGGTGGCATAGCACGGGAACGCCGATCGCCCGCGCCACGCCGCGGTGATCGGTGTGCCCGTGGCCGAGCACGATCCGCTTGATCCCGCCCAGCTTGGCTCCGGCGCTCGCCACGGCACGGGTCATCGTGCGCGCGCCCGCATCGAACAGCGTCACTCCGCCCTCATCCTCGATCAGGTACACGTTGCAGCGGCCCGGCTGTCCCTGCACGACCCACACGCCCTCGGCCACCATCTCGGCAGCTCCCGCGGCCAGGCCCGCGGTGAGCCGGGTCTTGGCGTTGAACGCGCCCAGCATCCGTTGTTCGGCCGCAGAGTCCTGGGGTGGCATCAACCCGAGTTGACGCGCTGAGGTCATGCTGTCGGTGAACGCGTCGTTGCTCTGGATGAGCCCGTCGCGGACGGTGATCAGATCGAAGCCTTCGAGTTGCAGGGGGCTGCCCGTGGGCGCTATCCCACCGAGGTGGCTCGGGCCGGCGAACGTGCCCGTCATGCGCCACTGCACGCCGCAGCGGTCCTGCTCGGTGGTCGTGGAGACGACCTCCATTCTCAGGTCGGGCACGGCGCCAATCAGCTCGCCGATGAACTCGCGAACACCCTCCGGCGCGAGCACGTCCACCCGCCCGCGCACGTTCTCGCGGCCGCCAGGTGCCCACATCGCCACCGCCGTGTCGAGGTCGCGGGCATCGATCGCCGCGAAGTAGCGACGTGCCACGGCTTCCGCCTTGTTGCCCGAGATCCGTCTGCGGGTGCTCGCGAGCTGCTGCATGTTCGCGGCCACCTCCGCCACCTTGGCGCCCGTCTCGCTTGCGCTCTCACCGTCGCCCATGCCCGCCTCCTTTACGCCGCTGAAGGCGCTTAGTCTAGTCTGCGCCGGGTGGCCGATGTGATCAGCAGGCGGGAGCTGGGGCGCGGCGAGCGGGTGCTGCCAGGGGTCTTTCGGCTGCGGCTGCCGTTGCCCTGGCCGGGGGTTCCACACTGCAACGCCTGGGCCGTGTCCGCCGGCGACGGGTTCGTGCTGTTCGACACCGGCATGCACGGCCCCGACTCGCTCGCCCATCTCGAGCGTGCGCTGGCCATGTGCAACCTGCGCCTGCAGGACGCGAGCCTGGTGGTGTGCACCCACGCGCACTCAGATCATTGCGGCGAAGCGCCAGTGATCGCCGAACGCGCCGGATGCGAGGTATGGATGCATCCCAACCACGTGCACCTCACGCGGATGATCGAGGACCCCGATGCCGTGTTCGAGCGTCGCATCGAGGTGGCCCGCCAGAGCGGCGTGCCCGAGGAGCCCCTGCGTCGCTACGCCGCCCAGCGCGGCTCGCAGGCGAGCGGCATCGCCGGACCGATCGAGGTCGCCCGCGACCTGCTCTCCGGTGTGAACGTTGTCACCGACCTCGGCGAGTGGATCGCATATGAGACGCCGGGCCATGCGCCATCGCACGTGTGTCTGTTCCAGCCCGAGCGTCGGGTGCTGATTTCCGGCGATCATCTCCTGGGGCGCATATCGCTGTACTTCGACTACGGCTACTCGCCCGACCCCGTCGGCGAATTCCTCGGCTCGCTCGACGTCGTGGAGCGCCTTGGCGCACGCCTGTGCCTGGCCGGTCACGGGCGTACCTTCACGGACGTCCACGCTCACATCCAGGGCAACCGCAAGCTCGTCGGCGAGCAGCTCGATGCGGTCCTGAAAGGGCTCGACGGCAGGGAGCTGACGGCCTTCGAGGTCGCCTCCGAGGTGTTCAGCGGGGCGCTGTCGGGCCAGAACGCGCATTGGCTGCTCTCCCAGACGCTCGGCTACCTGACACACCTCGGCGCCACCGGCAAGATCCAACGCATAGCCGGCGAGCCGGAGCGCTGGACTGCATAATCTGGGCATGCGCATCGATCAGATCCTCGCCGCCGGGGGGCCCACGTTCTCGTTCGAGTTCTTCCCGCCCAAGACGGAGGCGGGCGAGCACAACCTCTACGCGGCGCTGGCCGAGCTGAAGACGCTCGATCCCTCGTTCGTCTCCGTGACCTACGGCGCCGGAGGTTCCACGCGGGAGAAGACGATCGAGATCGTCAAGCGTATCCGCGAGGAGTACGGCCTCGAGGCGATGGCCCACTTCACATGCGTCGGCGCCACCGTTGAGGAACTGCGCGCCACCCTGCAGGAGATGCGTGAGGCGGGCATCGACAACGTGCTCGCGCTGCGCGGCGATCCGCCGGCAGGAGAGGAGCTGTGGCAGAAGACCGAGGGCGGCCTCGAGTACTCGCGCGAGCTGGTCGAGCTGATCTCCGGCGACTATCCCTTCGCGATCGGCGCCGCCTGCTTCCCCGAGACGCACATCCATGCCACGAGCCCCGAGGGCGACATCGAGCACCTCGCTGAGAAGGTGGGTGCGGGCGTGGACTTCCTGATCACGCAGCTGTTCTTCGACAACGCCTTCTACTTTCGCTTCGTCGAGCGGGCACGGCGCGCCGGGATCGCGGTGCCGATCATCCCCGGCATCATGCCGATCACGCGTGTAGGGCAGATCGAGCGAATGGCCGCAATGTGTGGATCGACGATTCCCGAGGAGCTACACCGCGAGCTGCACGCCCGTGGTGAGGATCCCGAGGCAGTACTCGACTTCGGCGTCGCCTACGCCACCCTGCAGTGCGCCGAGCTGTTGGCCGCAGGAGCTCCCGGCATCCATTTCTACACGCTCAACCGCTCGCCGGCCACGCGAGCGATCCTCAGCGCGCTGAAGCTGGCCAAGCCGTGGGAGAAGGCCGTCTACCCGGGCTCTATCTCGAGCCCCTCGGCCACCCGCGGCGAGCCGTCGGCCGCTTCGTAGCGCACGTCCACAGAGTCGTTCTGGCGATAGGTGCCCACGCCCCACGCGCCCAGCAGCCAGCGCCAGCCGCTGATCTTGTCCTTGCGCAGCTCGCGCTCGAACACGAGCGCGCCTTCGCGCACGCTGTAGTCCCGTCCGAGGCGCTGCGGCACGCCGTTGAGGTAGACCTCATACGGCTCGCGCAGATCGCGCGGAAGCCTCACTCTCGATCTCGCCATCCTCGCGGCCATTATGACCGTGCCCATCGCTGCCTCATGTCGAGAGCGTATGGCTCCGAGCCCACGGGCGCAGGGGTGGAACGCCCGGTGCAGTGCGTAGCCTCTCAGGTCATGTCCAGCGCCACTGGCACAGCCGATATCCACTACACGATTCGCCGCTCCGCCCGAGCGCGGCGTGTGCGCGTCACCGTTCACGCACACAGCGGGGTCGAGGTGGTGCTGCCCACCCGCGCGCCCGAGCGGGCGGCGGCCGCGGCCGTGCGCGAGCTGCGTCCATGGATCGAGCGACGACTCGACGAGGCGCACCGCGCG
>DATARM010000023.1:0-5645 GCA_036264155.1 Solirubrobacteraceae bacterium
AAGGAACCGCAGAAAGGCTTCAAAGTCTTCAATCAGTGCCCGCGGTTCACTAAAGAAGTGAGCCTTTGCCTGTATGACCAGACGACAGGCGGGGAAGTGGTTTTGAACAAACAGAAAGTGCCTGTCACGAAAACGATCACGCTGCAGGGTGGGATCATCCGCAACGAAGCAACTGAAGAAGAAAAATTCGTTGCGGCCGCGAACGGGGAAACACTCTCGAAAACTCCGCAAAATGTCCCGGGCGGTCTGCTGGGCTTGGTGAACTGCAAAGAAATCACGGGCGAAGGCCTGATAGAAAAAATTCTGCGCGGCTCATGCGAAAGTGTGTTCGAAAACGGGTTGACGGGCGTCAACGCGGTTACCGAACTCGCGCGGCCGGCCAGTGAAATCAAAATCAACAAAAACAACCTGGTCAACCAGGAAGGCGTGGATCTCGGTCTGCCTGTGAAGATCCGGCTGGAAAACCCGCTGCTGGGCAGCGAATGCTACATCGGTTCGAGCAGCAGCCCGATCGAGTGGAACCTCACGACCGGGACGACGAACCCGAAACTGCCGAACAAACCCATCACCGGGAAAGTCGGTAAAATCACGTTCACTGAATCCTTTGAAATCGTGAACATCACGGGTAACTCGTCGGTCAACAACGAATTCTCCGCTCCTAAAGCAACTGGTTGCGGTGGGTTCCTCGTTGAACTTGTGCTGGACCCGATCATCAACAGCAAAATCGGGCTGCCCTCAGAAGATGGCAAAAACACCGCCATCCTCAACGGCAACCTGCAGGAGTCCTCGACAGAATCGGTCATCGCCAGCGAAGCGTAGACTGGAAGGTCGTATAGCTCTGAGCGTTTAGAGGCGCTCCTGTCCAGAGGGTCTGCCGGCGACATTGCCGGCAGACCCTTTGTCTTTCTCCGACCCGGTCCTGACAAGGACAGGCCGGAGTCCAGCACGCGTACTGGTGGCCGCGCTAATCGGGGAGGGAGCCCCTCGCTACGAGCGGAAGCGTAGAAATGCGCCAACATGGAAGGTAAATAGGACCGGTCGCGCGGTGCTGAGGGTCGCGTTGCGGCACGGGTGACCTGGGCAACTCCTGCAATTCCGGTTAGCCTGATCGACATGCCGCTCTCAAGCTTCGGCCCGCGTGTGCGTGATTGGTTCGCGCGCTCCTTCCGATCGCCGACCGACGCTCAGGCACTGGCGTGGCCGGCTATCGCCGCTGGGGAGAACGTGCTCCTTTCGGCCCCCACCGGCTCGGGTAAGACCCTCGCGGCGTTCCTGTGGGCACTGGATCGGCTGAGCTGCGAGCCGGGCGGCGGCAAGGGCACCCGCGTCGTCTACATCAGCCCGTTGAAGGCCCTCGCCTATGACATCGAGCGCAACCTGCGTGCTCCCATGCGCGGCATCGGTGCCGAGGGCGCCACCGTGGGGATTCGCACCGGCGACACGCCGCAGCGCGAGCGCGCCGCGATGGCGCGCAACCCGCCCGACATCCTCGTCACCACCCCTGAGTCGCTTTACCTGATCCTGACCTCGCAGGCGCGCGAGATGCTGAGCCACGTCGAGGCGGTGATCGTCGATGAGATCCACGCCGTCGCGCACTCCAAGCGCGGCTCTCATCTCGCCTTGACGCTCGAGCGCCTCGAGGCTGGGGTCGAGTCCGGGCGCCCTGTGCAGCGCATCGGCCTCAGCGCCACTCAGAGCCCGCTCGAGGAGATCGGACGCTTCCTCGTGGGGCCCAAACGCGAGGTGACCGTCATCGACGCGGGTGTCCACGCCGGGGATGCCAAGGAGCTCGACCTGCGCATCGAAGTCCCCGTCGAGTCGATGGCCGAACCGGGCAACGCGCACCTCGCCGGCGAGCACGACCCGCTCGACCCCGTCGTCGGCGGCGAGTCCACGCGCAACTCCATCTGGCCTGCGATCTACCCCGAGCTGCTCAAGCAGGTCAGGGCGCACACCTCCACGATCGTCTTCGTCAACAACCGCCGCGCCGCCGAGCGCGTCGCGTTGCGCCTGAACGAGCTCGCCGAGGAGGACATCGCCCGCGCCCATCACGGCTCGCTCGCCCGCGAGGAGCGAACCAAGGTCGAGGAGTTGCTCAAGGCAGGAGAGCTGCCCTGTCTCGTGGCCACCAGCTCGCTCGAGCTCGGCATCGACATGGGCGCCGTCGATCTCGTCCTGCAGATCGAGTCACCGAAGTCCGTCGCCCGCGGACTGCAGCGCATCGGGCGCGCCGGACACGGCGTGGGCGAGGTCAGCGTCGGGCGCATCTTCCCCAAGTTCCGCGGCGATCTGCTCGAGTGCGCAGTTGTCGCCCGGCGCATGCACGAAGGGCTGATCGAGCCCACCGTCGTGCCCAAGAACGCACTCGACGTTCTCGCCCAGCAGATCGTCGCCATCGCCGTCTCCGCCGAGCCGGCCGGCAAGGGCGTCGAGGGCAGCGACCCCGGGGTATCTGTCGATGAGCTGCACGCGCTCGTACGCCGCACCCACTCCTACGCCGAGCTCTCCCGCGATCTGCTCGAGAACGTGCTCGACATGCTCGATGGCAGATATCCATCCAAGGAGTTCGGTGAGCTGCGCGCACGCATCGTCTGGGACCGCGTCGCCGGCGTGATCAGATCGCGCAAGGGCTCGCGCCAGCTGGCAGTCGCCAACGCCGGAACCATCCCCGACCGCGGCCTGTTCGCTGTCACGCTCCCCGATGGCCGCCGCGTGGGCGAGCTGGACGAGGAGATGGTCTACGAGGCCCGCCCGGGGCAGGCCTTCCTGCTCGGGGCCTCCAGCTGGCGGATCGAGGAGATCACGCGCGACCGCGTGATCGTCACCCCCGCCCCCGGCGCCCCCGGAGCTGTGCCCTTCTGGAAGGGGGATTCTGTCGGGCGCCCCAAGGAGCTCGGGGAGGCGATCGGGGCGTTCTCGCGGTGGGCCGTCGAGCAGGACGCCGAGACGCTGCAGCGCGACTACGACCTCGACGAGCGCGCAGCACGCAACCTGCTCGCCTACCTGCGCGAGCAGCAGGCCGCCACGCGCGTGCTGCCCAGCGAGCGCACGATCGTGCTCGAGCGCTTCCGCGACGAGATCGGCGATTGGAGATTGTGCGTGCTCTCCCCCTACGGCGGCCGCGTCCACGCCGCCTGGGGCCTCGCCCTCTCGGCGCGCATCCACGAGCGCTTCGGCCTGGAGGCCGACGCCATCTGGTCAGACGACGGGATCGTGCTTCACCTGCCCGATCTCGATGCCGACGAGTCCGAGGCGCTGCCGTCTGCCGTCGAGCTGCTCATGCTCGAGCCCGACGAGGTCGAGGCGGCAGTGACAGCGGAGCTCGGCGGCTCGGCCCTCTTCGGCGCGCGCTTTCGCGAGAACGCTTCGCGCGCACTGCTGATCCCCCGCGCCTATCCAGGCAAACGCACGCCCTTGTGGCAGCAGCGCCTGAAGGCCCAGAACCTGCTCGAGGTGGCCCGTCGCTACGCCGACTTCCCGATCGTGCTGGAGACCTACAGGGAGTGCCTGCAGGACGTGCTCGACCTGGCCGGCCTGGAAGCGCTCTTGCGCGGCCTACACACCCGCGAGATCTCCCTCGTCGAGGTCGAGACCAAGACCGCGTCGCCGTTTGCCTCCTCGTTGCTGTTCGACTACGTCGCCACATACATGTACGAGGGGGACACGCCGAGCGCCGAGCGCCGCGCCGCCGCTCTCTCGCTCGACCGCGACCTCCTGCGCGAGCTGCTCGGGCAGGAGGAGCTACGCGAGCTGATCGACCCCGGTGCGCTGGAGCGGGTGGAAGCCGATCTGCAGCACCGCTCTGAGATGACCCAAGCCACCGGGCGAGACGCTCTGCACGATGTCCTGCGCCAGGTCGGTGACCTCAATGAATCCGAGATCGCCCAGCGCGTGTTCGAGGGCGTCGATGCTGTGCCGATGCTGGCCGAGCTTGAGCGCGAACGGCGCACCATTCGTGTGCGTGTCGGGGGCGAGGAGCGCTGGATCGCAGCTGATGAGGCCGGTCTGTACCGCGACGCGCTCGGTGTGATGCCCCCCGGTGGGCTGCCCGACGCTTTTCTCGCCGACGTCACCAACGCCCTCAGTGAGCTCGTCGCCCGCTACGCCCGCACCCACGGCCCCTTCACGACCGACGACTTGCGCACCCGCTATGGCCTAGACATGAGCTCCGTGCTGCGCGAGCTCGAGCGCGCCGGCGATCTCGTCCGCGGCGAGCTGCGTCCGGGAGGCACCGAGCGCGATTGGTGCGACGTGGAGGTCCTGCGTCGCCTCAGGCGCGCCTCGCTGGCCGCCCTGCGCAAGGAGATCGAGCCGGCCGAGCAGCGGCGCCTGGCGGCCTTCCTGCCCTCCTGGCAGGGCGTCGACAGGCATTCAGGCGCCGGAGCCGGCATCGACCGTCTCCGCGAGGTTCTGGTGCCTCTGCAGGGTCTTGCGCTGCCCGTCGAGATCTGGGAGCGCGACGTGCTGCCTCGGCGCACGGGCGCCTACTCCACCTCGTGGATGGACGCCCTCTGTGCCAGCGGCGAGCTCGTGTGGGTCGGGGCGGGGCCCCTGGGCCGCTCGGGGCGCGTGGCGCTCTACTTCCGCGACGACGCTGCAGCCATCGGGCCGCCCCCCTCGGCTCCTTCGGCTCGCACCGGGTTCGAGCCGCCGAGCAACCCCGAGCACGAGCTGCTGCGCGCTCGGCTGGCCGCCGGGCCGTCGTTCTTCACCGACCTGCTCGCTGAGCTGGATGCGCCCGCCGAGACGCTGCGCGAGGCGCTGTGGGACCTTGTGTGGGCCGGCGAGGTCACAAACGACGCCTGGGCGCCGCTGCGAGCCCCACGCCTCGCCTTGGCGCGTGGCGGCGTCGCTCCCGGCGAGTTCGCCGGTCGTCGTGCCCATGGCGGGCGCTCGCGCTTCAGCGGGAGGCGCCGAACCGGCGCCCAGTCCCAGGTCCAGGGTCGCTGGTCGCTGGCCGCGGCCGTGTTCCGCGGCGGGGAGGAAGGTCCCGCGGCCGCCTTGGAGCGCCGACGCGCACTGGCCGAGCTGCTGCTCGAGCGCTACGGCATCGTTACCCGCGAGCAGGTTCTCGCGGAGGGCATCAAGGGCGGTTTCGCCATGCTCTACGACACCTTCTCCAACCTCGAGACGCTCGGCATCTGCCGCCGCGGCTACTTCCTAGAGGGGATGGGCGGCGCCCAGTTCGCCCTCCCCGGCGCCGTCGAGCGGCTGCGCACGCCCCCCAGCGACCGCGCACGCACGCTGGTGCTCGGGGCCGCCGATCCCGCCCAGCCCTACGGCGCCGCCCTGCCATGGCCCAAGCGCGAGGGATCGTCGGGGCGGCCTGCTCGGGTAGCCGGCGCCTATGTCGTGACCGTCCAGGACGTGCCCCTGCTCTACGTCGAGCGCGGCGGCCGTGGCCTGGTCGTCCTCGCGGAGCGCACGGGCTCGGGGCCCGTCCCCGGGCGCGAGCAGGAGCCTCTACGGGAGGCGCTGGAGGCGCTCGCGTCTGCGGTTCGTGGCGGCCGCGTGCCCAAGCTCTCGCTCGAGCGCATCGACGGCGAGCCCGCGATCGCCTCCCAGCTGGTCCCGCTGCTGGTCGAGCTCGGCTTTCAGTCGGGCCCGCGCAGGCTCACGCTGAGCGCCTGAATCTTCAGGCAGTA
>DATARM010000045.1:0-38152 GCA_036264155.1 Solirubrobacteraceae bacterium
ACCTGATCAACAACTTCGACGTCAAGCCGGCACGCTCGAGCGTGATCCTCTCGCTGCTGACGTACGTGCTGCCGTTCCTGATCTTCATCGGGTTCTGGATCTTCCTCATGAACCAGGTCCAGGGCGGCGGCTCGAAAGTGATGTCGTTCGGCAAGTCGCGCGCAAAGCGCCTGTCTGCCGACTCGCCCAAGATCACCTTCCGCGACGTGGCGGGGGTCGATGAGGCGGTCGAGGAGCTGCACGAGATCAAGGAGTTCCTCGAGAACCCGAAGAAGTTCCAGGCGCTCGGCGCGCGCATCCCCACGGGCGTGCTGCTGTACGGGCCGCCGGGGACCGGCAAGACGCTGCTCGCGCGCGCCGTCGCCGGCGAGGCGGGCGTGCCGTTCTTCTCGATCTCCGGCTCGGACTTCGTAGAGATGTTCGTCGGCGTGGGCGCCTCGCGCGTGCGCGACCTCTTCGAGCAGGCCAAGCAGAACAGCCCCTGCATCATCTTCATGGACGAGATCGACGCCGTCGGGCGCCGCCGCGGCGCCGGCATGGGCGGCGGCCACGACGAGCGCGAGCAGACCCTCAACCAGCTGCTCGTCGAGATGGACGGCTTCGAGGCGAAGGACAACATCATCATGATCGCGGCCACCAACCGGCCCGACATCCTCGACCCGGCGCTGCTGCGCCCCGGCCGCTTCGACCGCCAGATCGCCGTCGACCGCCCCGACCGCAAGGGCCGCGCGAAGATCCTCGAGGTGCACACGCGCGGCAAGCCGCTGGCCAAGGTGATCGACATCGACGCCCTCGCCGGGCAGACCCCGGGCTTCACCGGCGCCGACCTCTCCAACCTGATCAACGAGGCCGCTCTGCTGTCCGCTCGCACGGGCAAGCGGGAGATCGGCCAGGTCGAGCTCGAGGAGGGGATCATGCGCGTGATCGCCGGTCCCGAGAAGAAGACCCGCGTGATGAGCGAGAAAGAGCGCCTGATCACCGCCTACCACGAGATGGGCCATGCGCTCGTGGGCCACTTCCTCGAGCACTCCGACCCCGTGCACAAGATCTCCGTCATCTCCCGCGGCCAGGCGCTCGGCTACACCATCTCGATGCCCCAGGAGGACCGCTTCCTGACCACCCGCGCCGAGCTCGAGGACACGATGGCGATGACGCTCGGCGGTCGGGCCGCCGAGGAGATCGTCTTCGGCGAGATCACCACCGGCGCCTCCAACGACATCGAGAAGATCACCGCCACGGCCAAGCAGATGGTCATGCGCTTCGGCATGAGCCAGAAGCTCGGCCCGCGTGTGTTCGGCCACGACCACGGTCAGCCGTTCCTCGGCCGCGAGTTCTCAACCGAGCCCGACTACTCCGACGAGATCGCTCGTGAGATCGACGACGAGGTGCGCCGCATCATCGAGGCCGCGCACAAGCGCGCCACGAGCATCCTCACCGAGCACCAGCACGACCTCTCAAACATGTCCGAGATCCTCGTCAAACGCGAGACCATCGAGAAGGAGGAGTTCCTCGCGCTGCTCGCCGGCAAGAGCGAGGAGGAGGTGTTCGGGATCGAAGAGGAGTCCAAGCCCGAGCTGCCCGCCCCCCCCACGGCCGTCGATCGCGCCGAGCGCGAAGCACCCCGGACGCTCCCGCGTCCCGGCCTCGCCGGCGGTGCCGCCGAGATTCGCGCTACCGACAAAGAGCGCCCCGAGCCCGTCTGATCCCTGGTGGGCGCCTCGGCGCCCGGCGACGTGGGTCGCAGTAGGTTTGCCTGTGTGAGCACGCCCTACCGCCTGATGGGGATCGTCAACGTCACGCCGGACTCGTTCTTCGACGGCGGGACTTTCCTCGATGCGGAGGCTGCGATTGCGCATGCAGGGGAGCTGGTGGCTGAAGGGACGGACATCCTGGACATCGGCGGCGAGTCCACGCGTCCCGGGGCCGATCCGGTCTCAGCCGATGAGGAGCTGCGCCGTGTGCTGCCCGTGCTCGAAGGCGTTGCCCAGCTCGACAGCCCAGCGCTCGGGGAGCGTCCGCAGGTCTCGATCGACACCTCCAAGGAGGTGGTGGCGCGCGCGGCGATCGCGGCCGGGGCGAGCATCGTCAACGACGTGAGCGCCCTGCGGGCAGACCCGGCGATGGTCGAGCTGATCGCCGACAGCGGCGCTGAATGCTGCCTCATGCACATGCTGGGAGAGCCGCGCACGATGCAACTCGAACCACGCTATGAGGACGTGGTGGACGATGTGAAGGCGTTTCTCGAAGAGCGCCTCAGCTTCGCCGTGGCGTCGGGGGTGGACGAGCAACGCATCATGCTCGATCCCGGCATCGGCTTCGGCAAGACGAGCGCCCACAACCTCACGCTCCTGCGCCGCCTCGACGAGCTGAGCACGCTCGGGCGCCCGCTGCTCGTGGGGACCTCGCGCAAGAGCTTCCTGGGACGGATCCTCGCAGCGGAGCGGGGGGAGGGGCAGGCCCTCGAGGCGGAGGGGCGGCTGGCCGGGACGATCGCCACCAACGTCCTCGCGCTCGAGCGGGGAGCGAGCGTGTTCCGGGTGCACGACGTGGGCCCCGTCCGTGAGGCGCTGGCGGTGGCGAGTGCTACCTTGGGCGAGCGATGGACGGCGAAGCGCGCGGGGACGACGCAGACGAGCTAGACGACGACGACGACGGGGGCGACCTCGACGACGATCGCGAGGGCTCGGCCGAGTCTGTCACCGTCGAGATCAGCGGCCTCTCCCTCTACACCCACCACGGGCTGACCGAGGCCGAGCGCGAGGTGGGTCAGCGGCTCGTGCTCGACCTGCGGCTGGACATCGGCGAGACGGACGCCACCGTCACCGACGCGATCGAGGACACCGTCGACTACGCCGAGGTCTGCCAGCTCGTGGCCCTGATCGCCCAGCAGCGCTCGCACAAAACGCTCGAGCGGCTGTGCTCCACGATCGCCGACCGCCTGCTCGCCGACTACGAGCTGGAGGGCGTGTGGGTCAAGGCGGCCAAGCCCGAGCCGCCAATCGCGCTGAGCGTGGATGAGGTCTCGGTCGAGGTCTGGCGGGAAGCCGAGTGAGCGCCGCCACCGAGTTCCGGGCAGCGGTCGAGCGCGAGGACATCGACGCGGTCTCAGCGCTGCTCGCGCCCGAGATCGTATTCCACAGCCCCGCCACCTTCCACCCATTCGTCGGGCGTGAGACCGTCACGCGCCTGCTCACGATCGTCCTGCACACCTTCGAGGACTTTCGCTACACCGACGAGCTCGAGAACGCCAGGGACGGAACCCATGCCCTGATCTTCCGCGCCGGCATCGGTGGCAGGGAGATCGAGGGGATCGATCTACTGCGCGTCGACGAGCAGGGCCTGATCGCCGACTTCACGGTCATGCTGCGCCCGCTCTCAGGTCTGGTCCCCTTCGCGCAGGCGATGGGCGAGAAGGTGGCTGCAGCCGGTCTGCAGACCGCGCGCGCCTGAGGGCGGCTCGGGCCGGCGATGAGCGAGACGCAGGGCGAGGTCGGGCTGCTCGGGCTCGGTTCCAACGTCGGCGAGCGCCGCCTGCATCTGCAGGGCGCCGTCGATGCCCTGCAGCGGGCCGGCGTCGAGGTGCTGGAGAGCTCCTCCGTCTACGACACCGACCCCGTGGGCGAGGTGCTCGACCAGCCGAGCTTCCTCAACGCCTGCCTGCGCATCCGCAGCGCCCTGGCACCCCTGGATCTGCTCGCCCTGGTCAAGCGCATCGAGCGCGAGCTCGGCCGTGATGAGGACGGAGTCCGCCACGGGCCGCGGGCGATCGACATCGACATCCTGCTGCTCGGCGAGCTCGAGCTCAACCACGAGCGCATGACCCTGCCCCACGAGCAGTTGCTGAGCCGCCGCTTCGTGCTGATCCCGGCGCTCGAGCTCGACTTCGACCTCACGGCCCCCGGCGGCCAACGTCTCTCCGACGCGCTCGCCGGGCTCTCTCTCGAGGAGGGCGTGCGCTGGGCAGGACCGCCCTTGGAGCTGCCCAGCGCAGTCGCGGGACCTACTTGACGGCGCGTGCGCTGGTGCTCAGCGCGTACCAGCTCCCGCCGAACTGCCTCACGCCGACATAGGACGTTTCCCCGGGGCCGCTGTCGCCGCTATAGAGGTAGAGCGGGTGGCCCGCATATGTGACCTGCCTGCCACCTCCCGGGAGCTTGATCGTCGACAGCTCCGAGGCGTGCACCCCAGCCCCCGCCAGCGGCTTGCCGCTGCTCTGCAGCGCCGGCCACGTTTCCGAGCATCCGCTGATCGACGCGCACGCGCTGCTGCTCGCGTGGTCGCGCGTGAACTCATACAGGGTGCGCCCGGAGGAGCTGACGAGGATGCGGCCGAGGCTCGTCTGACGCTGGGAGACCATCGCCGCTCGCGTCGTGTGGGCGGCGGGGGATGGCTGGTTGGCCAGCGCTGCGGCAGTCAGGCTCAGGGCAGCGATCAGGGCGGCGGCCAAGATCAGGTTGGTTCGCTTCATGGAGTCCTCCGAAGTGGTGGTTGACCTGGCATCCGCCGGGTCCTCGAGCGGACCTTGGGCGGCCCGCACCAACGAAGACGCCGCTGAGGGCGCGATCTTCCCGAGCTTCGATCAGGCGGCGGCGGGGCGCTCGTCCCAGCTGGCCAGGCGCAGCAGCGTCGCGTCGCTGACGCCACGAGCGCCCACCACGCACAGATGCCCGTCGCGCAGCCAGACGACGACGCGGGCACCGTCCTGCTGCAGCAGCCTGTAGGGCGTCCCCCCGCGCCAGCGAACCACGCCGCCGGCCACGCTCGGCGCCGGGGTGCCGGCCACGATCGCATAGCCCACGCGCTGCCCGCGCCCGTCGCTGTAGAAGACCGTGCGCACGGTGCGCCCGCCCAGACGGTCTTCGCGGGCACCGCTCGAGCTCCAACCGAAACGCTCGCCCCAATAGGGGAAGGCGATGCCGTCGATCGTGGCCGCCAGCTCAGTGCGTGCGTGCGGGCTCTCACGGGGGGCGGACATCGTGGCCGGACGCAACGCCAAGGCCGCCGCCGTGCTCACGCTCAGCCGCTGGGAAGGCGCCGAGCCCGTGCCGGTAAGCACCAGCACGAGCACGATCGCTGCAATGGCAGCCAGTGCAAGCGGAGCACCAAGGCGGGGATTGAGGCTTCTCCGCCCCGGCCTCGAACGTGAGCTGCGCTCGGCGATTATGGCCTCGGTGCGAGCGCGCAGCCGATCGGGCGCGCGCACGTCGACCGCGCGGATCAGCTCGATCAGCTCGGCTTCGTCGTCTGGTCTGGGTGAGCTCAATGTGTGCCTCCACTCGATAGGACTCCGCCCGAGCCGCTCTCTTCCCGCTGGGTTGACGCGGGCGTCTTCGCCTCGGCGCTCTCCGGAGATGAGGGCGCCGGCTGCGGGACGACGCTAAGGCGTGTGGCGACCTGCTTGCGCGCGCGGAACAGGCGCGTGGTGAGCGTCGACTCGCGCACCCTCAGCGCCCGTGCCGCCTCGCGGTAGGAGAGACCGAGCACGTCCACGGCCACGAGCGCCAGGCGGAAGTCCTCTGAGAGCTCGGCAATCGTGGCGTAGAGCTCCTGCACCTCGATCGCACGCTCCGGACGGCCCATCGGCTTGGGGTCCGCGCTGATCATATCATCGAGCGTGGCCACCGTGACGGGCCGACGCGAGGCCGTGCGCAGGCTCGTCAAAAACGTGTTGCGCAGCACCCGCATCAGGTAATAGAGCTCGTCGTCTCCCTGGATCACACGCGGCCGGGCGAGTACGCGCGCAAATGTCTCCTGCACGAGGTCCTCCGCGTCCTCGCGTGAGCCGCACAGCGCCCACGCGGCGCGATAGAGCCGGTCGAGGTGCTTGCTCAAAGACTGCGGATCAAGCGTGCGCATGGAGCTCCCGCGGTCGCGGCGGAGCCACTCGGCCCCGCCACCAGCACGGCGACTGTAGCGCGGGAGGCGGCCGCGGCTATGCGCTTGCGCGCAGCCACTCGGCCGGCAGCGTGCCCGCCGGGACCTCGCCGACCATTGGCGGAAACCAACGCACGAGCGATGCGGCCGGGCGCCCCTCGATCAGCGGGCGCACGTCGCCGATGCTCATCAGCAGACGGACCGAGCTGCCGATCTGCAGGTCCGCCGCGTTGGGCTGCTCGCCGCCCAGCACGCCCTCGGCGATCCAGCCATCGACGCGGTCGAGCAGGCTTCCCAGCGCGTCCAGGTCCGCCCGCGCGCTCTCATCGCGCGCCTTGTTCTTGATCGCCATCAGCCTCGCCGTCAGCGGCAGCGCCGGACGCAGCAGCGCGCGCGGCAGTGGCAGCTTCGCATCGCCCACATAGCTCTCCATCGCCGCCGCGTTGCGCAAGAAGGCGGCGTCGATGATGCGCCTGGGCACGCTCTGCAGCACCTCATCGCCCCAACGCTCGGCCTCGAGCACCCGGGCGTAGGTCGTGCTCCCGGGCGCCGGCAGCAGCGGCGGCTCGGGAGACAGCTCGTCGAGGCGGCGCATGATCCTGCGCGAGCCAACCAGCCGCTCACCGCCGAGCCTCATGCCGGGCACGGTCATGCCCCCGTAGAGCAAAGGCCCCACGAGCATCTGCACCATCGGCAGCAGATCCACGCGGTCGAACTCGACCCCCTTCAGCCCCAGCGCCACCTCAACCGCGGCGCACGGATGCGAGCCGGGCAGCACATACAGCTTGGCGGAGCTCACAGCCATTGCGTCCCCGAGCATAATGGGTCGCCGATGCTCCTGGTCGTCGACGTCGGAAACACCCAAACCCACTTCGGGGCCTACCGAGGCACGGAGCTGCTCGAGCACTGGCGCTTTGCCACCGTGCGTCAGTCCACCGCCGACGAGCTCGGCGCGGCGCTGCGAAACCTGCTCGAGCTGCGCGGCTACGACTTCACCCACCTCGACGCATCGATCGTCTCCTCGACCGTCCCGCAGCTGGAGCCCGAGTGGACCGCCATGGCCTCGCGCTACCTCGGCCACGAGATGCACGCCGTCGGTCCTGGCACCAAGACCGGAATGGCTATCCGCTACGACAACCCCCGCGAGATCGGCGCCGACCGGCTCGTCAACGCGGTCGCCATCCGCGAGCGCTTCGGTGGGCCGGTCGTGTGCGTCGACTTCGGCACCGCCACCACCTTCGACGTGGTCTCCCGGGAGGGCGAGTACCTCGGAGGCTCGCTGATGACAGGCATCGAGATCTCCCTCGAAGCTCTCTCCGAGCGTGGCGCGCGCCTGCCCAAGGTGGACCTGGCTCCACCTCGCAACGTGATCGGCAAGAACACCATCGACGCAATCCGCTCGGGCGTCGTCTACGGCTACGCCGGAGCGATCGACGCGATCCTGCACCGCCTCTACGACGAGCTCGGCGAGCGCACCGACGTGATCGCCACCGGCGGCCTGGCCAGGCTGGTCGTGCCCTTCACCGAGGAGATCGAGGAGGTCGACGACCTGCTCACGCTGACTGGCCTGCGCCTCCTGCACGAACGCCAGGACGGCCGCTGAGCGGCGCGATGCGGCGTCCTCACCCCGAGGGCACGATGCGGTCACTCGCGTGCCGAAGCCGGGAGACACTCGCTCCGCTCGCATCCCCGTTTCGGCCAGCACGCCACGCGAACTGCCTGTGCCCCGGAGGGGTACGTCCTGGCCTCGCTTGCTCAGCGGCCGTCCTGGGGTCGGGAACCTCCCCATAATGGGCGCATGGAGCCTGGGCCGAGATCGCTGACAGACCCTTGGATGCTTGGGCCGCTGCGCGTGCCCAACCGTGTGCTGCTGGCTCCGCTGGCGGGGATCGGCAATTGGTTCGTGCGGCTGCAGGCCAAGCGCTATGGGGCGGGGATGGCGGTCTCGGAGATGGTCTCCTCCCATGCCATCCACTATGGCAACGAGAAGACGTGCAACGAGATGCTGCGCATCGATCCGCGCGAGCGCAACCCCGACCCGCACTTGGATGCTTGGGTGGGGGGGCCGGTGTCGATGCAGCTCTTTGGCGAAGACCCCGACAGGATGCGCTCGGCCGCTGCCCACGTGGCGGCGCTCGGAGCCGATGCGATCGACATCAACATGGGCTGTCCCGTGCCCAAGGTGCAGAAGACGGGCGCAGGAGCGGCTCTGCTCGGCGATCCCGACCGGGCTGTGGCTGTGGCGCGGGCGACCGTCGAGGGAGCCCGCACAGGCGCGGCTGGTGCGGAGGTGCCGGTGACCGTCAAGCTGCGTTCGGGCCTGCGCGCGGGCGATCACAGCGGCTACGAGCTTGCCCATCGGCTGGTGGCCGAGGCGGGCGTCGCGGCGATTGGCTTTCACCCGCGATCGGCGGCCGTGCACCACAAGGGCACACCCGACTACGAGCTGGCCGCGCGGCTCGTGGAGACGCTGCCGGCGCCTGTGATCCTGACGGGCGGCCTGAGCGACGCCGATCGCGTGCGTGCGGCCTTCGAGCAGACGGGCGCGGCCGCCGTGATGCTCGCTCGGGGCGCACTGGGCAACCCGTGGTTGTTCTCCGAGCTGCTGCACGGTCGCGATCGGGAGCCGACCCCCGAGGAGGTCCTGGGCGAGCTCGGCTGGGTGATCGATCGCGCCGTCGAGCACCTCGGCGAAGCGCGCGCGGGTCGGTATCTGCGCAAGTTCTACCCGTGGTACGTGGTCCGTCTGGGGCTCGAGTCGAGGGAGACCAAGGAGCTGCAGGAGGCACTGCAGCGAGCCCCCAGCCTCACCGACGCCCGCCGCCTGCTGGGCCTCGAGCGCGAGCTCGCCGTTCCGGCCGGCTGAGTCCTAGCGGTGGCCGGGAAGGGCCCCGCTATACTGCTGCGCTCGCTGCAGCCCTTCGGTCGCAACGTCCCCGCTTACAGCGGGGTTTTGTGTGTATCAGCGACCGAACCACCAACCCGCAATCGAGGGTCACATGCCGAAGGACGTCATCCTCACTCCCGAAGGTCTAAAGAAGCTCAACGATGAGCTCGAGCTGCTCTCCACGGAGAAGCGTCGAGAGATCGCCGAGCGCATCAAGGAGGCCAGGGAATTCGGGGACATCTCCGAGAACTCCGAGTACGACGACGCCAAGAACGAGCAGGCGATGGTCGAGAGCCGGATCGCCCAGCTCCAGGAGAAGCTGCGCATGGCCACGGTGATCGAGGCCAAGGATCTCTCGACAGACGTCGTGCAGGTCGGCTCCGTCGTCCACGTCAAGGACGAAAAGACGGGCAAGTCGGTCAAATACACGATCGTCGGCTCGGCCGAGGCCAAGCCCGACGAGTACAAGCTCTCCAACGAGTCGCCCGTGGGTCGCGCCCTGATCGGCCACAAACGCAACGACACGGTGGCCGTAAAAGTGCCACGGGGTCCCGCTCGCAAGCTCAAGATCACCAAGATCGACGTCGGCCTCGAGTAGGCTCAGCCAGATGGGCGCAACCGACGAGCGGGGGGACGTCAACCCGCCGGGTGGCGCAGATCCAGGCTCATCTCGCCACGGCCTGCAGGAGCTGATCGCCGAACGTCGCGCCAAGGCCGAGCGGCTGCGCGCGAGCGACGCCGAGGCGTTCCCCTACGCATTCAGAGACACCGAGCCGATCTCCTCGATCCTCGAGGCATACGCGCATCTCGCCGTTGGTGAGGAGACCGAGGAGCGCCACCGCGTGGCCGGACGCATCTCCGCCCGTCGCGGCGCCGGACGTGCTGCCTTCATGGATCTCGTCGACCGCACGGGCAAGATCCAGCTGCACGCACGTGTGGATGTCCTCGGCAAGGAGGCTTTCGAGCGTCTCACCGGCCTCGATCTCGGCGATCTGCTGGGAGTGGATGGGCCCGTGCTGCGCAGCCGCCATGGCGAGCTGACGCTACGGGTGGACGGATTCCAGGTTCTCGCCAAGGCGCTGCGCCCACCGCCCGACAAGCACCACGGTCTCAGCGATGTCGAGACCCGCTATCGCCGGCGTGAGCTCGATCTGATCGCCAACCACGACGCGCGCAAGCGCTTCGTGGACCGCGCCCGGATCATCTCGGCGGTGCGCGGCTATCTCGACGGACAGGGCTTCGTCGAGGTCGAGACGCCCGTGCTGCAGCCGCTCTACGGGGGCGCGCTGGCACGGCCGTTCACCACCCACCACAACGCGCTCGACCGCGATCTCTACCTGCGCATCGCCACCGAGCTGTATCTCAAGCGCCTGATCGTGGGTGGCCTGGAGCGTGTGTACGAGCTCGGCAAGGACTTCCGCAACGAGGGCATCTCCCACAAGCACAACCCCGAGTTCACAATGGTCGAGTGGTATGAGGCCTATGCCGACTACGAGGACGAGGCCAAGCGCCTGGAGGAGGCCGTGGCAGCCGCTGCCGGGGCCGTTGCCTACGAGGGCGAGCTCGACTTCTCCACGCCCTGGCGCCGGGTGAGCTTCGCCGCCGCGATCGAGGAGGCCACCGGGATCGACGTGATGGCCCACCCCGACGCCGAGTCCCTACGCGCAGCAATCGCCACGGCCGGACTGGCGATGGCGATCGATGGTCTCACCTGGCCTCAGCTGGCCGACGATCTGCTCTCCAAGTACGTCGAGCCGGAGCTTCAGCAGCCCACGTTCGTGTTCGACTACCCGATCGAGCTCTCGCCGCTCGCCCGCGAGCATCGCTCGGTGGAGGGCCTGGTTGAGCGCTGGGAGGCATTTGCGGGAGGCATGGAGATCGCCAACGCCTTCAGCGAGCTGATCGACGCAGACGTCCAGCGTGAGCGCTTCCGCGCCCAGCAGCGCCTGGAGAGCGAGGGCGCCGATGAGTCCCAGCCCTACGACGAGCTGTTCGTCGAAGCGCTCGAGCAGGGGATGCCTCCCGCCGGCGGCGTCGGACTGGGCATCGACCGGCTGGTGATGCTGCTGACCGGAGCCGACTCGATCCGCGAGGTCGTGCTGTTCCCGGCCATGCGCGACTGACTTAGCACAGCTGTCCCGCGCCGATCAAGGCGGGCACGTGCACTGCCGATGACCTCGATAGTGCAGGGGGGTCGGTTGGTAGACTGATTCTCCAGGCGTCATCCGGACCACCAAGCGTTGAGGCACCGTCCCAGGTAGGAAGGAATCACACTATGTTCGAGCGATTCACCGAACGGGCCCGGCAGGTGGTCGTACTCGCGCAGGAGGAGGCGCGAACGCTCAAGCACAACTACATCGGCACCGAGCACATCCTGCTCGGGCTGCTCCGCGAGGAGGAGGGCCTGGCCGCCCGCGTGCTGGAGAGCCTGGACATCACCGTCGAGCGTGTGCGCGCGCAGGTCGTGCGGATAGTCGGCTCCGGTGAGGAGGTCACCTCCGGACAGATTCCCTTCACGCCACGTGCCAAGAAGGTGCTCGAGCTGGCGCTGCGCGAGGCGCTCAGCCTCGGCCACAACTACATCGGCACCGAGCACATCCTGCTCGGCCTGGTTCGCGAGAACGAGGGCGTGGCCGCTCGCATCCTGCTCGACTTCGACGCCGACTCGGAGAAGATCCGCAACGAGGTCATCCGCATGCTCTCCGGTCCCGGCGGTCGTCGCCAGGGCCAGTCCAGCGGCGCGGGCGCAGGCTCCGGCTCCGCGCCCGGCGAGGGCAAGAAGTCATCGAAGCTGCTCGACCAGTTCGGTCGCAACCTGACCAAGCTCGCCGCCGAGGGCAAGCTCGACCCCGTCGTGGGACGCGAGACGGAGATCGAGCGGATCATGCAGATCCTCTCGCGGCGCACCAAGAACAACCCTGTGCTCGTGGGCGAGCCAGGGGTGGGCAAGACGGCCGTGGTCGAGGGCCTGGCTCAGCGCATCACCAGCGCCGAGGTGCCCGAGCTGCTCAAGAACAAGCAGATCTACACGCTCGATCTGGCTGCCTTGGTCGCCGGCTCGAAGTACCGCGGCGAGTTCGAGGAGCGCCTGAAGAAGGTGATGAAGGAGATCACCCAGCGCGGCGACATCATCCTGTTCATCGACGAGCTTCATAACCTCGTCGGCGCGGGCGCCGCCGAGGGCGCCATCGACGCCGCTTCGATCCTCAAGCCCGCCCTGGCCCGTGGCGAGCTGCAGACGATCGGCGCGACCACCCTGGACGAGTACCGCAAGTACCTCGAGCGCGACTCCGCGCTGGAGCGCCGCTTCCAGAAGATCACCGTGGACGAGCCCACAATCGACCAGACGGTGGAGATCCTCCGCGGTCTACGCGACCGCTACGAGTCCCACCACAAGGTCCAGATCACCGACGAGGCCCTCAGAGCCGCCGGTGAACTGGCCTCCCGCTACATCTCCGACCGCTTCCTCCCCGACAAGGCGATCGACCTGATCGACGAGGCCGCCTCGCGGATGCGCATCAAGTCGATGACCTCCCCGCCCGCCAACCGCGAGCTGGAGGGCGAAGTCGAGACCACACGCCGCGAGAAGGAGGCGGCGATCGAGGCCCAGGAGTTCGAGAAGGCTGCGGCCATACGCGACAAGGAGCGCAAGCTCACCAACAAGAAACGCGAGCTCGAGCAGGCGTGGGAATCGGGCGAGTCCGGCGAGCGGCCCTCCATCGGCGAGGAGGAGATCGCGGACATCGTCTCCATGTGGACCGGTATCCCCGTGTTCAAGCTGACCGAGGCCGAGACCCAGAAGCTGATGCGCATGGAGGACGAACTGCACAAGCGCGTGATCGGCCAGCACCCTGCCATCGAGGTCATCTCCAAGGCCATCAGGCGCTCCCGGGCCGGCCTCAAGGACCCCAAGCGTCCCACCGGCTCGTTCATCTTCCTCGGCCCCTCCGGCGTGGGCAAGACCGAGCTCGCACGCACGCTTGCCGAGTTCCTCTTCGGCGACGACGAGGCGCTGATCAGGATCGACATGTCCGAGTACATGGAGAAGCACGCCGTCTCCCGTCTCGTCGGCTCGCCCCCCGGTTACATCGGCTACGACGAGGGCGGCCAGCTGACCGAGGCGATCCGCCGCAAGCCCTACTCGGTGCTGCTGCTGGACGAGATCGAGAAGGCCCACCCCGACGTCTTCAACATCCTCCTGCAGATCCTCGAGGACGGCCGTCTCACCGACGCCCAGGGGCGCACAGTGGACTTCAGGCACGCAATCGTGATCATGACCTCGAACATCGGCGCCGCGGAGATAGCCCGCAACACGCCGCTCGGCTTCGCCGTGTCAGACGACGAGACGGGGATCACCTACGACGACATGAAGAACCGGATCATGGGCGAGCTGAAGAAAGTCTTCCGGCCCGAGTTCCTCAACCGCATCGACGACGTGATCGTCTTCCACAAGCTGCAGAAGGAGGAGATCAAGCAGATCGTCGAGCTTCTCCTCCTGCGCATCCGCGAGTCGATGGCCGAGCGTGAGCTCCAGCTCGAGCTGACCGAGTCCGCCAAGGACCTGCTCGTGGACAAGGGCTGGGACCCAGCCATGGGCGCACGCCCGCTGCGTCGGGCGATCCAGCGCTACATCGAGGACCCGCTCGCCGACTTCGTCCTGCGCGAGCAGCTGGCGCCTGGGGCCACCGTCGTGGTTGATCCCGATGCGGACACCGAGGGCGAGGTCAAACTCTCGATCGTCAACCCCAAGAAGCAAAAGACACCGGTTGCCGTAGGCGCAGAAGGCGCCAGCGGCGAGGAGCTGACCGAGGGCGACGGTCAGCCCGAGGCAGACCAACCGGAGATCAGCGAGCCCGACGAGCACTAAGGAGCCGATAGCAGGGCTCGCGACAGATGAGCCCTGCTCCCTCGCCCCTGCTGGGACCCCTGACCGCCGCGGATTGGCCCGCGGCTGCACGAATCTATGAAGCGGGCATCGCCGCCGGCAACGCGACCTTCGAGGCCTCCGCGCCGAGCTGGGAGGAGTGGTCGGGAAAGCGCGCCGGCTACCCCGCTGTTCTTGCTCGAGGCGAAGACGGTGAGATGCTCGGCTGGGCAGCGCTCACACCCGTCTCCCCCCGCGCCGTCTACCGCGGGGTGGGGGCCGTGAGCATCTACGTCGCGCCCGAGCACGCACGCCGCGGGGTCGGGCGCGCTCTGCTCGAAGGCCTGGCCGAGAGCGCCGAGAGCGCGGGCTTCTGGACGCTCGAGGCCGGCATCTTCCCCGAGAACGAGGCAAGCGTCGCGCTTCACCGTCACTGCGGCTTCAGGCTCGTGGGCGTACGTGAGCGGATCGGGCAGATGCCCGACGGGAGCTGGAGGGACGTGCTGCTGTTCGAGCGCCGCCGTGTATGACGAACCAGGGCGTCCTCAGCGGAACGTAGTCTGACTGGATGGCCCGAACCACCGTTCATGTCTGCTCGGAGTGCGGCTTTCAGTCGGCCAAGTGGCACGGGCAGTGCCCTGGCTGCGAGGCGTGGAACACGTTGGTGGAGGAGGCCGTGCGCCCCAAAGCCGCCGCCGGCCGAAGGGCTTCTGCTGCGGCAGCCCACGCGGACGCCGCTGGGGATGGATCGCGGCCGTCGCTCGCGCTCGTGCCGCGCCCGCTTCACGAGGTGGGCGCGAGCGCTGTGGAGCGCATGTCCACAGGCATTGGCGAGCTGGACAGGGTGCTCGGCGGGGGTCTCGTGCCGGGCTCGCTCGTGCTGCTCGGCGGCTCGCCCGGGATCGGCAAGTCGACGCTCACGAACATGGTGCTCGGGCATCTGCAGGGGGCAGGGCACAAGACCCTCTATGTCAGCGGCGAGGAGTCCGCCGAGCAGGTCAGGCTGCGCGCCGAGCGACTCGCTCCCGGCGCATTGCACGTGCCCGTCCTGGCCGAGACGGATCTCGACGCCGTGCTCGACACGCTCGCCGCCGAGGCCCCGGACGCGTGCGTGATCGACTCCGTGCAGACGCTCTGCGCCGCCGATCCATCGAAGCCCACCCGCCCCGCTCCCGGATCGGTAGGGCAGGTGCGCGAGGTGGCCGCGCGGATCATGAACCTGGCCAAGTCTCAGGGCGTGGCCGTGATCCTGGTCGGCCACGTGACCAAGGACGGCGCGCTGGCGGGACCGCGCGTGCTCGAGCACCTGGTCGACTGCGTGCTGCAGTTCGAGGGCGAGCGCGAGCGTCCCTACCGAGAGCTGCGCGCCCTCAAGAACCGCTTCGGCTCGACCAACGAGGCCGGCCTGTTCGAGATGCGCCAGGGAGGCCTGGTGGAGGTGCTCGACGCCTCCGCGCGCTTCGTAGCCGAGGCCACCTGTGCCCCAGGCAGCGTGGTGCTGGCCGCGATGGAGGGCTCGCGACCGCTGCTCGTGGAGGTCCAGGCGCTGGTGGCGCCCTCCGAGCTCGAGCAGCCGCGCAGGGTCGTCTCGGGGCTCGACCGCAACCGTCTCGCGCTGGTGCTGGCGATCCTCGGCCGTCACGGCAAGATCCGCACAGGGGGCTCCGATGTGTTCGTGAACGTCGTGGGCGGGGTGCGCGTGGACGAGCCGGGCTGCGATCTGGCCGTCGCCCTGGCTGTGGCCAGCGCCAGCCGTGGAATACCGCTGAAAGGAACGCCGCGCGCCTGCTTCGGCGAGCTGGGGCTGACGGGCGAGCTGCGCTGGGTGGGTCACCCCGAGCGGCGGCTGGAAGAGGCCGCCAAACACGGTCTGCACGGGGTCATCGCGCCGCCGGAGAGCGGCTCCACGGCGTGCGAGGTGACCACCCTGCGCCAGGCGCTCGCGGCGGCTCTGCCCGGCGGCTCCTCGGCTGGGAGAACGCGCTCACGCGCTGAGCGTGGCGACTCTCCAGTGGCGCTGGTGGGCGAATCCGAGGGCGCTCCCGCCCCCCGGATTTTGCGTCCGGCGCCGGAGCTCGACGCGCACGAGCGCGCGCAACTCGTGGCTGCCGGCGAGGAGTGCGACGATCCGACTCCGCCGTAGTAGCCTGCCGGCGGGATAGGAACAGCTGAAAGATCGTTAAATGCCCTAGAATTGGGTGTTGTGGCACCACGATCCGGCGAAGATGTAGACAACGAAGTACGCCCGGATCCCGGTCTCATGCGGGCCCTGGAGATGATCGCGCCGGGCACCGCGCTCAGGGAGGGCATCGAGAGCATCCTGCACGCGCGCACCGGTGGGCTGATCGTAATCGGCGAGCCCGAAGACCTCAGCTTCCTGAACTCGGGCGGGATCAAGCTCGACATCGACTACACCCCCGCGTTCCTCTACCAGATCGCAAAGATGGACGGCGCGATCATCCTCAACGCGAACGCCACCAAGATCACCATGGCGAACGTCCAGCTGATGCCCGATCCCACGATCCTCTCGCACGAGACCGGGACCAGGCACAGGACAGCTGAGCGCGTCTCCAAGCAGACCGACGCACTCGTCATCGCCATCTCCCAGCGGCGCGAGGTCGTCTCGGTGTACGTCGACGGCGTCAAGTACATCCTCGAGGACATCCCGATCGTGCTCGCCAAGGCCAACCAGGCCCTGGCCACCCTCGACAAGTTCCGCACGCGCCTAGACCAGGTCTCCACCCGCCTCACAGCGCTCGAGTTCGAGGGGGGCACCACGCTGCACGACGTGCTCACCGTGCTCCAGCGCTCCGAGCTCGTGACGCGCATGGCGGTCGAGATCGAGCGCTACATCGTCGAGCTGGGCAGCGAGGGGCGCCTGATCGAGATGCAGCTCGAGGAGACGATGGTCGGCGCCGCCGCCGAGAAGGCCGCGCTCGTGCGCGACTACCTCTCCAGCTACTCTGACGAGGCCTTTGCCGGCGCCCTCGAGGAGATCGGGCGCCTCGCCCACCAGGACCTGCTCGACTTCGGCCGCCTGGCCGAGCTGCTCGGCTACGACCGCAAGCTCAACACCCTCGACTACCCGGTCTCGCCCCGCGGCTTCCGCGTGCTCGGCCGGATCCCCAGACTGCCCAAGCTCGTTGTCTCGCACATCGTGGCCGAGTTCGGAGGCCTCGACGAGCTGCTCGCCGCAAGCGATGCAGAGCTCGAGGGGGTAGAGGGCGTGGGCGAGATCCGCGCCAAGGACATCCGCGAGGGCCTGCGCCGTCTGCAGGAGCTCAATCTCGTGGATCGCTACCTGCAGACTTGAATCAAGGGCCGCCACACGGTCGGTCGCAACGAAGGAGGAACACCCATTCCCGCACAAGCAAGTGAAGAAGACACGCTGACAGAGGACCTCGTGGTCACCCGCGAGGTCGAGTACATCGAGTTCGAGCTCGGCGACCAGGTCGTCTATCCCCACCATGGCGCGGGGAAGGTGCTCAAGAAGGAGGAGATGGAGATCCTCGGCGAACGCCGCGAGTATCTCACCATCAAGATCCTTCACAACGACATGACCGTCCGCGTTCCTACCGAGAACGCCGCACTGGCCGGTCTGCGCAGGGTCATCGACGAGGAAACGGTCAAGAAGGTCCTCGACGTGCTGCGCGACGAGGTCTCGGAGATGCCCAAGAACTGGAACCGCCGGTTCAAGCACAACCGCGACAAGATCAAGACCGGCGACATCTACGAGCTGGCCGAGGTCGTGCGCAACCTCTCACTGCGTGAGAGCGAGAAGGGGCTCTCCACCGGTGAGAAGCAGATGTACACCCGCACCAAGAAGATCCTCGCCTCCGAGCTGATGTATGCACTCGACAAGGACGAGGAGGAGGCCGAGAGCTACCTCGACGAGCTGCTCGCCGACTCGGCCAACTCCCAGATGGCGCTGGCCGGCGCCAAGTAGCGAGGCTCTCGCGCACGCGGCAGCACCGAGCGCAGCTGAATTGCCGCGTGCGCGACAGCCAGACGAGATGACCGTAGCCCTGATCGTGGCCGCCGGCAGCGGCGAGCGTCTCGGCGCCGGACGGCCGAAGGCGCTCGTGGAGCTTGCCGGTGCGCCGCTTCTGCAGTGGAGCATCGACGCGCTGCGGGCGCTCCACGGCCTGAGCGAGATCGTCGTGGCTCTGCCCGCCGGAACGCCTGCGCCACCTGGTGTGAGCACGGTGGAGGGAGGCCCAGTGCGCTCGGACTCCGTGCGCCGGGCGCTCGCGGCCGCCGGCGAGGGCGAGCTCGTGCTCGTCCACGATGCCGCACGGCCACTGCTCACTCCCGAGCTCGCCGGCGCGGTGATCGCGGCGCTCGAGCACGACCAGCAGGCCGATGCCGCCATCGCCGCCGCGCCCGTGACCGACACCGTCAAGCGCGTCGACGGCGATCGGGCGGTCACAGAGACGCTCGACCGCAGCCAGCTGTGGGCGGTGCAGACACCGCAGGTCTTCCGCCGCGTAGCGCTCGAGCGGGCACTGGCCGTGGGCGAGGACGAGCTCGCGCGGGCCACAGACGATGCCTGGCTCGTTGAGCGCAGCGGCGGCAGGGTGATCGTCGTGCCTTCCATTCACCCCAATCTCAAGGTGACCACCCCGCTCGACCTGCGCGTCGCCGAGCTGCTGCTGCAGGAACGCCTCGATCCGCAATCGTGAATCCTGCTTGAATCGCACGCGCATGCTGAGCGACTACCACCTCCACCTCCGTCCCGACGCCCTCGAGGCGACGCCCGAGCGCTACTTCACATCCGCCAACGCCGAGCGCTACCGCGAGGCCGCAAGCGAGCGCGGCATTGCCGAGCTGGGCGTATCCGAGCACGTCTATCGCTTCCGCCAGGCGCTCGACGTTTGGCAGCACGCGCTGTGGCAGCGCTTCGCCCTCGACGATATCGACGCGTACTGCGCCTTCGTGCGCGAGCAGACCGATCTGCGTCTGGGGATCGAGGCGGACTTCATCCCCGGCGGCGAGGACCGCATGGCCAACCTGCTCGAGGCCCGCGACTTCGACTACGTCGTCGGGTCGGTGCACTTCCTGCGCGACGGTGCCGTCGACATGGACGACTACAGCGTGTGGGACTCGAGCGCGGGCAGCGCCGAGGAGGTGTGGCGGCGCTACTTCCAGGCGATCGCCGAGTCGGCCCGCTGCGGCCAGTTCGACATCATCGCCCACCCCGACCTCGTCAAGTACTGGGGTCCCGCCCACCCGCAGCGAACACCCGATGGCGATCTGCGCTACTTCTACGAGCCGGCCGTCGAAGCCATCGTCGAAGCGGGCGTCGCCGTCGAGGTCTCAACCGCCGGGCTGCGCAAGCCCACCGGCGAGATCTACCCCGCACGGGCCTTCCTCGAGATGTGCGTCGATGGGGGCGTGCCGGTGGCGCTCTCCAGCGACGCCCACAGACCCGAGGACGTGGGTGGCGACTACGAGAGCGCGCTGGAGCTGCTCGCCGACGTCGGGGTGCGTGAGCTGAGCGTGTTCGAGCGGCGCGTCAGGCGCCTGGAACCCATCGCTGCCGACGTGGCGAGCGAGCCCAGCAGATGACATTGGTTGGCATCGGCTATGACTCCCACCGTCTGGCCGCGGGACGACGGCTGGTGGTAGGGGGCGTGGAGATCCCTTATGAGCGCGGGCTCGATGGGCACTCGGACTCCGACGTGCTCGCCCACGCGGTCATCGACGCGCTGCTCGGCGCCGCCGGGCTGGGAGACATCGGCGAGCACTTCCCCGACACCGACGAGCGCTGGCGCGACGCCGACTCGATCGCGCTGCTCGAGGCAGTGGTCGAGATGGTGCGCGCCGAGAGCCTGGAGATCGTGAACGTCGACTGCACCGTGATCATGGAGGCGCCAAAGCTCGCGCCTCATCGCCAGGCGATCCGCGGGCGCCTGGCGGCCGTGCTCGGGCTCGAGACGAAGCGGGTCAACGTCAAGGCGAGCACCGGCGAGCGCATGGGATTCGTGGGCCGCGGCGAGGGCGTGGCCGCGCTGGCCGTGGCCGGGCTCGACACGCACGTCTGACCCGGGTTGCGCGCCGCACAGTGGGCGATTTGCCCCAACCGGCCGCTCCCGAGCGCTAGGGTTGCGCGGCGATGCGCGAGATCATCCTGCACGACACGCTCAGCGGCAAGCTCCAGCCACTTGCCCCGCGCGACCCCGGGCGGGTTGGGGTGTATGCGTGCGGCCCCACCGTCTACAGCCGCATCCACATCGGCAACGCGCGACCGTTCATCGTCTTCAGCCTGCTTAAGCGCTTCCTCGAGCACGAGGGCTATGCGGTGAACCTCGTGATCAACGTCACCGACGTCAACGACAAGATCTATGACGCCGCTCGCGCTCAGGGTCGAGCGAGCGAGGAGCTGGCCGAGGAGATGACCGCCCTCTATGAGGCCGACACGGACGCGTTGGAGCTGGGACGCCCAGACCACGAGCCGCTGGCCTCGGAGACGATCGAGCAGATCGTGGCCTACATCCAGGCGCTGATCGACCGTGGTCATGCCTATGCGATCGACGGCGACGTCTACTTCCGGGTGCGCTCCGACGAGCGCTACGGAAGCCTCTCGCACCGGCAGCTGGAGAACATGGATCAGGGGGAGGGTGCATCGAGTACCACCCACCCCGAGCGCAAGGAGGACGCGCTCGACTTCGCCCTGTGGAAGGCGCACAAGCAGGGCGAGGACACCAGCTGGCCGGCGCCGTGGGGACACGGGCGCCCAGGCTGGCACATCGAGTGCTCGGCCATGGCCGAGGAGCGCCTGGGCGTCGGCTTCGACGTCCACGGCGGCGGCTCAGATCTGGTCTTCCCCCACCACGAGAACGAGGCAGCACAGACCCGGGCCGCGCGCGGGAGCGAGCTGGCCAAGCTGTGGATGCACAACGGCATGATCCAGTTCACCGGCGAGAAGATGGCCAAGTCGGTGGGAAACGTCGCGCTGCTGCACGAGGTGATCGAGCGCTACGGGCCACAGGCCGTGGTCATGTACATCGCCTCCGGCCACTACCGCCAGCCGCTGGCGTTCTCCGAGGCGGCGCTGGAGCAGGCACAGGCCAACGTCAACCGGATTCGGGAGGCGGGGCGACGACTGTGGCCCGGTCCTTCGGACGAGAGCCTCGAGCCGTTGCGTGACAGGTTCTTCGACGCGCTGGCTCGCGACTTCAACACGGCTGAGGCCCTGGCTGTGCTCAACGAGTGGATCCGCGATTCGGCGCGCTCACCCCAACAGCTGCCCGGCGACTCGCATCTACGCGAGATGCTCACCGTGCTCGGGCTCGACTCCCTGCTGGCAGAGCAGGAGCAGGCGCCTCCCGAGATCGTCCTGTTGGCCGAAGCACGCGAGCAGGCACGCCACGCACGAGACTTCGCCGCCGCCGATCGCCTGCGCGATGAGATCGCGGGGCACGGCTGGGAGGTTCGTGACGCGGCGCGTGGCTTCGAGCTGCTGCCGCTGTGATCGTCTACGGGCGCAATCCCGTCCGCGAGGCGCTGCGGGGACGGCGCGCGGCCGCGGTGGGGGAGGTGTGGGCCACGGGCGGAGCCGCACGCGAGGCGTGGCTGAAGGGCGCGCGTGTGCACACCGTCGCGGCCGAGGAGATCGAGCGCCGCTGCGGCTCCGGCGCACATCAGGGCATCTGCGCCGACGCCGGCCCCTACCGCTACACCGGCGCCGATCAGCTCCTGGCAGTGGACTCGCCGCTGCTGGTGGCGCTCGACCAGATCCAGGATCCCCAGAACCTCGGTGCGATCTGCCGCACGGCCGAGTGCGTGGGCGCAGCCGGCGTAGTCATACCCGAACGGCGCGCGGCCGAGGTGACGCCGGCGGTCTGCAAGGCCTCCGCCGGCGCCGTCGAGCATCTGCCCGTGGCGCGTGTACGCAACCTCGCCGACTTCCTCGCCGAGGCGCGCGAGGCAGGCTGCTGGTCCTATGGCGCGAGCGCCGAGGAGGGGGGCGGCCGCACGCCTGTTCCCTACGACAGGCCCGATTACCGCGGCGCGGGCGTGGTGCTCGTGCTCGGCAGCGAGGGCAGCGGTCTGCGCCCACGGGTGGCCGGCGCATGCGATGAGCTGATCAGCCTTCCGCTACTTGGGCGGATCGAGTCACTGGGCGTGAGCGCCGCCGCCTCGGCCCTGTTGTACGAGATCTTGCAGAATCGCAGCTGGGGTGCTTGACAACGGTTCATAACTGTGCGAGGCTGCGCCGGCATAACGCTGAACCTAAGGTTGAGAAGCCTTAGGAAATTGAATAGCTTTGGCGCCAGGGGAGGAGTGCGCCACTGAGCATTTCGAGGCCTGCCAGGAGGCGGCTCGAAGAAAGGATCTGCTCGTGGCCCGATTCTCCCATAATCCTAACTCTGAACCTAAGGTCGAGGATGAATTCCTGATCGCTCTTGCAAAGCAAGGCGATCGCAACGCCTACGACCGTCTCGTTCGCCGCTACCACGGCTTCGTTCGCCTCAAGGCCTCGTCCTACTTCCTCGCCGGGGGGGACTCCGACGATCTGATCCAGGAGGGGCTGGTGGGCCTCTACAAGGCGATCCGCGACTTCCGCAACGACCGCGAGTCGAGCTTCCGCAACTTCGCCGAGCTCTGCATCACGCGCCAGATCATCACGGCCGTCAAGACGGCCACGCGCAACAAGCACACCCCGCTGAACCAGTACGTGTCGTTCTCATCCACGCCGGCAGGCAGCGGCGACGACGTGCCGACGCTCGATCAGATGCTCCCCGGGCCCACCGTGCACGACCCCGTCAACCAGGTGATCTCCTCCGAGGAGCTGCGCTCGCTCGTGGGCTGCCTCTCGACGGCGCTCTCAGAGCTCGAGAGCCGGGTGCTGTCGCTGTACCTCGACGGCTACTCCTACGAGCAGGTCGGCGAGCGGCTGACGTGCGACACCAAGACCGTGGACAACGCGCTGCAGCGGGTCAAGCGCAAGGTCGGCGCCCATCTGCACTCGCGTGCCGTGGCCGCCTGAGAGACGGCGCCCCCGGCGCGCTTCTGTGACCAGCCCGCGAGGGATGGCACAGAAGCGCTGTGAGGCGTCCCCCCGGACTAGAGCTGGCCTTCCTGCAGCGGCTTGCTCGGCGGCGTCGCCTTGAACGAGACCGCCGGAGCGGGCGTCACTTCGATCGAGAACGTCGTGCTCGATGCCGACTGGTTGGTCGGATCGCCCGGGACCTTGATCCGGAAGTTCTCCTTGCCCGAACCATAGATCGGAGCGGTGATCGAGTAGGAGGAGCTAGGCCCGACCGTGCCCGGTTCATATACGTGGAAGCCGCCACCCGAGGCATTTTCGCGCTCCAGGTAAACCGGGTGCCCGGACACGCCAGGTGTGACCGTCCCCGAGAACGTCAGCGACTGACCGGACTGGACCGTGGTGGCCGAGACACCGGCCGTGAGTACGTATTTGACGCCCTCGAACAGCACCGCCGAGCTCTTGCCGGCGCTCGTCACGCGGTAGAAGCTGCTCACCTGAGGCGACTGCACGAATTCGTACTTGCCTTCGGATTTCGTGGTGGTCGTTGCTGCGGTCACGTAACTCGCCCCACGGCCGCGTGCCAGCAGCGTCACCGTCTGACCGATCGGCGCTCCCTGGATCGCGCCGCTGAGCGTGACGGGCTGACCGAAGAAGATCGGGTCGCTCGAGCTGTTCAGCGTCAGGTTCAGGTTCTCCTTCTGGGAGATGTTGTAGTTGAGCGTGTTGGAGATGCCGCGTACGTAGAGTTTGCTGCTGGGCTGGACCACCACGCGGATGTCGGCGTCGCCCGGCACCAGGAACTTGTGACTGATCGCAAATTCACCTGTTGAGCTCACGAGCACCGCGCGCTGGATGGCGCGCCATTCTTCGTGCGTGACTGCGTTCTCACGCTGGAGCACGACCTTCGCGCCGGCGTCCTTGGGACTCACTTTGCCTTTGAACAGCGTCGTACCGCCCTTGCCTGTTTCCAGCGGGATTTTTTCTTCGGGGCCTTCGAGCGTCACCACCGGTTCGACGCGCACCAGTCGCTGTGGGCTGCGCGCTTCGCTCGTGCTCGCATAGAAGATCGTGTCGGCGTTGATCGCCGCCGTCTGGAAGGTGTAGGCGTCGCCTTCCACCTTGGCCGCACCCAGCGACTGGAATCCGCTGCCGGCCGAGCGACCGTAGATCGTCACGGGCGGAAGGGTCGAGGGTCCCCCTGAGCAGGTGAGGCCGCCGAACAGCGTGACGGTTTCTCCCGCCGTGATCCGTGCCTGTCCGGCTGCGAGGCTGAGACAGCGGCTGTTTACGGCCGGGTGCTTGCCCACCTTCAGGTGGTGGTGGCCCGGGGCCGCGGAAGCTCCGGCCGGAGCCAGAGCCAGCATCGCTGCTGAGGCCGCGGCAGCAAAGGCCGGAAACTTGGTTGAACGCATGTGTGCCTCTCCTTGGGAGATAGGGGGTCGTCTTCTGGAAACGGGGTGGGTCGCTCGGATGAGCAGACCCGCCCCACATAACCCGTCCAAAAAGGATTCGATGCGGTCGGTGGACGGACGCGCGGAGCGGGTATGAGAGCCTTTCGCGGTGCGCGCAGTGAGGAGGCCAGCGTGGTGAGCGTCATCGCAGCCGCTGTCAACCGCCACGAGGCGCGCTCTCCGCGGCCTGGGCCGAGGAGCCCTCGGCTAACGCGGCCGGATGACGTTGTTGGGGTCGGGCTTGTCCGCCGGGCCACCCTGGCTGTAGTCGCCGAACGGCCCGTCGCGCTTCGCCACGGCCGCACCGACCCCCTCGCGCTCGGCCAGCTCGATGAAGCCCTCCGCATCCGGGGTGTTGCGCATCAGTCCGTCCAGGACCGGTCCCAGCAGCTGCGTCGAGGCGAGGCCCATGTTCTCGTAGGCCTGGTTGACGATCAGCTTCATCGCGCTCAACTGCGAGGCGGGAATCCCTGCCAACTGCTCTGCCCGCTCTGCCACCTCCGCCTCCAGGCGGGCGAACGGCACGGCTGCGTTGATCAGCCCGACCTCCACCGCTTCGCGACCCGACAGCGGCTTGCCCGTGAGCGCGTACTCCTTGGCCCGCGTGAGGCCCAGGCGATACAGCCACATGCCCGTCAGATAGCTGCCCCACATGCGTGAGTAGGGCGTGCCGATGCGCGCATCCTCGCTGGCGATGACCAGGTCGGCGCACAGCGCCAGGTCGCTCCCGCCGCCCACGCACCACCCGTGAACCTGGGCGATCACCGGCTTGGAGGTGCGCCACAGGCTCATGAACCTCGGCACCGCGCCCTGACTCTGCGAGGTGGCGAGAGCGAAGTCCTTGCCTGGGTCCCAGCGCCCGTCGGTGGTGAGGCTCTCATCCCAGTGGTGAAAGCCCTCGCCGAAGTCGAAGCCTGCGCAGAAGGCGCGCCCCGCGCCGCGCAGCACGATCACCTTCACATCCACGTCCGCGGTGGCGCGGCGCACCGCCGCCTCGAGCTCCTCCGGCAGCGGCGGGACAATCGTGTTCAGCCGCTCGGGCCGGTTGAGTGTGATCGTGGCAATCGCTCCAGCCGTGTCGTAGAGCAGCGTCTCGAACCCCATCTTCTCTCCTCCTGTTCACAGGCCGGTGAACCCCAGCTCACCCGTGCGCATCGCCCGAGCCTAGAGGTCTATGATCGCCCGGAGGCCCCGGCGTGCCGGTGCGGGGGTGGTGTAAGGGGTGAAGCGTAAGTGGAGGAGGGTGCTGTGGACGCAGCAGTCGGTGAAACGAGGACACCCGAGGGCTCGTCCGCGGCCGCCACAGCGGCGACGCTGGCCGAGGCCTTTCGCATAACGGCCGCCGACCGCGAGGGCGAGGTTGCGATCCGGACCAAGGAAGACGCCTTCACGATCACCTGGGGAGAGCTACGCGAGCGCGTAGACGCGCTGGCCGGCGGACTGGCGAAGCTCGGACTGAATCGCGGAGACACGCTCGCCCTGATGCTCTCCAACCGTCCCGAGTTCCATCTCTGTGACCTCGCGGGAATGATGCTCGGCGCGGCGCCGTTCTCGATCTACAACACCTATACGCCTGAGCAGATCCGCTACCTCGTGGACGACGCCGGCGCGAGGGTGCTGATCTGCGAGCAGCAGTACCTGCCCTCCGTGCTCGAGACGCGCAAGGATCTGCCGGAGCTCGAGCATGTGATCGTCGTCGATGGCAATGCCCCCGAGGGGGTCCTCGCCCTGGAGCAGGTCGAGGGATCGAACCCCGACTTCGACGTCGAGGCCTCGGTCGCTCAGATCCAGCCGAGTGACGTGCTCACGCTGATCTACACGTCGGGAACGACTGGACCGCCGAAGGGCGTCCAGCTGATTCACCGCAACCTGCTTGCGGCTGTGGAGGGGCTCGATGTCCTGATCCAGTTCCCGCGCGACGGTCGCGTGATCTCCTGGCTCCCCAGCGCCCACGTGGCCGAGCGCAACGCCCACCACTACCTGCCGATCGTCTACGGCCTGCAGATCACCTGTTGCGATGACCCCCGCCAGGTGCTCTCCTACCTGCCCGAAGTTCGCCCCAGCTGGTTCTTCGCCGTCCCGCGCATCTGGGAGAAGCTGAAGGCGGGGTTGGAGACGATGATCGCGGCTCAACCCGAGGAGCAGGGTCAGGCGATGCAGGCGGCGCTCGACGCGAGCGTGCGCAAGGTCCGCCTGGAGCAGGCTGGGGAGCCTGTGCCAGCCGAGCTCGCCGAGCAGGTGGCCAAGGCCGACAGCGAGATCTTCTCCGGTGTCAGGACGATGCTCGGGCTCGATCGGGTAGAGGCGATCAACGTCGGCGCTGCGCCCACCCCCGTGGAGGTGCTCGAGTTCTTCCACGCGATCGGGCTGCCGCTGGCCGAGCTGTGGGGCATGAGCGAGACCTGCGGCGCCGGCAGCGTCAACCCGCCCGGGAAGATCAAGATCGGCACCGTGGGGCCGCCCGCCCCCGGCGTGCAGATCAAGCTGGACAGCGACGGCGAGGTGTTGGTGAAGTCCGAAGTTGTGATGCTCGGCTACCGCAACCTCCCCGAGAAGACAGACGAGGCTTTCACCGAGGACGGTTGGCTGCGCACGGGCGACATCGGCGTGTTCGACGACGACGGCTACCTGACGATCGTCGACCGCAAGAAGGAGTTGATCATCAGCGCGGGCGGCAAGAACATGTCCCCGGCCAACATCGAGGCTGCTGTCAAGACCTCGTCGCCGCTCATCGGCCAGGCGTGCTGCATTGGCGACATGCGGCCCTACAACACTGCGCTGATCGTCCTCGACGCGGACTTCGCGCCCGCGTGGGCCGCCAAGCACGGCATCGAGCAGCCGAAGCTCGAGGCCTTGGCAGACGATGAGCGCGTGCGCGCCGAGATCCAGAAGGGCATCGAAGTGGCCAACGGGAAGCTTGCCCGCGTCGAACAGATCAAGAAGTTCACGATCGCTCCGGGCGACTGGCTGCCCGGCGGCGATGAGCTGACGCCCACGATGAAGCTCAAGCGCCGCCCGATCGCTGAGAAGTACTCCGAGGCGATCGAGGCGATGTACGTGGGCTGAGAGAAGCCCGGATCTGGCTTCAGCGGGCCGGAGCGCTGGGTAGCTGTTGTCGTTCGTCGCGAAGGCGCTCGGTCAGCGTTTCCGCTTGCCTCACCGCGCGGGCATGGGCCTGCGCGGTGGTGCTCGCCGCCACCGCCTGTCCCGCGGCAGCGCAGTAGGCGATCGCTTCGAGGTTCGTTTCAAGGCCCGACAGGTTGGTGACGAGCACGATCCAGCTCCGGTGGTCAGAGCTCATTTCACTGCCGTTGAGGGTGGCAAAGCCCGTGTACGCGGCACCTCCGATTGCGTGAGAGCCAGTCGGACAAGTCGCTACTGAGGTCGCTTCCTTGCCGTTGAGAACTTTGATGTCACCGGCGCGCGAGATCGTGATCGAGCTGAGGTTGCTCGGGCCCGCTTCGCCTCTCGGTCCCTGCGCGCCGGCCGGTCCCTGCGCGCCGCTCAGCCCACTGGGACCCTGCGGACCGCTCGGCCCGCGAGCACCGTGCAGGGTCCGGAGCACGCTCGGCTTGATCTGCCGGGTGCTCGTGATCAGGTAGCGCCGGGCGGCCACTGCGCTCCCCCCAAGTGCGATGAACAGGGCCAGGGCCGCGAGCCCGACGGTAGGCGATGGACGGCGTGGGCGCAACGATGATCCCCCGATTGGGCGTGGCAGCGGACAGCCGCCGCTCGAGTGGGGCAAGCGTAGGATCACGTGTCCCCTGCTGCCAAGCGAAATGGACGAACGTGGGGGAGGAGAGAAACGAGACGGGCATTCACCATGCTCGTCGCGCCGGGAGTGCGAGGGCGCCTGAGAGAACGGAGGCATGCGCGCGTTGACTGACGGGAGCCGAATCCCTAGCGTCCAGGAGGCGCAGATGGCTTTTGGGGAGCGATCGGGATGCGCACCAACGTTCAAGGAGGAACGGCGATGGGGGAGTCGAGGAACCACATGAGAAGGATGCTTGGGAGCGTCATTGCGGCGCTGGCCGTGACCGATGTCGCCTACCGGCTGTTCGTGCGCGAGTCGCTGCGTCGGGCGCTGGGAATCGAAGCCAAGCACGCCTGAGGGCAAGCCGGAGAGGGGTCTCGAACCCCTGACCTCCTGTTTACAAGACAGGTGCTCTACCAGCTGAGCTACTCCGGCGCGCTCGTAGCGTAGCGCCGTCGTCAGCGATTGAGCTCTATTCAGGCGGAAGCAGTTCAGGGTGGAACTGTTCGTAGGCGACCCGCCGCTCGATCGTGGCGATGTGCGATTGCAGGATGCGCACGAGCTGGCTGTCGACTCCGCGCCGACGTGCGCTCGGTCGCGGGTGGCGTACTTCTGCGAGCTGGCGCTCGGTGGACGCGAGCTGGCTGGCGAGGCTCGACGGCTCTGGGTTGGAGGCGAGCAGCCCCGGTGCTACTTCCTCGACCTTCGTGTGTCCATCGGCGAGCTTGATCGTGGCTGTGATCCTGCCGCGTAGGAAGTAGCCGTCGTAGACGGCGATGATCGTGTGCAACGGACCTGACGGGCGTAGCGTGCGCACGTCGGCCGGCGTGCTCAGCGTGATCGAGCTCACCTGGGGGAGGGCCACTCCCGTGATGATCGTGCGGCCCGGCGGTGTCCGTCGCTCGACGTCGGCGAGCGTGAGCGCCTGTGAGCCTTCACCGGTGGAGGGCGAGGCGTAGCTTTCGGCCCGTTGGGTGTCGAATTCCACGAGCAGGCCGCGACGTAGCTCGGGGAGCGCTGAGGGCCTCGAGAGACAAGCGCTGCTCCCGCCTGTGATCTCTGCTCCCGTGCTCAGCACGCCCGTACGCTCGTCGAGGGAGGCGAAGCGCCCTTCCACGATGCGACCGATCGCGGTCGAGCAGTCACCCGTGGCGGCAAAGCCCCACGGTGCCGCGCCGTCGGGGTCCGGCGCTCGCGACTGGGGCTTCTGTGGCGCCGAACCCAGCGGGAAGCGCACGGTGGTACGGGGTTTGCCGCGGAGCTTTCCGTCCAGTCGGTAGACGATGTGCGGTGAGGCTGTCCAGAAGCGGCCCGGCAGGACCATCAGGAACGCGTCGTTGGCGTCGAGCGTGAGGGGCCGCGGGGGGCCTGCGCCGTAGAGGACGGCATCGCTCGCGCCGGGAGGTAGGACGCCGCTGAGGACCGTGCGGGCGGGCCGCGGGGCATAGGCGAACGGGTCGCTCAAGAAGCTTTCCCACGAGAGCATGTAGTGCATCCGGACCAGGTCGCTTGCCTGGTTACAGCGTTCCTGTCCCGTACCCAGCGGGGGCGAGCCGGCCGACGAGTCCTCGCTCGGCTGCACGAGCCGACCGTCCCTGCGCACCCCGAGCTCGATGCAGATGAAGGGGCCGAGGTTGGCTTTGACTCCGGCGACGCTCCTGTTGGGCGCTCCCCGCCAGCTGCGCACGACCCATGTCGGTCCGCCGGCCGGATCCTTCGCCTGCAGCGTTTCGCGGACGCTCGAGGCGATCGGGGTCTGGAACGGCGGGAACACTTCTCCGTGCGGCGATGGTGCCCGGTAGGCGGGAACGGGAACTTCACTCAGGGGGCTGTTGTCGCTCGAGCTCAACAGTCCGAACGAGCCCTTGTAAATTCGGGTCGTGCCGTCGTTGAGCGTGGCTGTGAGCTTCAGGGAGGCGGGATCGATGTGACCGTCCAACACCGCGAGGAACGAGCCTCCGTGTCGGTCGATGGGCACCCACCGGGCGTTGCCCGCGCCTTCCAGCGAGAGCGAGGTGACGCGCGGATCGGCGATCCCGTAGACGATCGTTCGCGCCGGGGCGTTCCCCCAGGGGAAGGGAGAGCCCTGGCCGCTGTTGGGGACGAAGCGGCGCATGAGGACGAACAGCGGCTGCGATGAGAGGTGCCCGCAGACCTCGGGCGTCAGCGGGCGCAAACCCAGGTTCGGCTGGGCCTGGCTCGGCTCCTGGATCGCCTGGGCGCAGTCCTCGTCAGGAGACGCATTCGCCTGCAGATCCGCTTCGCTGCTGATCACCCAGGACGAGCCGTCCCCTGGGTCTTCGACCTCGTGGGCGGAAGACTGCTCGAAGGCGAGCGTCTGTGAGTGTCCGCCGCGCGAGCTCACCACGATCCGCGGCCGCACCCCTTCGGGTTCGCCCCTGTAGACGGTGATGAAGCTCCCGTCCGGCCCAAGGCGCAAACGCCGCGGAGCGCCGGGACCGTAGGCGGTCACCTGCAGCGCATCGGCGCCGGCCACGCCGCTGACCACAGTGCGTGCTTCGTCCGCCGTGCGTCCGACGAACTCGCGGGCACCTGCCAGCACGGGACCTTTGGGCGAGTCGACGCTACAGACGTCCACGCTGCCGAGCGGAAGTGCGCGGAAAACGTGGTCCAGGCCCACGATCCCAAAGCGGTGGCCGAGCACCTGGCCCACAGCCGTGCAGATCTCGCCCCGGCGCGTGCGCGACACGCGCAGATCCCATGGTGGCGAGCCCGCAGTGGGATCTGGCGCATCGAGGCCCGCGAGACGCGCTGTGCCGGGCACCGGAACGCCGTTGGCCTGTAGATCCTGGGTGTGAGCCCGTGGCAGGGAGGACCCCTCGCGGATCAGCAGCACGGCGGCCGTGGCGACGGCCGCAATCCCGAGCGCCCCGGTCACCAGGGCCACGACGCTCAACCGGCCCAGCACCTCCAGCCCCCGCCGCGACCTCGCGGGCGTCTGCGAGGCAACTCGCTCGAGCTCATCGCCCAGTGCGCTCAGCACGCGCAGCTCGTCGCTCATGAGGACGATCCCTCCTGCGCCGGTGAGCTCCCCAGCGAGCGCGTCTCGCCGTTGAGGTCGAGGTGGGGCTCCAGGGCGTCGGCCAGGCGCCGTAGACCCCGTGAGACCCTGGCCCGCGCCACCTGCTCGGAGACTCCCAGACGCTCCGAGAGCACTACATATGAGCATTCCTCCACCACACGCAGGCGGACCGCCTCGCGCTGGTCGACGCTCAGGCGCGAAAGCTCCCGGCCGAGGGCGGCACGCATCTCCTCCAACCCCGCCGCACGCTCGATCTCCGACACGTCGTCCTCGCTGACCGTCGGGACCTGCAACCCCAGTCGTTCGATTGCCCGGCGCTCGATCCGAGCACGGCGCAGGTAATGGCTCAGCTGGCGCCGTGCCACGGTGAACAGCCATGCCCGCTGCTGCTCCACGCTCAGGGCGCCCAGGCGCCGCCAACGCCCGATTGCGAGAGCAAACGTCTCAGCCGTCAGCTCCAGGGCCACCTCGGCGTCCCAGGTGCGCCGCGTCAGGAAGATGAGCACCTTCTCCCCCTCGCGACGGTACAGATCGGCCAGCGCTTGCGCATCGCTCATCGCCAGAGAGTGCCCTCAGCGGCGATTTTGTGACGAACGCTCACCGTGTAACGGCGCGCTCGGGAGCGGTGTATTGAGAGCATGGACATCGGTAGCCCATCACGCTGGCAGGGCCCGCAGGCCGAGTCCGCGGGCCTGGACCTGGGTGCCTTCCGCGAGCGCTCGCTGAACAGGGGCGTGAACCCGATCGTCTACCGGGTGCTGCGCACGGTGCTCGTGCCCTTCTTCCTCGTCTACTTCCGTATGCAGCGCATCGGCCGCGAGCACCTGCCGGCGACGGGGCCGCTGCTGCTCGCCTCCAACCACCGCAGCTTCCTCGACCCGTTCGTGATCGGCACCATGGTGCGCCGCCCCGTCTACTACATGGCCAAGCGCGAGCTGTTCGAGAATCGCTGGCAGGCCGTGATCCTGAACGCGCTCGGGGCCTTTCCCGTGGACCGCGGCGCCGGTGACGGGGATGCGATGGCGACCGCCCGCACGATCCTCGAACGGGGCGACTGCGTTGTGGTCTTCCCCGAGGGCACCCGCGTGCGCCCCGGGCCACTCGGCGAACCGCGCCGTGGAGTAGGTCGCCTGGCGCTCGAAACGGGCGCGCCCGTCGCCCCGATTGCGCTGATCGGCACGGAGGATGTCCGCAGGGGCTGGCGTATCCGCCCGCGCAAGGTGCGCATCCGCGCTGGTCGGCCCCTGTTGTTCCCCACCGTCAGGAGCTCCTCGCCGTCGCTGGCGATGGGTGTGACCGACCGGATCTGGGCCTGCGTGCGCCTGCAGTGGGAGTGGCTCGGCGGAGCCAAGGCACCACGCGAGCGCGCCGTCAGCGAGCGCGAGGCACGCGAGGTCTCGCGCGCCGCCTGAGGGAACGAACGGTGGAGGCGGATAGGGTGCAATGAGTGGCCGAGCAAGTCTCCAAGAAGCCCAAGGCGCAGCTCGATGCGGAGTTCTCAGAGCTCTACCGGGCGCACCTGCGCGACGTGTACAGCTACGCCTACTACCGCGTGGGGGACCATCACGACGCCGAGGATCTGACCGAGCAGACGTTCCTGCAGGCCTACCGGCACTTCGAGCGCGCCCAGCGGGAATCGCATGGGCGGCCGCTGCGGCCGTGGCTGATCCGCATCGCCCACAACCTCGCCGCCAACCTCTACCGCGACCGCTCGCGCAAGCCTGCCTCGCCGATCGACGAGACGACGATGCTCACGGCGCTGCACACGACCGAGCAGCTGGTCGAGGGCAGGGACGAGCTCAGCCGGGTGCTCGACGGGGTGCGGATGCTGCCCGACGACCGCCGCGAGGCTCTGATCATGCGCTTTGCCCTGGGCATGGACAACCGCGAGATCGCACGGGCGATGGGCCGCTCCGACGGGGCCACCAAGGTTCTCATCCATCGCGCCATCAAGCAGCTGGAGGAGATCGTGGGCGACCGCGACGGCGCCACTGCCAGCTCCAACGGACGCGCGGCCATTGCCGGCGCCAAGCCGCAGGGCGGGGGCAGCGATGAGTGAGGCCGCGCAGAGCTTCGAGGGACTGCTGCGCGAAGCGCTCGCGCCCGTCGAGCCGCCGGCCGACCTGGCCGAGCGGCTCGAGAGCACGCTGACGAGCATCACCGCGATGGCCGCTGATGAGCTCGAGGCATGGGAGCTCTCGGCCATGCGCGACCCGCGCAACTGGGCGCGCCCAGCGGCCGCCGTGGTAGCGGGCAGTGCTGCCGGCGCTGCGCTCGTGCTGCTCAGGGCGCGTCGGCGCACCCCTGGGCGGGGCCCCGATCTGGGCCCGATGAAGCAGACAGCCGACGGTGTGCGCGACGCCGCCGAGCGTGCCCTGCGCGACATCGGTCGCGAGACGCGCAAGCTGTTCGGCGAGCACTGAGAGCTCCGCGGCAGCGGGCCCGAGATACGCTCTCCGTCCCCGCATGGCCACCTGCTACCGCCACCCCTCCCGCGAGACCGGTGTCTCCTGTTCGAACTGCGGGCGACCCATATGCCCTGACTGCATGACCACCACGCCTGTGGGGATGCGCTGCCCCGAGTGCTCGCAGCAGCGCACCAAGGTGGTGCGCCTGCGCGAGGCGGCCACGATCCCGCGCGTCACATATGCGCTGATCGCGATCAACGTGGTCGCCTTCCTGGCCGAGGGGAACTTCTCCTTTGGCGGTCAGCCGACGAGCAAGATCTACGAAGAAGGCGCGCTCATCGGCAGCATTCACGGGTATCCATCGATCGGCGTGGCCCACGGTCAGTGGTGGCGGATCGTCACCGGCGGGTTCCTGCACGAGAACCTGCTTCACATCGCCTTCAACATGTACGTGCTCTACATCCTCGGCACGCAGATCGAGCCGGTTCTCGGCCGTGTCAAGTTCGCCATGATCTACGCCGTAGCGTTGTTCACGGGCTCGCTCGGCGCGTTGATCGTCTCGCCCCACGCAATAACGGTTGGCGCCTCGGGAGCTGTGTTCGGGGTCATGGCCGCGTTTGCCGTCGAGATGCGCTCGCGCCAGATACCACTCATGCAGGGCGGGCTTGGTGGCGTGGGTGGCCTGATCCTGATCAACCTCGTCATCAGCTTCACGCTCCCAGGGATCTCGTGGGGCGGCCATGTCGGCGGGTTGATAGGGGGAGGGCTGGCCGCTTTGATCATCCAGCTGGGCGACCGGCGGCGGGTACCGAGCTTGGCCCTGGCGGCCTGTATCGTCATTGCGGCGCTCGCAGCAGTCGGAACTGTGGCGGTGGCCAAGTCGAGCGAACCTGAATCCGAACCCGTGGGGGTGCAGCTTCCGGCGGGCGTCTCCGTCCCGGGGTCCTGACGCCCCAGCCGAAGGCTCAGCCGGCTGTACGCGAGGCCGTGACCGGCAAAGCCTGTGCGCCGGGCGGGGGCTCGGGCACGCGATCGGAGTGCAGGATGTGGGCGAGCAGCTCGAGGCCCTCCACGAGCCGGGGGCCGGGCCGCGAGAAGTAGGCGGAGGCGTCCACGGCCACTATGTGCCTTGCGCCCAGATTGGCCAGCTCGCCGGCATGGGAGGCCGCCTCGAGCTGTGCTCGGGGAGCGTCGTAGCCACACGGCATGACGATGGCGATCTCTGGCTCGGCCGCGGCCACCGTCTCCCAGGCAAGGGACTCCGACGGTTCGCCGGGGAGCCCGAGCACGTCGCTGCCGCCCGCCAGCTCGATCAGCTGGGGCGTCCAGTGGCCGGCCACGAACACGGGGTCCAGCCACTCGAGTGCCACCACCCGCGGGCGTGCGGCCCCGCGCACGGCGAGCCTGATGCGATCGACACGGGCGGCCGTCGCCTGGACGAGATCCACGCCCGCATCGCGCCGGTCGGTCGCCTGGGCGAGCGTGCGCACGTCTCCCAGCGTCTCGCCCAACGTCTTGGGGTCGAGGGCGATCACGCGCGGCTCCGAGGGGAGATTGCGTGCGAGCTCTGCGACCTCGTCATATGAGACCGCGCACACGGGGCACAGCGCCTGGGTCACGATCAGGTCCGGCTCGAGGCCGGCCAGCGCCTCCCCGTCGAGCTCGTAGATCGCCTGACCCTCCAGCGTGCGCTCACGCACAGCCCGGTCGATCTCGGCGGCGCTCAGGCCGCCGGGCAGCACATCGCGCGTGACCCTGGGCAGCGCCAATGCCTCCAGCGGGTAGTCGCACTCGTGCGTGACGGCCACCACCTCTGGACCGGCGCCGAGCGCGAACAGCAGCTCCGTCGCGTGGGGCACGAGACTTACGATGCGCATCCCCAGAGGGTACGCCGCAGGAGGCGGAGCCACTACCCTCGTAGGCGATGAGCGTACTCAGCGAGGAGCAGATCGAGCAGCAGCTGGCAGACGTCCCGAATTGGAGACGCGCAGGAGATGCCGAGATCGTGCACGAGCGCACGCTCGAGGACTTCATGGATGCCGTCGCGTTCGTCGATCGCGTGGCAGCGATCGCCGAGGAGGCCAATCACCATCCCGACATCCTGCTGCACGGCTGGAACAAGGTTCGCCTGACGCTCTCAACGCACTCCGAGGGCGCCCTCACCGACGCGGACTTCGCGCTAGCCGCCCGGATCGACAGCCTCGCCTGATCCGCTCGACACGATTCGTGGTCTGACCATCGGCCTTGCTAGGTTTGGTTGGCCTACCGCGCAATGAACGACGACGAAGATCCTCCCCGAAGTAGTGTGGCCCCGACCGGCCGGCTACACAATGGCCATAGCGGTCCGGGTCACTGCCTGAGCAGCCGGCGGATCGCCGGTCCGGCGTGAACGGCCTCAAGCTGATCCTGGCGGCGCTGCTCGTCGCCATCAACGCCTTCTTCGTGATCGCCGAGTACGCGCTCGTGCGCTCGCGCCGCGCCCGCCTGGAAGTCATGCGCGACGAAGGCGCCAAGGGGGCGACGCTCGCGCTCGAGCAGCTGAGCAACGTCAACGAGTACATATCCGCGGTCCAGATCGGGGTCACGATGACCTCGATCGGAATCGGAGCCCTGGGCGAGCCCGCGCTGGCCGACATCCTCAAGGGCGCGCTCGGAGGTCCCCTCAGCCACGGCGTGGCCGTTGCCATCGCAGTGATCGTCGCGTTCGTGATCATCGCCTCAGCCCAGCTGGTGGCCGGCGAGATGGTCCCGAAGTTCTATGCCATCGACCGCGCCGAGTCGGTGGCTCGCCGCGTGGCACGTCCGCTGCGAGCATTCAGCGCGCTGTTTCACCCGATCATCGTCGCCCTGACCGCGGTCTCGGACAGGATCTTGCGGCTGCTCGGAGTGGACATGAGCCTCGAGCGCAGTGGCGGCTCCTCGGACGAGCTCAAGCGCCTGATCGCAGAGTCCCACGAGGGCGGGCACATCGACCCCGGCGAGGCGGGCATGCTCACGGGCGTCTTCCACCTCCACGAACAGGAGGCGCGCCAGGTGATGACGCCGATCCCAGCCGTGGTCACGATCGACTCCTCCCAGAACGTCGAGACCGCCCTGCGCCTGTGCGTCTCCAGCGGCCACACGCGACTGCTGGTCACCGAAGAGGACGACCGCGACCGCGTGCGCGGGCTCGTGCACGTCTCCGAGCTCGTGCGCCAGCTGATGCAGGACGGCGCCGACTCCTCGATCGACTCCATCGTCCACGACGCGCTGATCGTCCCCGAGACGAAGCCGCTGGACGATCTCCTCGCCGATCTGCAGCGTCAACGCACCTCGATGGCAGTGGTCGTCGACGAGTACGGACGTGTGGTCGGCGTGGTGACCGTGGAGGACATCATCGAGGAGGTCGTGGGCGAGATAGCCGACGAGACCGACCCGAGCACGGGGGAGATACGCAGGCTGGCAAACGGCGATTGGTTCGTACGCGGTCACGTCGCAGTCGCCGACCTGGCCGACTACGGCCTCGACCTTCCCGTTGACAGCGACGCCTACAACTCGGTAGGCGGCTTCGTGTTCGCGGAGCTGGGGCGGCTGCCGCGGCGCGGAGACACGATCAACGCGGACGGCTACTCGATCAGGGTGGAGTCGGTACGCGACAACCGCATCGAGGCGGTCCGCATCCGCGAGCGCCGCCAGGTCCCCCGCGAGAGCCGCGACTCAGCCGCCTGACCGCAAGGGGCCGTTAAACACGTCCGGCCCGCGGGGGGAGCGGACCGGATCGTGTGCACTGGGAGGAGGCGGGTGTGCGATGCGACTTGACGTCGCATGAACAAGTATCTCCCGGTTGATGAACCTGAGCTAAAAGTCAGCTCAGGTTGGATAAATGTTCGCCCGGCCGGGCGCCCCAGCTGGTTGGCAGGAACGGTGGGCGATGCGTCCTTGTGCACAGCGGTGGGTCCAGCGATGCTGATCCGATGGCAACTCCTGCGAAGCGGCCAGCGCTGGGAACGCTCGCCTGGGCCACAGCCAAAGAAGGCAGGCTGTCGCGGCGCGAGCAGATCCGTGAGCTCGCCGCGGCCGCGCGGGTGACCCTCATGGGCGCACCGGCCCAGATCCGCCAGCGGCTCGGCCTGCCCAACGGCTCGGCTTTCGCCCTCGACCCAGGCTCGCTTCCTGTCCCGGATTCGAGCATCGCCAAGGAAGCTGAGGAGCTCTGCAGGGAGAGCTCCTCGGAGATGCTCCTGAACCACTGCCTTCGCAGCTACGTGTGGGGGATGATCCTCGGACGGCGCGATGGCCTGCGCCCCGACCCGGAGCTCCTATACGTCGCTTCGATGCTGCACGATCTGGCGCTGACGGATCGCTTCCGCGAGTATGCGCCCATGCCGTGCTTCGGTGCGCGGGCTGGACTGCTGGCCAACGATTGGGCGCGTGAGCGCGGTTGGGAGCAGGTGAGGTGCTCGACGTTGGCGGATGTCATCAGCCTGCATCTCAACACGGCAGTTCCGGCGCGACACGGGCCCGAGGCGCAGCTCTTGCAGGCGGGTGCTGGGCTGGACGTGATCGGTTTGCGCCACTGGGAGCTCGAGCCGGAGACGGTCGCGTGGGTGCTCGAGCGCTACCCGCGGCACGCGCTGAAGGCGACCGCCCCCCAGGTGTTCGAAGCCGAGGCGCATCCGCGCACGCGCAGCCAGCTGTTGCACAGATGGCTGCTGTTCGGCTCGCTGACGCGTCACTCCCAGTTTCGCGATTAGCGCCCGGCGACAGCGCCCGCGAAGCGCGCTCAGTAGCTGTGCAACCCGCGCCCGCTCTTGCGACCGAGCGCGCCCTCGGCGATCAGCTCGTCCACGCGGGGCGGGATGGGCTCGCCGATCGTCTCGCCGATCGCCTTGGAGAC
>DATARM010000051.1:0-39304 GCA_036264155.1 Solirubrobacteraceae bacterium
TCACCATGAACAAGGAGGCCTCGCTGAAGCAGGCCGGCCGCCACCTCGGCGACGCCGTAGACGCTGAGGCCGACTGCCTCGTCACGCCCTGCCCCCTGTGCCACCTGAACCTCGACCTGCAGCAGCCGATCGCCGAGAAAGTCGTCGGGCGCGAGCTGGGCATGCCCGTCCTGCACCTGCCCCAGCTCGTCGGCCTCGCCCTCGGCCTCGACCCCAAGGAGCTCGGCCTCGGCCACCACGTCGTGCGCCCCACCTCGGTGATCGACTGGTCGACCTCGGTGGTGGGCGCGGCGGCCTAGCTGTCGCGGCGCTGCTGTCGCGGGCATGCTTCGAGGCACAGAGGAGCGCAACCGACGAATGCTGCGAGCCCGCGACGCGATGGACAGGGCTTTTGCGCGGCCCCTCGACATACCCGCGCTCGCCCGCTTGGCGCACGCGTCGCCCGCCCATTTCAGCCGGCAGTTCCGGGCCACGTTCGGCGAATCGCCCCATAGGTACCTTCAGCGCCGTCGCGTAGAGCGCGCAATGGAGCTGCTCCGGGAGACCGATCGACCCGTGACCGACATCTGCTTCGACGTCGGTTTCAACAGCCTCGGCACGTTCAGTCGCACCTTCAGCAAGATCGTCGGCGAGTCACCGACGCGCTACCGCAAGCGCTTCGCGGACGTGGGGAGCGCCCTGCGGGTGCCGGCCTGCTGGGCAATGGCATGGATGCGCCCTGCGGGCTGATCAAGTGAGCAGATTAGGAGAAGCGCAGCGAGCCCCGGGCCCGTAGCGTGCCTTCCATGTTCAAACGAATAACCCACACATTCATCCATGTCCTCGACCAAGACGAGGCGCTCGACTTCTATGTCGGCAAGCTCGGAATGGTCGTCCATACCGACGCCGACCTTGGCGTCATGCGCTTCCTGACCGTGACCCTGCCCGACCAGCCCGACCTGCAGCTCAACTTGATGCTCCCCGGACCGCCCGCCTATGACGAAGCCACCGCTGCCCAGATCCGCGAGCTCGTGGCCAAGGGGGGAGCAGGCGGTGGCGTGATCTTCGAAACCGATGACTGTCGCGGAACCTACGAGCGGCTGTGCGCGGCCGGTGTCGAGTTCACGCAGGAGCCGACCGAGCGCTTCTATGGGACCGACTGCGCGCTGCGCGACCCGTTCGGGAACCCGATCCGCTTCACCCAACCACCGGACGGACCGATCGAGGTGCCCTCGGCCGAGGAGCTGCGAGCAGAGGCGTAACGCGCCGGATCGGGAGGCGCGGCCCTCGATGCACCGCGCCTCCCGCCTGCCAGCTATCTCCTAGAAGATAACTTCGAAGCTGCTGCTTTCGTTGATCAGCACGGGCGCCGCGGCGGTGCCTTTGCTGAAGGTGAACTTCCCCGGCTTGTCAGTCGGCTGTTTGTCTGAGCTCACTTTGATCGAGGCTTGGCTCTGGCCGCTGATCTTGGTGTTGGTCGCGCTCGATTCGCTCGCGGATGCCTGTTCGTCGGTCTGGAAGAGTTCGATACCGACCAGTCCGCTGCCGTTGATCGTGTCGTTCGTCAGGGCCGCCTTGCCTTCTTCCAGGAAGACACCCTCGTAGCGGTTGCTCGCGAGGACGTCCTTGCTGATCGTCACGTCGGGGCTGACAGGCACCGAGGCGCTGCCCGAGGCGTAGTAGACGCCCTGATCGTTTTCTGTGATCGTCGAGGACGCTACGCTCGAGCCCGGTGCGGCCTTGTAGAAGAGCACACCGGTGGCCTGTACGCCGGTCGCACCGCACACGCCGGGGTATTCGCACTCGTTCCCCGAGATCGTCGAGGACTTCACGACGCCGGTGGCGCCATAGGCGATCTCCACCCCGTTCTGGGCTATGTAGGGGGTGGCTCCCCAGCCCGTGACCGTCGATGCGCTCATCGCAAGCGTCGATCCCACCCCTCTGACCGTCGGCCCGTTCTTCTCATAGCCGACCGAGGTCACCTCCTTGAGAATCGCGTGCCCCACCTCGTTGGGGGTTTTCAGGCCAACCGCGATCGAGATTCCATGCTGGCAGCCCTTGGCGCCATCAAGGGTGGTGCCGGCTCCGTTCACGGTCAGGTTGCTGGCCTTGAGCGTGGCGCCACCGGCGACGAAGATGCCGTTGAGGCCTTTGGTGCAGGTTTCGATCGGGATCAGAGCTTCGACGTTGAGATCGGTGATCGTGACCGTGCCCGACGTGCAGATCGAGATCTCGTCTATCTGCCCTTCGGGTGTTTCGGTATCGCATTTGTTCGTCGAGTCGGGGGCCGTCGCGGGAAGCTGGACGGTGGCGGTGCCCGTGCCGGCAACCGCCACCAGCTTGACCGCCTTGGTGATGCTCAGCTGTTCGGTGTACGTGCCGGGACAGACGTCAATCGTGCTCCCAGCTTCGATGGCGGCCTGCACCGAGTTGTAGCCGGGCGCCGTGCAGCTTTTGCCGCCTTTCACGATGGGCGTGGTGTTCGATACGTAGAGCGCTGATGCCGAGGCGCTGGCCACGCCGACAGCGAGCGCTGCGGTGGTGGCGGCGCACAGGGCGCCGGCACGAAAGACTCGTCGAGACAATGTCCATCTCCTTGAACGTGTTGAAAGACCCCAGGCCGAGGTCTGGTTCCATTTGCGCCGGTCAGCACGACGGCTCCATCCAGTGGGACTTTGCTACCCCTCCAGGGCAGCTGACAGGAAGGTTCTATCCGGCCCTGCGATGTATGTCAAGAATAAGAAGTGTTCCTTTTCTCAAATTTGTCACGCCCTACAGACCAGTCGAAGACTTCCAACTAGCCTCCTAGGCGGTCGGAGCGAGTTGTCAAACTTCGCCGCGTGCCAGGTCCAACAGCCGGCCGAGCACCCGCTCGCCGTCCTTGCGCAGGCCGTCGTGGTCGTACTCGCTCGTGAGCCAGGCGCACAGTCCTGGAACGGTGCGTACCGTCTGCTCTGAGAACACCCGCTCCACATAGGGATCCTCGGCGTAGATCAGCGCGGCTCCGGGCACCTCGTTGCGTTCCAGGCGCTCGCGGTCGTAGAGCGCCGGCCACTGACGCGTGGCGAGCAACTCGGCGGCCTCGGCATAAGGCTCCATGCTGGGTTCCTCGAAGACCCACGGCAGGACGTGCTCGCCGGTGAAGAACTCCTCGGGCCAGTCGGCGTGCTCGGCGAGCACCCGCTGGGCCGACCAGGCAGTCTGCCCCCCGTCAGCCCAGCAGGCCTCCTGCAGGACCGCATACAGCGGTCCACGTCCGAACGTCGTGGCCTCCTCGGCGTCATATAGGAACGCCGGCGAGTCCGAATCGAGCTCGAGCAGGTAGTGCAAGCGCTCACAGCCGTCGCTCATACCCAGCATGTGGCCCATCTGACGCACGCGCGCAGGGTGCAGGCGGTCGCCGCTCGGAAGCTTCAGAGGCTCGCGCCGCACGCGGTCGAGGAGGCTGAGCACCCGCTCTCGATCATCGGGGTAGCGCTCGTAGAAGCGCTCGTTGCGGGCGCGCATGCGCGCATAGGTCGCGCGATAGATGTCATCGATGTGTGTGTCGAGTGGGGGCACTCCGCCCGTGAAGAGCACCTCGCGCAGCCCCTCCGGCGCAGCCGACAGGTAGCGCATGGTGCAGAAGCCCCCAAAGCTCTGCCCGAGCACGCTCCAGCGATCCACCCCCAGCTCGCGGCGGACCCACTCGGCGTCGGCCACGATCGAGTCGGCGCGGAAGTGGGCCATGTAGTCGGCCTGCTCCTGCGCACTGCCCGCCAGCTGCGGCCCGATCGGGCTCGAGCGTCCGGTGCCGCGCTGGTCGAGCATCAGCACCCGAAAGTCGGCCAACGCGCGAGCCAGCCACGGCGGCGAGGAGTCCGTCCGCGAGGGCCTTGGCGCCTCCGATCCAGGCCCACCCTGCAGGAACACGAGCAGCGGTCGCTCCATGCCCTCCGGGTCTGCCACCTCGCGCGTGAACACCGTGATCCGCGCGCCATCGGGATCGGAGTGCTCGAGCGGAACCGAATGCTCGCGCTCGGTGAGGATCAGACCGGGGATGCGGCGCTGGAGACTCACTCGAGCAGGGCCCTGACCCCTGAAGCGTCGGGAACGACGTGCACGACGTCGGTGACGCCTGCGAATGCACTGTCGGCAGACACCAGCGCGCGCGCACCGTTCGCTGCAGCGGCAGCAGCAAGTACCGCGTCGAAAGCTCCGAGCTGCCTGTCGCGCGCGAACAGCGCGAGTCCGTGCTCTAGGTCTTGGCGCGTGACCTCGAGCAATGGCGAGAGCAGCTCGGCGTAGTCTCGCCCGCTCACCGCCGCCTCCTCGCGTTCGCGCCGACGTGCCCTGACGTGCACGTACTCCTGGATCACCTCAACCGAGGTAGTGGCCTCGACTGTGCCGTCGGCAATCGCCTCGATCAGCTCCCGGCATGGGTCGCGCAGCGGATGCTCAGCGCCCTTCGCGTACACGAGCACCGTCGTGTCCAGGACGATCACGCGTGCCGGCTGCGTAGCGCCTCGAGCTCTTCCTTGAGCTCCCCAGGATCCGATACGGGCATGTCGGGAGCATCCAGCAGGCGCCGCCCCGCCGCCCTGCGTCGGTCTGAGGGGTCGGCGACTCCACGGTCGATCGCCTCCCTGACCACCGTCGCTACGGACACCCCACGTTCACGTGCAACAGATGTGATGCGCGCGTGACGCTCCTCGTCCAGCAGTATCTGCAGCCTGTGCTCCAACATAAGCATACATTAGCATGTGCATGTCCGGTGGCGTTGCACTTGGGAGGCGACTTGGCCCACCCTCAGCTACGCGGCCACCGACGACTAGGCTAGGCCCGGTGCGCATCCTCACCGTCGTCGGCAACCGCCCGCAGTTCATCAAGGCGGCGGCCGTCTCAGGTCCGCTGCGCGAGCGCCACCAGGAGATCCTGGTGCACACCGGCCAGCACTACGACGACTCACTCTCGAGTGTGTTCTTCGCCGAGCTCGGGCTCGCCCGTCCCGACCGTGAGCTGGCCATCGGGGGAGGCACCAACACCTCCCAGACGGCTCGGATGCTGAGCGCGCTCGAACCCCTGCTCTCGGAGGTACGGCCTGACGCCACGCTCGTCTACGGCGATACCAACTCCACGCTCGCTGGCGCACTGGCCTCGGCCCAGGCCCAAATACCGGTGGTGCACGTCGAGGCCGGCATGCGCTCGTTCGACCGGCGCATGCCCGAGGAGCTCAACCGCGTGCTGAGCGATCACATCGCCTCGCTGCTGCTGTGCCCCAGCACTAGCGCCGCCGAGCAGTTGAAAGCCGAGTCGGTGGCCGGTCGCGTCGAGGTAGTGGGCGACGTGATGGTCGACGTTGCGCTGCGCCGGCAGCCGACTGCGCGCGCCGATACCCAGGCCCTGAGGGCGTACGGCCTGCAACCGGGCGCCTACCTGCTGGTGACTGCGCACCGCGCGGGCAACGTCGACGACCCCGCGCGGCTGCGCGCGCTCCTCGAGCTGATCCGCATGCTGCCCGATCCCGTCCTCTTCCCCGTGCACCCTCGCACCCGTACCCGCCTGCTCGAGGCCGGGTTGCTCGGAGAGCTCGAGAGCATGCAGGGGGTTACATTGACCGAGCCACTCGGCTACCTCGAGTTCACCGCTCTCCTCTGCCAGGCGAAGGCCGTGCTCACCGACTCGGGAGGCGTCCAGAAGGAGGCTTACCTGGCAGGCGTTCGGTGCGTGACCCTGCGAGCGAACACCGAGTGGGTCGAGACTGTGCAGACGGGCTGGAACACGCTCGTGGACCTGGACGCCGCCGCCGCGCTCGAGACGCTGCGCCGAGAGCCTCCCGCCGAGCGGCCCGAGCTCTATGGGGACGGTCACGCGGCGGAGCGCTGCGTGGTGGCGATCGGCACACTCGGTTGAGGTCGTCCCGCCGCCCGAGACGGGAAACTACGAGACCGTGAACCGGCCGGCGACACCAACCTCGTGAGCGACTCGTCCCAGACCGTCCGGGTGGGCATCGTCGGCCTCGGCTATTGGGGGCCCAACCTGGCTCGCAACCTGGGCGCGATCGCGGGCTGCGAGCTGGCGTGGCTGTGCGACGCCTCGCCCGAGGCACGCGCCAAGCTCGAGCGCTCGTTTCCAGCTGCGCGCTCCACGGCCGACATCCAGGACCTGCTGGCCGATCCCGAGCTCGACGCGGTCGTGCTGGCCACGCCCGTGCCCACCCATGCCGAGCTCGCGGTCGCGGTGGCGGGAGCCGGCAAGCACTGCTTCGTCGAGAAGCCCCTCGCCACCAACGCCGCCGATGCTGAACGCGCGGTTGTCGCCGCTGCTGCCGCGGGCAAGATCCTGATGGTCGGGCACCTGCTCGAGTACCACCCGGCCGTGGCCCGGTTGAAGGAGCTGCTCGACAGCCAGGAGCTGGGCGAGCTCTTCTACATCTACGGCAACCGCCTGAACCTGGGCCAGCTGCGCAAGGACGAGAACGCCCTGTGGAGCCTGGGGGCGCACGACGTCTCCGTGGCGCTGCACCTGATCGGCGAAGAGCCAGAGGAGTGCCTCGCCAACGGTGCCTCCTATGTGCGCGAGGGCGTCCAGGACGTGGTCTTCTGTTATCTGCGCTTTCCCTCAGGTGTCGTTGCGCACCTGCATCTCTCGTGGCTCGACCCGCACAAGGAGCGACGGATCACCGTGGTGGGCTCGCGTCGCATGGCCACCTTCGACGACATGCTGATCGAGGGCAAGCTGACCATCTACGACAAGGGCTTCGACGAGGACACGCGCTCGTGGGGCGAGTACATTGCCCGCTCGGGCGACACCTTCTCCCCGCGGATACCCAACCTCGAGCCGCTGCGGATCGAGTGCGAGCATTTCGTGCAGTGCATTCGCAGCGGTACCCAGCCGCGCTCGGACGGACACAGCGGCCTGCGGGTGGTGAGGGTGCTGGAGAAGCTTCAGCGCTCGCTCGACAGCGGCGGCTGCTGAGAACCTCGTCTATGCAGCGTGAGCGCGGCGCTCCGGACCTTCGAGGCGTCGGCGCTTCGTCACGCGGCGGTCCGCGCGCAGGACCGGGCCCACGCGTTTGCCGATGACCCTGAGCACGTACGCGTCACGCGAGTCGCTGTAGCGGAACACCGGCGTCAACAGCGTCAGCCGTTGGCTGGCCAGGTAGTGGCGGCGTCGTGGAACTGCGCGCATGTCCAATCGTCCTTGAAAGTGGCCAAACGTAACGAGTTGCGTAGAGATTGTGACAGATCGCCGCGTTCGCGCAGTCGTGCGGAGGATGAGACTCCTCACACGTGCTCAGGAGGGACTGGCGCGAACGCTGTCCTCGACCAAGATCGTGTCCTCGCCCGCAAGCTCGAAGGCGCTATGCAGCGCCTGCACCGCCAGCTCCACCCGGTCGCGGTCGATCACACACGAGATCTTGATCGGGGAGGTGGAGATCATGTCGATGTTCACGCCTTCCTCGGCCAGCACACTGAACACCTTGGCCGCCACCCCTGGATGCGAGCGCATGCCAGCGCCCACGATCGAGACCTTGCCCATGTTCTCGTAGGTGCCCAGATCGGCGAACGCCTCACCCGTCAGCGGCGCGAGCGCAGCCTGCGCTGTGCGCAGATCCTCGCGAGGAACCGTGAACGAGATCTCAGCCTGACCGCCGGCAGCCACCGGCTCGTTCTGCACGATCATGTCCACGTTCACGTTCGCCTGCGCCAGCGCCTCGAAGATGCGCGCCGCCGCACCAGGCGCATCGGGCACGCCCGTGAGCGTGACTCGCGCCTCGGCCACCGAGTGGGTCACAGCTGTGATCAGCGGCTGCTCCATGGTCTCTCCTTCCGCCAGCACCACAGTGCCGGGCTCCTCGCTGAATGATGAGCGGCAGTGGATCCGCACTCCGTGGTTGCGCGCATACTCGACCGAGCGCAACTGCAGCACACCGGCGCCCGAGGCAGCCATCTCGAGCATCTCCTCGAACGACACCATGTCCAGCTTGCGTGCGTTGGGCACGATCCGCGGATCAGCCGAGAACACGCCTGCGACGTCGGTGTAGATCTCGCACACCTCCGCCCCGAGCGCCGCGGCCACAGCCACAGCACTCGTATCCGAGCCACCGCGACCGAGGGTAGTGACGTTGCGGGCGTCCTTCGACACGCCCTGGAAGCCCGCTACCAGCACAATGTTGTCCTCCTCCAGGGCCCTGCGAATGCGCTCGGCGCGCACGTCGAGGATCAGCGCCTTGGTGTGCGACTCGTCGGTCACGATTCCCGCTTGGGAGCCGGTGAGCGATATCGCTCGGTGCCCCAGGTCGTTGATCGCCATCGCGCACAGCGCGCAGGAGATCCGCTCCCCCGTCGAGAGCAACATGTCCATCTCGCGCGGATCCGGCGCCGTTGAGACCTCCTCGGCCATCGTGATCAGCTCGTCCGTTGTCTTGCCGCGAGCCGAGAGCACTGCCACCACCTGCTGACCCGCCGCCCGCTTCTCCACGATCCGCCGCGCGGCCCGCTTGATGCGCTCGGCATCCGCCACCGACGTGCCGCCGAACTTCATGACGATCAACTCGGACATTCCTCGCAGGATATGTCACATGTCGCGGCGCCCGGCAAAGGCCTTGCCGAGTGTGACCTCGTCGGCGTACTCCAGATCGGAGCCCACCGGCAGCCCGCTGGCCAGCCGCGTGAGTTTCACGGCGGGCGCGCGCGTGCGCAGCTCCTCGGCGATGTGCAGTGCCGTCGCCTCTCCCGTCGTCGTCGGGTTGGTGGCCAACACCACTTCTCTCACAGACACCTCCGTAGAGGTCACTCGCGTGAGCAGCTCTGCGATCTTCAGGTCCTCCGGGTCCACTCCGTCGATCGGCGAGAGCGCCCCGCCGAGCACGTGGTAGACGCCGTGATACTCGTGGGTGCGCTCCATCGGGATCACATCGCTCGGCTCCTCGACCACGCAGATCAGCTCCTGCTCGCGCCTGGGGTCCTGGCAGATGCGACAGCGCGTCTCATCGGTGAGGTTGAAGCACACCTCGCACAGGCCGATCTTCTCCTTCACCTCGCGGATCGCCTCGGCCAGCGCCGTGGCGTCGGCGGTCGAAGCACGCAGGATGTGGAACGCCAGGCGCTGGGCCGTGCGATTACCGATGCCCGGCAGCTTCGAGAGCTCTGTCACGAGCCGCTGGACGGGAGGGGCGTAGGAGGCCGAGCTCACGGGTGGGGCCTGCGGTCGGGGCGGCTCATAGGCCGGGCAGGCCGAGGCCGCCCAGGCTGCCGAGATCGAGCCCCGCGGTCGCGCCGCCCATCTTGCTCTCAGCCAGCTCCTGGGTCTTGCGCAGAGCCTCGTTGACCGCCGCCAGCACCATGTCGCAGAGGATCTCCACATCCTCGGGGTCCACAGCCGAGGGGTCGATCTTGACCTCGCGCAGCACCATCTCACCGCTCATCTTGACCGTTACCATCCCGCCGCCGGCCGAGCTCTCCACAACCTCGTTGCGCAGCTCCTCCTGAGCGCTCTCCATGTCCTTTTGCATCTTCTGGACCTGTTGCATCATCTGCTGCATGTTTCCCATCCGCGGCTGCTTTCCCATCAGGCGCCTTTCTCGTCGCTGGTCACGGCCTCCACCTCTGACCCTCCATTCTCCCGCCTCGCTGAGGCCTCCGGCGCCGACTCGGATCCTTCGGTGATCTCCTCCGCGTCGAACTCCTCCACGAAGCGCTTGATCCAGTCCTCCTCCGACTGCCCGCCAGGCGCAGGGCGCTCCTGCTCGCCGAGCTCGTCGCTCAGCTCGTAGGAGAGCCGCCAGCGCTTGCCGCTGAGCGCACGCAGGGCCTCACCCACGGTCGTGCGGTTGGTTGGGTCCTCGGCCTTCTTCTTCAGGAACTGGGCCGTCGAGGCAAACGCCAGCGTGAGATCCTCGCCGTCGACCGCCACCGGCCGCGCTTCGCCGATCACAGCCGCAATCAGCGCGTTCTCGCCGCGTACCAGATCGACAACCGCGGGCCATAGCGCGCAGACCGCATCGAGGTCGCCCGCCAGCGGTGGGCCCTCGCTCACCAGCGGAGCCGCAGCTGGTCCGGGAGTCGCAGCGGCCTGTGGGGTCGGCGGCGCCGAGGGGGTCTCTGGCGGGGCAGCAGCCGCAGCGGGTCCCGGGGTCGCCGGCGCCGAGGGGGTCTCCGGCGGGACCGGGGCAGGCGGGGCCGGCGCCGGGGACGAGGGGGAGGGCGAGGGCGCCTGTGCCGTAACGCTTGCAGCGCTCGCGGGGCCAGCCTCGAGTCGCTCGATCCGGGCGAGCAATGCTCGCATCGAGCCGTCGAGCACCGGCTTCGACGCCTTGACGAGCGCAAGCTCCAGGCGCGTACGCGCATCGGCCCCCGCCCGTACACCCTCCATCGCCTCGCCCAGCAGTTCCAGCAGGCGCACCACCGTCGCGTGGTCCACGCGCTCGGCCTGCGCGCGCAGGGCCTCGTCGGACTCGGGAGTCAGCGACAGCTCTTCGGGCAGCTCGCCGAGCGTCTGCACGACCAGCAGCTCGCGTGCCCGCACCTCGAGGTCGGCGGCAAAGGAGCCCGCGTCACGCCCCTGCTCCACGCATCCCTCGAGCGCCAGCAGCGCCCTTCTGGCGTCGCCGGCGGCGATCGCATCGACTGTCTCTTCGAGCAGCCGCGTGTCGGCCACGCCGAGCACCGCCAGCACGTCCTCGAGCGCAATCGCGCTGCCGCTGTAGGTCACGAGCTGCTCGAGCGTGCCGAGGGCGTCGCGGAAGCTGCCCGTGGCCGAGCGCGCCAGTGCCGCCACGGCCGGCGGGGGGATCTCGATCGACTCGGCCGCTGCCGCGCGGCGGACCACGCTCGCGATCTGCTCGACGGTGGGACGATGGAAGTCGAAGCGGTGGCAGCGGTCGACCACGGTCGCCGGGACCTTGCCCGCCTCGGTCGTGGCCAGGACGAAGACAGTGTTCGGCGGGGGCTCCTCGAGCGTCTTCAGAAATGCGTTCCAGGCAGCTGTCGAGAGCATGTGGGCCTCGTCGAGGATGTACACCTTGCGCCTGCCGCTCACCGGCGCATAGGCCACGCTCTCACGCAGTTCACGGATGTCGTCCACCGAGTTGTTCGAGGCGGCGTCCATCTCGATCACGTCCAGCGAGGTCGCCCGGGCGATCGACAGGCACGACTCGCACTCCCCACACGGCTCTACCGTCGGCCCGCGCTCGCAGTTCAAGCACGCCGCGAGGATCTTCGCCATCGAGGTCTTGCCCGTCCCGCGCGAGCCCACGAACAGGTACGCGTGGTGCACCTTGCCGCGCTCCACCGCGTTTCGCAGCGTGCGCACGACCGGCTCCTGACCGACCACCTCGGCGAAGCTGCGGGGCCGGTGCCTGCGATACAGCGACCGCTGTTGCTCCTGTGGCTGCTCCTGCATCGACACCGTTCGCCTGAGTCTACCCACGCCCGGGAGCGGGCCCCAGATGCAGCGCGAGCGGATAGCGTCCGCGCCCATGACCGCCTCGCTCAAGCACTCCGCCGTGCGCCTGTGCGCGCCGATCTCGATCGCCGCGGGAGCCGTCGTGCTGCGTCTGCTCAGCGGCGTGGGCTTCGTCAACTACGACACCCTCTACGCCCTCGCCTGGGGCGGACAGCTGGCGCGCGGGCAAACACCGGCCTACGGCGTGGCAATCGCCCCCACCCCGCATCCACTGGTGGAGATCCTGGGGGTCGTGCTCAGGCCGCTGAGCGCCAACGCGATCGAACAGGTGACCGTCGTCCTCGCCTTCCTTGCGCTTTCCGCCTGCACGTGGGTGATCTACAGGCTCGGGGCAGCCTGGTTCGGCCGAGCGGCAGGCGCGCTCGCCGGGTTGATCTTCATCACGCGCGTGCCCGTCCTCGAATATGGCGTGCGCGCCTACGTCGATGTCCCGTATCTGCTGCTCGTGCTGAGCGCGCTGCTCCTCGAGTCGGGCGCGCAACAACGCCGCGGGCGGGCAGCCGGCTGGCCCGTCTTGGCCCTGCTCGCGCTGGCCGGGCTGCTGCGACCCGAAGCCTGGGCGTTCTCCGGGCTCTACTGGCTATATCTGATCGGGCTCACCCCCAGCTGGGCGCGCCGCTCGCTGCGCGAGCGCTCACCGCAGAGACGCCAGCTCGCCGACCCGACGCTGGGCACGAGCCGGGGGCTGATCATGCTCACCCTGCTCGCCGCCGCCGCACCGCTCGTGTGGATCGTGAGTGACCTGGCGATCACCGGGCAGCCGCTGTGGTCGCTCACCAACACCCGCCACACCGCCTCCACGCTCGGTCGCGAGACGGGCATTGCCAAGGTGCCCGAGTACATCCCGCGGCGGATCGGCGAGATCCTGCGCCCACCTGTGCTCCTCGGCGCGGCCGTCGGTGGGGTGCTCTCGCTGCTGTGGCTGCGTCGTCGCGCGCTGCTGGGGGCGGCAACTGGCGTCGCGGCCGTGGTCGTGCTGGCGGCCTTTGCCTCGCTCGGGCTGCCCATCGACACGCGCTACGCCTTCCTCATCGCGGCGATCTTGTGTGTCTTCTGCGGAGCGGGCGTGTTCGGATGGACACGTCTTGAGCCATCCGACCCGAGAAGACGTTGGTGGATGGCCGGCGGTGGCGTGGTGGTGCTCGCGCTAATCGCCTACACCCCCGCCCAGTATCACTCGGCCCACCGTGTCATGGACAAACTCGCGCGTCAGCAGTCGATCGAAGGCGATCTCGTGGCCCTGGTCGAAAACGGCTCCGTCACCCTCCGCTGCGGACCCGTCGGCGTCCCTAACCACGCACCCATACCCCTGTTGGCGCTGTATCTGGAAACGAGCCCAAGGAACATCGTCAACGCACAACTGCCCTCCGGGCAGATCAGCCGCGGCATCTACGTGGACCCCGCCAGCAAAGAGGTCGAAGACGACTACGTGCTCGACCCCAAGGACCCGCACATCGCTGTCAGCGTCCCGCCGGGCTTCAGCGAGTCGGCCAGCAACGGCTCGTGGCTGATCTTCAAGCGCTGCACTGGATAGTGGACCGTGCACCCCGCGTCGAGATCTCGAGCTTCGGCGCCTACTCTCGCCCACGGCTCCGGTTCGGGAGCTCCCGCTGCGCCTGTCGGTGATCGCTTAAGGCTGCTTCCTTCCGGACCTGACCTGGTTCGCAAGCCGACACCGCGCGGGACCCGAACCATCGACGCCCCAAGCGACAGAGCGACCGAAGCCGAAGCCCCTCGGAAGGGAGTTCGGCCCCGCTAGAGCGGATTGCGGATTCAGGGCGCCGCTACCTCCCCGCCTAGCACGGTCCGTCGCCGATCCTAACGCAATGCCACGGGCGCTAGAGAACCCGCACCCGTTACGGCTCCGTTCCGGTAGGCTGCCCGACCGTGACCAACTTCAACGACTTTCACCCCACCTTTCGCTCGCGCTCCGGCGCAGCTCTGGCAACGCTCGGAGTCGCAGTCCTGATCGCCGGCTGTGGATCGAGCGGCAACTCGAGCACGATCACCGTCGGCAACGAGAACACAGCCGATAACGCGCTGGTCAAAGCCACTGAAGGCAAGAGCACCAAAGCCGCTGAATCGCCCACCTCGACGGCGACCGCCAAGACACCCACCAGCGGTCCGCTCGCCACCGAACCCAAGGTGAGCGTCCCGTCCGGCCCAGCGCCGAGCAAGCTCGAAGCCAAAGACCTGATCAAGGGAACGGGCGCCGAAGCCAAGGCAGGCGAGACAGTCACCGTCAACTACGTGGGAGTTCTGTACAAAGGCGGCAAGGAGTTCGACGCCTCCTGGAAGCGCAAAGAACCCTTCAGCTTCGCTCTCGGCAAGGGACAGGTGATCGCCGGCTGGGACCAGGGCGTGGCCGGAATGAAGGTCGGCGGACGGCGTGAGCTGATAATCCCCGCGGCACTCGGCTATGGCGCCAAAGGCTCACCGCCCACGATTCCGGCCAATGCGCCGCTCGTGTTCGTGGTCGACCTGCTCGGCACCTAGGTCACGCGGACTCCAAGCAAGAGCGCTTTGCGTCGAGCCGCGGCGCTGCTCCTGGCGAGCGGCGGCGCCCTCGCGCTGGGCGCCTGTGGTAGCGGCAAGGCGCCCACTGCGGCCGTGTTACAGCTCGAGCGCGAAGATCTCGTGCTGGTGAGCCACACGCTGAGCAACATGCGCGGGGCGCTCGCCGGCGAGGTCGCGACCACGAAAGCGGCGTGGCCGTATGTGGCCAACGGCCTCGATGGCAGCCGCCCCCGCGACGGCCGAGCTGGTCCGACCGCGCTCGCCGCCATCGAGGCTGCCGCTCAGAGCGCATCCCGGCTGAAGCTTCCTGCCCTCTTCACTGAACACAAATCCGCATCGATCACCGGGCCGGGAGCCGGCATGGCGGCGTTGTTTCGCAGCTACGTCATCCTCTCGACGCGGGGCTGGCAGCAGATCGAGGCCGCCCATGAACAGATCGAACGCGGCACCCCCGCGGCCGCGCGCTTCGCGCGGGCGAACGTGAACCTGTACATCGACAGCGTCTACGACGCGCACTTCAGCGTCGCCCAGCTTGGCAAGCAGCTCCTAGCCGGCTACAAGCTGCTCGGGGGTCCACCTGCATTCGGCACATCCCTGACCCAGGGTGAAGTCGATGCCCTGGCCGCCGCCTACTCGGAGCCGAGCGATCGGCTATATCCCCACCCCACGGTCAAGCTGGGCTCCTGAGCGTCACATACGGAGCTTTGACGTAGAACCGTCGAGGTTCAGCGAAGCCGTACTCGCCGCCTGCGTAGACTTCGCCCGGCGCAGCAGCGCAGCAGGGACCACCCCGATCGACCGAGGAGACTCGATGAGCACTACCACTCGCAGGCGCCTGCTCCCAGCCGCGATCGTTGCCATCGCAGGCCTGAGCAGCGTTGCAACAGCCCTTGCCGCCCACCCCCATGCCGGGGCGCGTTTCAGCGGCTTCACCTCGGCCTCGCCCATCAACGGCTTCAAGGCGCCGGTCACGTTCACCGTCGCGAGCAACGGCTCCACGCTTCAGAACTTCAAGTACTCGTCCTTCGGCTGCTTCGGAGCGGGAGGCTTCCGACCCGGTATCGACTACTACACACAGCCCAACAACATCACCAAGGTCGGCACCGTCAAGCTCTCCAAGTCGGGCAGCTTCTCGATTTCGGGCGCCATCTTCAGCTACAGCGCCTTTGGCGACACCACGAAGACCACCAGCAAGCTCACCGGCCGATTCACCAGCGCCAAAACCGCCACGGGCACGATCAGCTTCAGCCAGCAGATCAGCGGCAAGTTCACGAGCAGCTGCGGTCCGGGTGTGCTCAGCTTCGGCGCCAAGGCAGGCTGAGGAGGAAGCGCCGCTATCCGCGACGGGCATGATCTACGCGCCGCCGGTCCTGATTGCGCTCCCGCCAGTGGCCTGCTGACCGCGGCGGGAGCGCGATCGACTTCCCGCCCAGCGCATCGCGACCGCCAGCCAAGCTCAATAGACTCGGTTGCTCAGGGCGCGTAGCTCAGTGGGAGAGCGCTCGCTTCACACGCGAGAGGTCGCAGGTTCGAAACCCGCCGCGCCCATTAAAAGACCTGCAAATGATATGTTTTCTGCGAGCTACGCCGCTAGGGGAGCGCTCGCTTGCGGTGATTTTGGGTCTTTTTTCGCTTTCCTTTGCTGCTTCGTTTCCTGCGCGAAATCTAACGACTGCAAGGAACTACTCGCGCATGGATGGGGATGGGGTCCCCTGGGTCCAAGCGGCATCGCGCTCGCCCAGGAAAGTGTCTGAGATTGGTGCGAGACGGGTTGTTAGTTGGCGGGCGCGAGCGGGTTGCGCATACCGACACGGCTGAGGTCGGGGAGCGACCCGCGGAGAGCTATGCTGTGTCAGGAAGATCAAGAAAATTGCGCAGGGCACGATAAATAGTCTAAACTGCGACTATCGTGCTAGATTTCGCTTGAACGCGATCGAGGGAACCTGATGCCGGCCGTCCGCTCACAACCCAAGCTGCTCTCCACCAAGCAGGCCGCGGAACTGCTGAACGTCAGCAAGCGCACGATCCTCAACTGGATCGAGAGCGAGAAGATCCCCTACGTCAAGCTGCCCGGCGGCGACTATCGCGTTCCGCTCGCCGGGCTCCTCGCCTCGCTGTCGGGAACCTACCGGCTCGATGAGGAGATCCGGGCGCTGGATGAGCGCTACGCGACCGTCAGCGATGCCGACGTGCAGGCGGCGCTCGAAGGCGACGACTAGGTTCGCAACCCGCGCATAGAGTGCCGCCTCGTGCGGCCCGTCGTACTCGACACCAGCGTGGTCCTGCCGGCGGTTCTCTCCCCGCGCGGCTATCGTCGACGCTTCCTAGTCGTGCTGGCGTTCGGCGCGCTCGCCGCACGTCGCGAGCTTCTCCACCAGGAAGCGGACGCGCTGCACGCCAAATCAGCGAGCACCAGTGGGCAGCTCGGCGGGGGGGCGTTCGATGCACTTGCCGAGCAAGCTCACGCCAGATACGCGCGACTGCGAGAGGCGTTGCCGACGGGATGCCCAGATGACTGGCGGTTGGTCGCTTCACCTCCCTTGCTTGCCGAGTACGAGCGCAAGCTACGAGAGGCCGGGCCAAGGCTTGATCCCACTCTGCGCGAGGAAGACGTTGATGTGGTTCGTCGACAGATCGCGGCCACATGCGTCGAGGTCACCGATGACTTCGACCCCGAGTTGATTCCCGTCTACACCGCCGATCGCAAGGACGACCCGGTGATCCATACTGCGCTGCTCGCAGACGCCACGTGGCTGATCGCGGATGACACCAAGCACATATCCACACAACCGGAAGGCATCACCGAGTATCGGCTGCCAGGTGCGGACCGGCGCGTCAGCGCCGTTACTTTCAGCCGCTTCCTCGATCATCTCGCCGACGTCGATCTCGACCAGGTCGATCCGGGCCTGCTCGGGGTCGCGTACCGATCGCCTAGTTCCAGCTGACTGGCGCGCCGACGTCAACATGACTAGCGCCAGTAAGATTCTGTAAGGACGCGCAGGCCTGAGCCGTTGCGAGAGCCTGGCGCCATCGGGCATCGCCCGACTACCTAGTCACTTACGCGCGGCCCGCAATCGTATGTGCTGGCTGTGAACGTAGGCCCGTGAACAGGGATGATCCGTACGGCCCCCGCACTCGTCGCGGATGATTGGGTCTCAACTGTGGGCTGGGGTTCATCGGCTACGAGCGCCCTGAGGCGTTGACGCTCACCGTCGCGGCGATTCATATCGCGGGCATAGAGGGCAAGCGTAAGTGCCGGCGTTGTATGTCCCATTTGGCTCATGACATACGTTGGAGGCTCACCGAGCGCGAAGAGCAGCGATGCGAACGTCCGGCGTAGGGAGTGCGGCGTGAGCCCGTCAGGCAGTGGCTGCCACCCGTTCGCCCCGAGCCTTGCGTTTGCTTGATCGACGGCTCGCGCGAGTATGCGTATCCGGAGATTTGAGGCCCCGATCGCCGCCCCACTACTCGTGGCAAAGACGCGCCGGCCAGGGGCCGGCTGGAGCTGATCTCTATATGCGGCGAGCTCGCGACGCAGGATCGGCAGCATGTGGATGATCCGCACGCCAGCGTCGGTCTTGGCGTTGCGTACGCGGATCGTGCCACGGCGGAGGTCGATGTCATGCCAATAGAGCGCTTGCAGCTCTCCCTGGCGCAAGCCGGCAAATACAAGCGTCGCGATCACCGGACGACGCAAGCCGACCTGAGCTCGACCCTTCCGATCAAGCTCACTTGCTCCGTCGAGGAGCGCAGTGATGTGTTCTGCCCGATCAAGCCAAGAGCGGCGGGGCTTCACCTCTGGCAGACGTCGCTTGCGACCTTTCGCTGGGTTGCGCACGATCAACTCGTATTCGACGGCCGTCTCCAAGATCGCCGCGAGCGTTGTGAGTATTTTGTTGATTGACGTCGAATTCAGCGTTCTCTCGCGAACCTTGGAGAGGCGAAAGTCATCAACGTCAGATACTGCGATCTCATCCAGTAGCATCGAGGCGAAACGAGTCAACAGATGCTCCAGTCGCCACTGAAGATCAGCCTCGCCCGCCTGTGAGAGACCCATCTGCTTTCGACCACCCTCGTCCTTTTGGCGAGCTAGCCACTCACCGGCGAACCTCTCAAACGTCGGCATCCCCCGATGGGATTTTTCTGGGCGACGTTGGTGTCTCGGCGGCACCCACGTGCCCGAACGGACTTCTTCCATCACAACAGCCATCTCGCGCCCGGCCTGCTCGCGGGTGGCAGCGGGCAGCGTTAGATATCGCCGCCGTCCAGCATAAGAAAACTGCAGCCCCCACGAGGTAACCCGGCCGGTACGCTCGGAACGATTCTCGCAAAGATGTCCGGTTGCTGGCCTACCCGTGGTCCCACCCCGCCGGAGATCAGACATAGGTTAGGAACATAGCCAGCTGTAGCGATCAAGCCACAACAGCTTCTGCTCGAACCCGTTCTTTGCGAAGAAAAGCTTGCTCCCGTTGGCCACAGCGCAGCCGAACTCGAAGATGCCCTTCTCGACAGACCGCCCCCAGCCGGAACGAGCAACTGCTGGCCCGTGGGCCTGAAGCACACGCCGCATCGCCGAGCCATATCGCGCGCAACTATCATCGTGGGTTCCAAGGAATCGCCATTGAGTTTGCGCGAGCCGGTCACAACAGACTGTCAACTCATCGCTGCGCACAAGGAGTGCCGTGGCCGATAGTCGCGAGTTACTGCACCGGTTGGAAGAAACCGAATAATCGGGCGGGCCGCAGGCTCCTTCCCCGCGCGTCACAATGGCTGGTAATGCTTGTACTAATCGGCTCTAGCTGGTCCTTGCGTACTTCCCTGGTAGGTTCTCGCCACGATGGCGCTTCTTGCTGATGGCACGCGTTCCGAGGCTCCAGAAGATCACAGTTTCCCTACTGAAGGCGGACCTCGATCGCGCTGAAGCGTTCCGGGATCGCGATGATCTTGTCGGACATCGTGTTCCAGGTATCGACGGTGAGCAAGACGTGTTGTTTGTCGCCTCGAATCCGCCTCATCCGCCCGGGTGGAAGGCGTACCTAGCTCCACACGTCACCGGGCCGATCGACGATGTCTATACCGCCTCTGCGTCGGCCGTCCTGCTATTCGAGGCGTCGGGACGGCTGTTCGCCGTTACGTTCGGTGGCGGCCGGCATCTGCTCGAGGCCGACGCGTTCGTCCAGGACTTCGGGTTGCGGGTCGTGCTCAACACCGTCGCGCCCGACCAGCTCAAGAGTGTCGACGCCAAGACCATCGATGAGACGACGATCCACACCCGCCGTGACGTCAGCCGCGACTCATCATTCGCAGCATTTGGCCTGGACGTCAGCCGCGACCTACTACGCGGCGTCACCGGCACCCCACAGGACGAGACGCTAGCCCATCGACTCACCGGCGCGGACGCGCTCGGGATACAGACTCGGCTTCAGGTGCCGGCACTCCCCCGGCTTGCCGAGCGACTGTTGGTCGCGTACGAGGCAGAGCACTACAAGGAGCACTTCGACTTTATCGACTACCTCAGACCGGAGAAGCGCCGCGACCGCCTACGAGAACTCGACGCCAAGCTCGTAGACGCGCTCGTCAGTCGCGACATCGACGACGTCCATCTGGCCGCCCCGCAGACACTCGACTGGATCGATGTCAACGGCTTTCGCTTCTCATCAAGCGACGACCAGGAAGACCTCGACAACGATCCGCGCATAAGCGCCTACCTGGACACACACGACGCAGCGGCGATCGACCTCGAGTTGCTCAAGCACGACCGACTCCACACGATAAGAGCCGACGACCAAATCATGGACTCCTGGCCAATCTACCGGTGCCTCGTCTACCAAGTCGAGTTGGACGGCTACCTCTACGTCCTTTCTACAGGCGACTGGTTTCGCGTCGACCTCGACTACCGCGACAAGGTCGAAGCCGAGGTCAATGCCCTGCCAATGCTGACCGGCTTGCCCGATGCCGATCCCGGAACCGATGAGGACACATACAACATCAAGGCAGCGCAAGCAATTGGAGCGCTCTGTCTCGACAAGAAGTTCGTCTACGACGGCGGCCCAGACAAGATGGAGATCTGCGACATCCTCACGCCCAACGCCGGCCTGATCCATGTCAAGCACCGCGGCAGCTCATCCACCCTAAGCCACCTGTTCGCACAAGGCATCAACAGCGCCGAGCGACTCCTCCTTGACCAAGACTTCCGCAACCAGGCCCGCACCATCGCCGAGCGCGAAGACCCATCGTACCGCGATGTCCTTCCAGCCACTCGCCCGCTGCCAACGGATCACGAGATTAGCTTCGTCGTGATCACCCGCAGCACGCGTACAACACCCCTAACTCTCCCCTTCTTCAGCATCGTCAGCCTTCGCGCCGCAGCATCCCGCCTCCAGGGATATGGCTTCCCCGTGTCAGTCGCCGCGGTTCAGGAGCAGTAGAAGGCATCCAACGAGAACGACGAGGCAGACACCGCCTTAGAGCCCTGCAAGGATGTGGGTCCGGGAGTGGGAGCCTTAGATGGGCATCCGAGGCTGCGATGCTACGTCGTCGACAAGCGGATCGGCACACGGGCGCCGGTGAGCAGCAAGACCACTACCGGATATCCCAGGCGGGCTCTGGCACCCACAGTGCACGTCCTCGCTACCGGGACGTGTCGCGGGGCCGACCGCGCCGGCTCGCAGCCCCGGCAACGTGGCCTCCGCCGAGCCATGCCTGTAGCTGAACCCGATGTCGCACGACCACTCGAGCCGCTACGGGAGCCGTAGCGTGTCGAGCTTCTGCTCCGACCAACCTCGCGCCCGGAGAAGCCGCTCGATCGCGGAATCGTAATCCTCTACGGTCGGCGGCCTGCTCGAGCGGGAGTCAATCACCCAGACCCGCCCGGAGACCGGGCACGGCACGCCCGGTAGCGGCAACCCGCACACGATCTGGCCCCCGAAAAGCACCCCGACCGCCACCGCCGAGCGATCGCTATCGGCCGGAGCCGTGAAGCCAACGAGATGGCGCCGATCGCCGAGCGCCTGGCGAGCCGGATGCTCGTCGTCGAGCTCACCGGGCCAGCCGGGCACACCATCAGGCCAGAACCGATGATCGATGGGAGGGCGGTGCCACAGCAGATCACGGATAGCTCCGGCCAGCGGTTGCGCAGGCCACTCGGCAGGCTGAAGCTTTGCCGCGCACCCGAGTGCGAGCTTTGCTGTGAACCGCACCCAAAGATCGGAGTCAAGGCCGTAGCGGATCTCCACCGGCTCGTGCACCGGCTCGCCCGTTGCGCGTCGTGCCTGCGCGCCGCGGGGATCGAAAGTCAGTCGCACCCGCTCGCCGGTGGTGGAGACGACACCTTCAGACTCGGCGTGTGGCTCCTTTGCCTGATGTTTGATGCTGCGAACGTCGGCGAGCGCCTTGGGAATCTGAACCATCAGGTAGTTGGCCATGCGATCGTCGATCTCGCGCCCGGCACGCTGATTGCAGTCCCTGCACACGCGTCGCGTCTTTAGACGGCTGCCGAGGTACCGCGACGGAACGTGCTCGTCAGCCGCCGGCATCCCGTCTCGCGCGCAATAGAAGCACCGCATATCGCGTAGGTTGACGGATCGCCGCGCGGGGCGGCCAGACAGTGGTTTCCGTGGCCGCCGCCAGCCCGCCATTCGCGGCATGTCCGCAACCGATCCTCTGGACCTTCCGACCGCGTCAGCGCTCGTGCGGCTGCGTTTGCTCACGGAGGACGCTCGACGACGTGGGATGACGCCTCGGAGGCCGGCCGGCATGTGGCGCTGATTGCGCTCGACGGCGCCTGCGAGTATGCGCTGTGGCTGGCCAGTCGCGAGCACACGGTCCGATAAAAGGAGCGCGCGGGCGTGCCCGAGCTCTACAGCGCCGTTAAGGGCGCGCTGCCGGGCTGGCAGGTCAGATGGTGGCCGGGCGTCAGCCAGATGCACCAGGCCCGCAATGTCGCCCAGCACGCCGGAGTCGCGCAGGACGCCAGCCAGCTGCCGAACTGAGCCGACGCCACGGTCGCGTTCATCGACAGTCTGCGTCTCGTCCACGAGGGACAGATCATCGGGTCCTCGGAGTCCGAGATCACGGGCGGACTCAAAGCCGCGTTGCGCACCGCGATCTCGGATTCCGAGGACCAGGCCCGTCACGTGCGTGGAGTCAGAACGCGACATCCCGAGGAGTTCCACGAGTTGCCACCGGCTTCCAACAACGCTTCGGGCCACTGCCCGAGTCGTGACGAAGCGCGCGCGACTGGTTCGGGGGTTCACGCTGCCCGGCCGGCCCTCGAATACCCGCTCTTGCGGATAGCCGCTGTGAAGCTCGGTCCACCCCACGGCGAGCACCTGGTCAACGGTCTGCGCCGGCACCGCGGCGGGCAAGCCGCCGCTACGGACCCGCAACCGCAAGACACCGTCGCGGACCTTCTCGGCCACCCGGTGGCTCTCAGGGAAGCGCCCTTCCCTGAGAGCTGCGCCGAAGCCGACCCAGTCGGCATGCCTAGTTGCGGGGTATTCTCGCGCGGTGTCGCAGTCGGAGCAGAGCTGGCGCCAGGAGGGGCGCTTCTGGCTGCCGGGATCTGAGGCGAGGGTCTACGGATGGATCGACTACGCTCCTGATCGCGGGATAGCGGTGCACCTCCTTGAGTCGCCCCTTGCGGCAAGCCCGATGGACTCGCTTCACGTCAACGCCCTGTTTGGCGAGTCGCTCGACGGATGGCCGTGCACCCTGATCGATGGCGAGCTGGTGGCCCCACGTCCGATCACGCCGAGCAACGCGCACACGGCTGATCTCGTGTTCGAGACGATCCTCCGAGGCGGCCACGTCACCGATCCCGAGCAGGTGACAGGGCGTATGGCACATGTCGCGATTCATGGTCTACGAGAGCTGCTCCGTGGAGGAGCGTTTGGGCCGGCGCTCCTGCAGGTCACCGCCGATCACGAGTCCAATGACCAGTTGATCATCGAGATGCCCTGGGGATCGCTCCAGCTGGTGGCAGCGGGGATGCAGACGAACTGGAGCCGAGACGAAACACGGATCGCCGTCAACGCCCACGCCCAGATGCAGTTCGCCGAGCCATTGTCATTGCCCGCCGTCGATGCACTAATCGAGCCGCTGCGTGACCTGGTGATCTTTGCCCGCAGCCGCCCCTCGTATGTAACGGCGCTCACCCTGCTCGACGGAGAACGCAGCACGCAGACAAGGCCTTGCGAATACAAGGTGATCCGCCGGCCCGAGAACGATCCACGCGACGCTCGTACTTCGGGACCGCCACTGCTGCTGAATCTGGCAACCATCCCCGACGTCCACCACACGATCCAGCGCTGGTTCGAGCTCCGCGAGAGGCTTGGGCCGGTCTGGCGACTCTTTTTCACCACGCCGGTCGACCCCTGGCTGACGCTAGAGTCACAGCTGCTGAATCTAACTGCGTTCGCCGAGGGCTATCACCGGACGCTTCACGATGAGCCACCGCTCTCGGATGAAGACGCTGCGGCGTCAGTGCAGACGATGCTCGCGGCGCTCGATGACGATCACCGGAACGTATTCCGCGGCGCGCTCACTCACGCCAACAGCCAGTCGCAGCGGGCGCGGATCCGCTCGCTTGCCAAGCGGGCTATGACGATAGTGACCGATTGGCAGCTAGACGTGACTCGCTTCACGACCGAGCTGGCTGACACCCGCAACTGGTTGACTCACTGGGGCGACCGCGGGAGGCATATCTGCGAAGGCGAGGAGCTCTCTCGTCTCATCGGCCAGCTCTTCTACGTGCTCGCTGCGAATGTCCTCCTTGACCTGGGACTCGACCCAGTCTCCGCAGCTGCACAGATGGCACCACGCCTCCAGCTGGTCGGCTGGCCGTAAGGCGCTCCGTCGACGCGCGCTGGCCAGAGACTTGAGATCAAGGCACGTGGATCGGCACGCCGAATCGCTGCCCCGAACGGGTCGAGGACGATGCGCAAACGCGCTACTCGTCAGGGATCCGCCTGCGGTTGTGACTCCGTGCCGTCGCCAAGCGGCCGACCATGCGCGCCCGCGGCGTGCAATACCTGCACACTTGGGGGATGAGCTCAATTCCGCCCCGCCCTGGGATGCGGCTACTTCCATTGGGCGCCGACGATCTCTCGTGGCAGCAGTTCGAGAGCTTCTGTCTGGCTCTCATCCGTGCCATGCCCGAGGTCAAGCGCGCCGACAAGTATGGGCAGCAGGGCCAGAAGCAGAAAGGCATCGACATCGAGGCCGAGCTTGTCGATGGGCGTCGACGCACCGCCCAATGCCGGCAGCGAAAGACCTTTACGCCCGCGAGCCTAAAGAAGACGCTCCGCGAGAACACGTTCGAGGCCAACGAGCATGAGATATGGATCGCGTGTGGCACGAGCGCGGCCGTCTCCGATGCGGTCGCAAAGCTGCCCGAATGGAGCATGCGCGACTGCGAGGGGATCTCGCAACTCGTTCGTGAATTGCCGCGCGAGCGTGCCCAGCGCATTCTCGAGGACCATTTCGGACCGCACGTAAGACGTGCCTTCTTGGGCCCAGAGGGGCCCATCGCCTTCACAATCCCAGCCGACTATTTCGTCGCGCTGGATGACAGCAGTCGTGTGCTGCGGCACGACCTCGATCTCGCCGGACGGGTCCGCGAGCTCGCCGAACTCCTCAGTGGTGTTCGAACCCGGCGGGTGGTGGTACTCCCAGGGCGCGGCGGTATCGGGAAGACACGGCTGTTGCGAGCCGCGGCCGACGCATTGACGACGGCTGGGGAGCGTGTGCTATTTGCAGCCGACGGAGTTGCCCTGAACGCCGACTTGGTCGACTTTCTTCCCCGCGAGCGGCACGTCGTGTTCGTCGACGACGCGCACCGACGAGTCGAGGACGTGTCGATACTGCTCGGCGCCGTGCGCTCGCAACAGCCCGGGCCGACGCTCGTTCTAGCGGTGCGGCCTGGCGCGATGAGGCTGATCGACGACGCGCTCGGCAGTGCCCAGATCGAAAGTCAGGAAGTCACAGTTCTTAAGGGCCTCCAACCACTGGACGGTGAGGCGGTTCGGGCTCTCGCGGGCCAAGCACTGGGACGCGAAGACACGGCGGCGCGGAGGCTGGCCCAGGCGACCGGGCAGCTGCCGCTCCTGACTGTCCTGGGTGGCCGCCTGATCGGCGCCGGAGAGCTGGCCGACGCCGCCGCGCTCGACGCGGAGATCCGCCAGCGGACAATGGCACGCTTCACACAGGAGCAGCTCGGAAGGGTCACAGCGCAGGTCCCCTCCGAGCAGGCTAAAGAGCTCGCGACGATTATCGCCGCATTGGCACCGATTAACATCGCATCGCCGTCCGTGATTGACGCTATCGCGGGGCAGGTGGAGGTGCCCGCCTCCCGTGTGCGCAGTTGGCTGGGTGAGCTGGAGGCTGCAGGTGTCTTGCTGGCGCGCGGGCGCCTGCGTAGGGTCGTCCCGGAGATCCTTGGCGAGCAACTCCTTGAGGACACATGCCTCGATCCTCAGGGTAACCCGACCGGTTACGCCGAGGAGCTATGGAAACGTTACGGCGGCTTGACGGCCGGGGCACTGCTGACCAACATCGCGGCCCTGGACTGGCGCGTCGCAGGACCTCGCGGCACAGTGTTGGATGGGATCTGGCGGACGATCGAGATCAACTTCAAAACCGGCGACGCTTTCCAACGCGAGCAGTTGATCGACATACTGGGCGACGCAGCGATCTACCAGCCCGAGCGCATCCTGAGGCTCTGCGAGCTCGCACTGCGTCAACCGAGCCGTCCATCTGACTTTGGCTTCGGCGTCCAGGTAGACGACGAGTCAGTGCGCGCGAAGCTCCCGGTCCTGCTGCGGGCTGTTGGAGCACACGCTGAGCACGCAACTCGGGCGATGGAGCTCCTATGGGAGCTCGGCCGTGACGATGACCGCAAGCTAAGCGGAGACCCCGCGCACCCTGTCCGCGTGATCGGGGAGATTTCCGAGCCCGGGCGCGGCTCCCGCGTTCACCAAGAGCAGCTCATTGCGCTCGTGGAGCGACGTCTCAAAGAGGAGGATGTCGACGAGCACTACTGGTCTCCTTTGCAACTGCTGAAACCCCTTCTGGCCCGCGAGGGCATCTCGGTTCGATCGGTCGGATACGAGTTCCAGTGGGGCAGCTACAGCGTGATGCCCGACGCGGTCGCGGCGATACGCGATCGGGTACGCACGCTGCTGACGCGCGAGGCTCTCGGAATAAGCGCACGGCGCCGCCCGATCGCGACCCGCCTGCTCGGAGACGCGCTTCGACCCTCCAGCGCGAGCTTTGGGCGGAGCGTCCCGCGCGATGTCCACGATGCTTGGGAGCCCGACGAGCACGCGACACTTGACGCGATCGAGATGCTCTCAGCGCAGAGCACCGATCCATTTGTCCGTTACGAGCTCGACTGCGCCCTGAAGTGGCTCGCGGAAGGTCGTGGCCCATGGCCGAAGGTCTCCAAGCGGGCCGCGGCTATTTCAGGTGGCCTCCACGGCGACGAGACCGAACTTGTGTCCGCGATCGCCGACCCGTGGTTCTTGCTCAAGCTCGAGGACCAGAGTGCTTGGCTCGGGCGAATCGCTGACCGGCTGCTCGAGCGGTACCGCGACGGCGGATCGATGATCGCGGCGATCGATGCGATCTACGCGCGCCTGCTGAGCACGGACGTATCCAGTCGCGCCGAGCCCGCATTGATCGTAGGAACGATCGCCGAGCGGTCTCCCATCCGAGCGCGGGAGGCATGGAGTTGGATCCTTGAGCACCCCGACGCTCCCATCGCGAGAGTCGCTCCGGTCCTATTGAGCGCGCTTCGACGCACCGGTGAGGACGGGCTACGGGAGCAGTGCCAGGTCGCATTGGATTCCGGGCATCCGGTGATGCGGCGCGCCGTCTCTGCGTTCCTAGCCGGCGGCAGCTGGTTCGCGGAGCCGGAGGGTTGGGAGGAGCCGGCACTCGCGCGACAGCTTGCGGATGAGGATCCGTCAGCGCAACACGAAGCTGCGGTCGGCGTTCTACGGCTCGGCAAGGAGCACCCCGGGATGGCATTGAGACTCGTCCTCGGCGCCACAGGCACCCACCCTAGAACTACCGAGATGTTGTTCGGCGCTCTGCGCGAGCTAGATCTCGCAACGATCGGCGATGAGCAGATCAGGCAGGTCATGGACATGATCGTGGAGGTCGAAAACCTCGACTGGGCTGGCCAGACGCTGCTCGTCAACCTCGGCGCGATCCAGCCCGATCAGGTGATCGACGTCTTGATCGAACGGCTTCGCCGTCATGCGTCCGACGAAACCGGTCGATACGAAGCCATCCCTTACCACGAGGCGCAGGGCGATCTGCTTGGAGGCCTCGAAGGCGAGAAACGAGCTCGTGTGATGGCACGCCTGCTTGAGGAGAGTCGAGACCTCGGGTGTATCGGTCGACGTGATCTCGGGAAGCTGTTCTGGTCGCTGACGGTCGCCGGACTCGGATTTGACGACACTGACGACGAGATCCTGTCGAGCCAATCAGGCATGATCGACTGTGGTCTGAGTGTGTTGGTCAGCGCCACTACGTCCAAAGATCCCCCCGTCGCCCTCCTCCAAGACGTTTTGCCAGAGATGCCCTGGCAACTCGCGCTGGCCCGGCTCGACGTGCTTGGCGAGCTGATCGACGCTGTCCAGAGCAAATCAACAACCGCAGCGGAGGCCGTCCGTCGCGGCATCTACGACTCCGTCGTGAATGGTGGCCTTCACGGCCGAACGATGGGCGAGGAAAGTCCGCGTGTCCGCCACGCTCGAGAGGCCGCGACCGCGGCACGCGATAGCGCGACATCCGGATCGCTCTCACGGGAGCTCTACTCGGAGATCGTCAAGTGGGCCGAGGGTACGGCAGCCGAAGACCGCCTGGAGGACGAAGAGGGCGGCTGGCGTTAGCGGCAGCGCGCAGATCAAGGGAGGCCGAAACGGGCGCCGCGGGCAGACCTGCACTTCCCGTGATCACGCTCGCCCGTTCCCCGACCGGTGCCGGGATTTCGGCGGTGCAAGTGGCTCGCACGCAGCGGGCGCCGATGCGTGCGCCGACAGCAACGGGGGCCTCCGGGGTTTCGCGGGTGACCCGCGAAACCCCCGCCCAAAAACGCCCAAATAGGACTAAAATCGCCTCCCACCGCCTCGACGGCTCCACCCTACACCGAGCAAAACCCCTGGAAATATGGGCCTTCAGGGCAAGTAGCTCGACGGAGAGCCGACCGCTTCACACGCGAGAGGTCGCAGGTTCGAAACCCGCCGCGCCCATCCTCAGTTTCCGCTTTATCCAAGCCAATCTCCGATCCAGCGGGAATGTCCGCTGAGGGGCCAAAATCGCTTGGTGGGCCAAAATCGCCGTTCTGCGCGCCGTAGAGGGTCGCCTGAGCGTCCGACAGAAGGGCATCGAGGGTGCCTCGGAAGGCGGTTCAGGGCTCGACAGCTCCGCTGAGTGACTGAGTCGCTTGGTGGACCAGCCACGATCGCGTGACGTGCCGATCCCCGCGCCCAACGACGAAGTGCCTGCAAAATCGCAGGCTTTATCGTCAGGCGGAGTTGATCCCTCGGCAACGGACGACGACGGCCCCGTCATGCGCGCCGCCAATGGCCTAGCCTTTAGTAGTCATGATCCTCATCATCGTCCCAGCCGCCTGGTTGGCGGCCCTGTTCCTCGGACTGACCATGTGTCGGCTTGCAGCGCTGAGCGATTACTCCCAAGCCGTCGCACTGGCCGAATGGATGGCCAGCAATCGACCCCAGGAACGAGCCTCCGGTCCGCTCGACCAAACCTCTGAGCCGCTCCCCGCCGATCCCGGGCGTGGGGCCTACCGCGCCACCGGCTGATCATGTCGAAAGCTCCAGTGGCGAGTGGCCGTTCAGCTCTCAGCGAGAGTGTTCGCCATAGAGTGCTCCTGCTAATGGCGCTGGGCGCCCTGGTGCTCCTGGCTGCCCACACTCAGGCTGCACTGGCAGACGAAGCCCAGAAAGCTCCCGCCGGCGGCACCCCCACCCAGGAAGCACCCCAATCGACAACGCCCGAAGAACCCTCTTCCCAACCCTCCGGCACACCAACGCCCGAAGAAGCATCGCAACCCTCGGGCACGGCACCCGCCCCCGAAGAAACCCTCCACACCACCCCAACGGTGCCTGCGAAAGAAGAACCCCAGCCGGCACCGAGCCAGCCGGCTGCGTCGGAAGAAACACAACAGTCGAGCACCCCGCCGCCTGCATCCGAAGAAACTCCCCCGCCGCTAACCACGCCGAAACCTGCTCCTGAAGAAGCGCTCATCATCCCCACTCCGGCTCCCGCCGAAACGCCCGCGGCCACGACACCGGTCAGCGAAAAAGCTCTCGCCAACTCGCCATCCTCGAGCATCGGGAGCTCCCAGACCACGACCACCACTGAAGCAAGCGCTGGTGAAACGCCACTCGATCCTCCAAGCCCAGGGGCCAGACCGCTGACGATGGCCGCCACCGTGGCACCCCCCGAAGAAGAAGCGTCGGCCAGCATCGCCCTGGGCGCAGGCTCAATGCGACCACCGCTAAAGCCATCCAGCCAATCGGCTGCAGGGGGCTCCAAATGCGACCTCTCCGGCCTGGCAGAACCGATGACGAGCAACTGCACGGCCGAGTGGCTGGGCAGCCAAAGCCTGCCGTCTCACTCCATGCTGAGCTTTGCCGGTTCGGTTACGTCCGAGATCACGGCAAGCGCCGGCACCCTCGCCACCCAGAGTCATGAAGACTCCGTAGTCGGAGGGCGCCCTCCTGGCGGCCCGGCTCCGGGCCCAGGGCCCAGCGGCACCTCTGGAGGCGCCGCTGCAGGGGGCTCAGGTGTTGCCTTCTCGGGCTTTGTCACGCTCGCAGGACTCTTGCTTCTCGCGGCGCCCCGCGCGCTGCGCCGGCTACGGCTCTCATTCCGCCCGTGGCTCACCGCGTTCTTCGTTCTGATTCCAGAGCGACCCGGCTAGCTCCTTCCGGTCTCTGCACTGTGGCCGCGGATCGCGCGAGATCCCGGCCGTTGGGATCAATTTCGAAGCTCTTGGAAGGAGCTGTATCTGATGGACCGTCTTACGACGTCGGCACTAACCATTGGCACACGTGGAGATGACAACACCGCGGAGAACCACCCGCGGGGAATACCCAGACCCACCAGCGTCCGCGCGGTTGCACGAAGTACCGCCGGCAAGGCCCACCTGAGGCTCGCGAGCGTACGTAGCTGGACGCACACGCTGGCCCTGAGCGGCGATCTGACCCACCGCTCGGCGACAGTGCTCGAAGCCGAGATCGAGCGCCTCTGCGAAGAGGGCGTCACGGCCTTGACGTTGGATCTGCGCGGGCTCGCTCACATCGACCCCATTGGGGTCGCGGTGATCGCGTTCCGTAGCAACCTGTGCAAGCGGCGGGGCTGCGACTTCGCCTTGGTACGGGGCCCTCGCTCGATCCAACGTGCCTTCGAACGAGAGGGCGTCGCTGACTCCCTTCCCTTCAAGGACCCGGAGCCCATCGCTGAGGCGCCCGCGCTGGCGAGCGTCCGCTGAGGGCCGACCGAGCAGTCGTATGGACCGGCGCCCGAGCGTCAGTCCATACGCTGCCCTAGGCTGCGGCCCGCCTAGGAGATGCCCTGAGCGCGCATCGCCGCCTCTACCTCTGAGGCGTCCGCGGCCATGCCTTTTTCGTTGGGATGCACCGAGAACGCGTCCGATTCCGGGAGCACCGGTTCCACCCAGCGCGTGCTCGACGACTTGCACGCGTCGTGACCGACGCTCGGAGTGTAGGTGTCGACATAGCTCGCCCCATTTGCCGCGGCCTCGCCGGCAAGCATCGAGTTCAGGTCCTTCTCCACGCCGTTGAGGTAGGAGACATCGCCGCTCGTCAGCGGCACGCTCGGCCAGCAGCTGCCGCTCTGCGGCAGGATGTCCGGGTAGCCCACCACGAACAGCTTTGCCGACGGCGAGAGCACGTGGACCTGGTGCAGCGCAGCGCCCACCACCGTACCGTCGGCTGTTATCTCTTCCGCGAGCTTGTTGCCGTAGGTGTTCTTGCACGGCGTTCCAAACGGGAACACCAGGTCCTCGAGGCCACACGTGACAAGCGTTTCACCGAACAGGCCGTTGTCGTTGCCGCCGATTCCTACCGAGACCACCTGAGTGGACGAGTTGAGCGCGTTGAACTGCGGCGGCTGGTCTGCAAGCTGGGCGGTGGTGAAGTCCGAGGTCGTGGCTCCCGAGCAGCTCACATCGGTGAGCGCCAGACCGAGGGCCGCCGCCGACAGGTGCGGGTAGTTGCGCGCCGACTGCAGGCAGTCCAAGGGTGCGCCCAGCGCCGGCGGCAAGATCAGCGGGCCCGACACATAGGAGTCTCCCAGCGACACATACCTCGGGGCGGCAGCGAGCGACGGCGCGACAGCCATCAACGACATGACTCCAGCCGTGGCAGCTGCACACAGAACGCGACCGGCAAGCTGGGAAGCACGCTGAGTTCCTTCAAAACGAATCCTCATATCTCACTCCTCAATCGTTCTCGTCATCTGCCCCCACAGTGACTCTACCCCCGCGAGCGCGCTCGCTTCCAGCTCCGTTTCTCGCGCCGCCCGAGTCCTCCACTGGAGGCGCAGTGGGCCGCCGCAGGCGCGCTCGCCTGTTCCTGATTCGCCCGCGCTAAATCGCCGGAGGGGTCGGCGATGAACCGCAAGCGCGTGCCAAGGTCCTCGCTGTCGAACATGCGCTGCACGTGCTCGGGTCCTGGAACCAGCAGCAGCTCGCAGCCGTGGCGCCGGCACCACTCAGCGCGGAACGCGATCACCCTGACCCCCGTCCAGTCGATTGACTCGAGCCGGCTGAGATCGAGCGTGAGCACCCTCGTCTCGGCCCTGCACAGACGTTCAAGCTCGGCTTCGAGCACGCGAACCGACTCGTAGCTCAGCTCCCCAAGCAGCTTCAAATGGTGACGTGTCATCAGACACCGCTCCTTCTCGAGACCTTAAGATCGACTGTCGCGACCGGGTCGACAGACCACGGGTCGCAAATGAGCGTTCTTGGCTGGAGCTAGCCGGGACGCTCAGGAATCAGATCGAAGGCCGAACCGGGCAGCAGCTTACAAGAGCGCCCCAGTCGACTCAAAGCCGGCGATGGACCGAACAACAGCCCGACGGCCAGCACGACGAAAACGGCCACGCTCCCGCCACCGCCGATCGCCCCAGTCGAAGCGCCGGACGAGCCGCTGGGTACCGGGGTCCGAGCAGGAGGCGCCTCGGTCGTCCCGTTGCGCGACGTCCCTACGCTGCCCGAACGCGTGGGGAGGGGCACGGGGCGCCGAGTCCGGCACCAAATGCAGCCGCTCGCAGCGGCCTCGAAGCGTTCGGCCATACCCCCCTGTGCCGCGACCGCCTGTGTGCTGAAGTCCGCGCACCGCGAGCTCTCAGTGGAACGACTCCTGGCATAGGTGCCCGCGACGCTGGGTGGCTCCCCGGCACAGTGGCCGGTCTCGAGGCTGTCACCGCGGGCACCGACTGATCGCTAAGGGCGCTCCCAGCCGGGTGCGCCTGGCTCGTCTCGATGGCAGCGCTCGATCGCCACGAGGCCCGAGCGGTTGTCGCTACAGATCGCTCGCCACGGTCGAGAGCACCAGCCGTCGCCGAGATGATCGCCCGACCGCTGGGAACCACGTGCAGCACCGTTGCCACAACCGGTGGAGCCCCGTTGAGCGTCCGGGTGACGCTTTGCACCACACCACCGGGAGGGGGAGACGGCAACGATGCCGCCCCGCCCTCAGATGGATCGGGGGTCGATTGCGAGCCAACCGGTACAGGCAAAGCCGGCTGAGCGACAGCCATCGAACCACTGACCGCCGTTGTAGCGCCGGCCACGACACTCTTGACGCCAGCGATCAGACCGGGCTGCGACTGGTTCGCCAGTGCGACCGCCTGCGCGGGAACGGCCATCACTGCAGCGACGGTGAGAGCATGGGCCCGCGAGATCAACCGGATTGCTTTCCTCCTTTCACCCTCGCTTACCCCTCTGCGATCCCGGTCAAACTTCCGCAGCAACCGACGTGAGCTAGTGTGGCCCGCCGATGCCGATCACACCTCGAGGAAGCACTTCAGCGCCCGCTCCGGTGGAGGAGATCGTCGAGGGTGCAGAGGCCGACCTGGAGGCCCTGGTCGCGATCTCCAGTCCCTCGGGGGATCGCGAGGCAGCCGAGCGCGCGCTGGCCGTATGCGAGCGCCGGCTTCCCAACGAGGCCCTGATCGAACGGGTGCCCTGCTCATCTCCCCGCCACGCCCCCGACTTCATTGCCCGCATCGCCGGTACGGGCGCCGCCAAGGTGCTGCTACTGGGCCACGTGGACACGGTCGTCGCTCACGCCAAGCACACGCCGCTGACCCGCCAGGGCGACACGTGGCGTGGCTCGGGCAGCGTGGATATGAAGGGCGGCGTCGCGCTCGCGCTGGGGATGGCCCGCAGCCTCTCACAGCGCCCCGAGCTGTTCGCGGAGCTGGGAGTGCTGCTGGTCGTCGACGAGGAGTGGCGCCTGCAGCCGTTTGCGCACGTGCCCCGCTTCGCCGGCTATGACGCGTGCCTCTGCTTCGAGGCAGGCGAGCGCAGCGCCGACGGTGAGGGCGTCGTAGTTCAGCGCAAGGCCGCCGGCACCCTGCGTGTGCTCGCCCACGGACGCTCAGCCCATGCCGGGTCCAACCCCGATGCCGGCCAAAACGCCCTGCTCGCACTTGCCGACGCGGCGCTTGCTGCAGCGGCCCTACATGACCCCGTCGGCCCGGAGCAGCTGAGCGTCGTGCCGAGCATGATGAGCGCAGGTGAAGCGATGAACGTGGTGCCGGGCGCAGGGGAGCTGACCGTGGACGTGCGCGCCCGTAGCGAGACGAGCTTCGAGCGCGTCGTCGAGCCGATCGCACGCTCTTCCAACACGGCGAAGCTCGACGTCGAGCTGCTGCGCAGCTGGCCGGGAATGGACAGCCGCGAGGCGACCGAGCGTCTGCTCGAGAACGCCAGCGCGCGACTCGGGCACAAGATCCTCGGGGTGAGTCGTGGTGGAGCCAGCGATGCCAGTCACTTCGCAGCCACGATCCCTCTCACCATCGATGGCCTTGGGCCCCGCGGCGGACATGCCCACTCACCCGAAGAGTTCGTCCACGGCCCCTCTCTGAGCGAGCGAGCCGAGGTGGCGATGGCCATCCTCGAAGAGCTCCTGGGCTCCGGCGGGGCCGTTAGTTGACCGCGGTCGAGATGGAGGCCAGGCTGCGGTTGGCCACCTGGAACGTGAACTCGCTGCCGGCGCGCATGCCTCGCGTGCTCGAGTGGTTGGAACAGGCGCAGCCCGACGTGCTGTGCATGCAGGAGACCAAGGTCGCCGATGCTTCCTTTCCCCACGAGGAGCTCGAGCGTGCGGGCTACGCCTCGGTCGCAGACGGCGACGGACGCTACAACGGCGTGGCGATCCTCTCGCGAGTCGGCATCGACCACGTCAGCCGGAGCTTCACCGGCGCGCCGGGCTTCCCCGACCTCGAGCGCCGCGCGATCGCTGCCACCTGCGCGGGCGTGCGGGTCTGGTCGGTCTACGTGCCCAACGGCCGCTCGCTCGACAGCCCCCACCTCGCCTACAAGCTCGCCTGGCTCGAGGCGCTCCGCGTGGCCGCGAGCGAGGAGCTGGCAACCGGCGTCCCGCTTGCAGTGTGCGGCGATTTCAACGTGGCCCCCACCGACGAGGACGTGTGGGATCCGCAAGCCTTCGTCGACTCTACGCACGTGAGCGCCCCCGAGCGCGAGGCGATCCAGAGGCTTGTCGATCTAGGGCTCACGGACATCAGGCCACGGGCCCTCAAGGGCGCACCGTTCACCTACTGGGACTATCGCGCCGGGATGTTCCACAAGGGCTGCGGCATGCGCATCGACCTGTTGCTGCTCGATCCCGCGCTCAGCGCGCGGGTCGCCGACTCCTACATCGACCGCGATGCACGCAAGGGCACCAAGCCCTCCGATCACGCCCCCGTCGTCGTGGACCTCCAGCTTCCCATCTAACTCTCGCCCAACTGGCGCAAGTGCCAATTGCGGCGATGTTGGGGGCCGGCCCGCGGGCCGCTATACCTAATGAAGTGCCTCCTGTGTCCGCCAATGCCCCTCTGTCGATGAACGCGAACGGGCCGGCGAAGGGCGGTGCGCGACGCCGTACCGGCGGGCTGCGCGAACAGCCGCGTGTCGTGTGGGCCGTCCTGTTCGCCTGCATCGTCGCCTTCATGGGGATCGGGCTCGTCGACCCGATCCTGCCTGTCATCGCCAAGGGCATCCACGCCTCGCCCAGCCAGATCGAGCTGCTGTTCACCAGCTACTTCCTGATCATCGGCATCTCCAACCTGCTCGCCGGCTACGCCTCCACCCGCATCGGGGCCAAGCGCACGCTGCTCACCGGCCTTGCCCTCGTCGTGGTGTTCAGCGCTCTGGCCGGCTCGTCCAACACTGTCGCCGAGGTCGTCGGCTTTCGCGCCGGATGGGGGCTCGGGATCGCGCTGTTCGTATCCACCTCGATGTCGGTCATCGTCGGCAGCGCCACGGGCGGTGTATCTGCCGCTGTGGTCCTGTTCGAGTCCGCGCTCGGCATCGGCATCGCGAGCGGACCGCTGGTCGGCGGCCTGCTCGGAGGGGTCAGCTGGCGCGCGCCCTTCTTCGGCGTGGCCGTGCTGATGGCCACCGCCTTCGTGGCCATCATGCTCGGGCTGAAGCCCACCCCTCCGCCCCCACGCCAGGAGCGGATCGGTGCGAGCGAGCCCCTGCGCGCGCTGCGCCACCCTGCGCTGCTCACCGCCTCTGTGATCGCGCTGCTCTACAACTTCGGCTTCTTCACGCTGCTCGCCTATACGCCGCTGCCGCTCGGCCTGGGCGTGCACCAACTCGGGATCGTGTTCTTCGCCTGGGGAGTGCTGGTGGCCATCGGCGCGATCTTCGGCGCACCGGCCCTCAACCGCCGCTTCGAGCTCGTCCCCCTGCTCAGCAGCGTCTTCGCCCTGATCCTGGTGGACCTGCTCGTCGTCGGAGTGGGAATCCACTCCCAGACGGCGATGATCCCCGCGATCATCCTCTCGGGCCTGTTCCTCGGCGTGGCCAATGCCACGCTGTCCACGTTGTTGATGCGAGTGTCCGTGGCTGGCCCCTCGGTCTCCGCGTCGGGCACCAACTTCGTGCGCTTCGTCGGCGGCGCCATCGCCCCGTTCCTCGCCGGCAAACTCTCCACCTCGGTCTCGATCGGGGCCCCGCTGTACATCGCCGCCGGCGCCATCGCGTTGGGCATGGCCATGTTGCTGGGATTTCGCACGCTGCTCGGCGTCGACCACACCAAGCCCGGTCCCCCCGAGGAGGAGCTGGCCGTCGAGTACGAGCGCGAGCTCGTCGCCACCTAGGAGGGCCCTCAGCCCTCAGCTCCGGTCGAGGATGCGCTCGCGCCGCTGCCTGCGCAGCACACGCGCGGCGCCAAAGGCGAGCGCGAGCACCAGCGCAAGCGGGACGAGCACAGCGGCGCCAATCAACAGCACGTCGAGCGCCACGATCAGCACGTGGCCGGCGTCGTGGAGCCCGCGGTGCAGCGTTAGACCTTCGCCGGCAGCGTGCGCGGCGCCTTCGACCGTCACTTCCACTTCGGAGCTGGCCGCCCGGCGGGCGACGCTCTGCGCTTCCGTCTGGGCCTGCGCGATCGCATTGCTAACACCCGACAGGCGTTCGCGCAGGCTGTCGATCTGCCCTTGCGTACTGGCCCCTGACAGCGCCCGCAGGAGCGCCTGGCGCTCGGCCTTCAGGTCGGACAGCCGACGGGTGGCCGCTTCGTAGGAGTTGGTGATGTCCTGCGTCGACTGGCTCTCAGCGCGCAGCGGCGCTATCCGCCCGAGCGAGGAGAGCGTGCTGTCGAGCTTCGCGCTCGGGATGCTCAACGTCATTTCCGCGCCACCCGAGCTTTCCTGGTGAACCTGCACGTGCGAGCTCTGCACGTAACCGCCCACGCTTGCCGCCAGGCGCGCAACGTCATCGGCCACCGTCTGCACTTCTCCTGGGCTTGCGCCGAGCGTCACCGAGGCTGCCCGCTGCTGCAGTCGTGCCTGAGTGCCGGCGGATGAGGACGAAGGAGGAGCAGGAGCAGCGGCAGCTGAGTTGCCGGCGCCGGCTGCCACGCTCGGGATCTCGGCGGGTGTCTCCTGGGCGTGCGCGGGAGTCGAATGCATCACTGCCGGTCCGCTGACTCCAGCGCTCGAGGGCCGGACCGCCCCAACCGGGCGACCACCTCCCCCGCTGGGAATCACGATCGCACCCGCCACGATCAGCGCGAGGACACCGCTGGCTAGCGCAGCGGCCTGCGGACGGTGGGTGGCAAGCCATCCGATACGGCGGACGCGACGGCTGGGGGTGCTCGTGGCACGGGGGCGATCGCGCTCCTGCTCGAGGCGCGCCCTGAGCTCGGGGGCGAACTCGGGCCGCATAGCGGGCGCCAGCGAGCGCACGTCCGCGCGCAGCTCTCGCCACGAGGCCGCGTCCGGGGCATCGCCACTACCGCCGAGCGCGGCCTCCAGCTCAGCCAGCCAAACCTGCTCGGCACGCGTCTCATCTCGAGTGGGGAAGTGAACGACCCTCATGCGACTTCCTCGTGCTCGAGCTCGACGCAGCGACCGCGCAGGCGCACGAGCGCCCTGTGCAGGCGCGTGCCTGCGTTCGACTCGCTGATCCCCAGCGCCCTCGCAAGCTCCCCGTTCGTGAGCTGGCCATGGAACTTCAGGAGCACGATCTCGCGCTCCCGCGGCGCCAGCGCTCCCAATGCCTCGCGTACGGTTGCACGGCGCTCCACGTCCTCGATCTCGTCTGTCATGTCGCGCTCGCTCATGTTCTCCCCGAGATCGAGGGCCGGTCGCCGCGCGCGCCTGCGCAACTCATCCAGAGCAGCGTTGCGCGCGATCGCAAACAGCCACGCCCGGGGCGTACCGCGCCCACGGTCGAGGCGGCCGCGCGCCCTGTACAGGCGCTCGAACGCCAGTGCCGTCACGTCCTCGGCCGCCGCTCTGTCGCCGAGCAACGAGATCACATAGGCGTGCACATCGGCTGCCGAGGACCGAAAGAGAGCGTCGAAGGCGTCCTCGTCCAGACGTCCGCTCGAGGACTCGGTGCCGGGGTGTGCATCCGCAGCGGAGGTGGGGTCGGCTGCTCTCATCACCCATACTACGCTCGCCCCGCGTAATCCATCACACATCTCTACAACGTCAAACTACCGTGGACCACTCCTCACCCACCCGGTGGCGGTCGATCTCGAACCACATGCAGGCGTCCTGCTCGCCCTCGTCGAGCGCCCAGCGGTCGGCCACGCTTTCGAGCAGCATCAGCTCGTAGTTGGCCCCGCTGCGGGAGGGCCCGCCTGCCGAGAGCAGAAGATCGGGCGATCCGTGCAACTCGACGCGCACGACATCGTCAGGCATCCACACTTTCAGCTCCACCGCCCGCTCATCTGAAGCCGAGTCGCTCTGCTGAACCGCGTGCGTGACGAGCTCGCTCGTCAGCAGCATGACCGCATCGCGAAGGTCGGGTGAGGGCCGATCCACCAGTCCAACGTGGTGGCGCGCAGCACGCGGAGCAAACGGATCGAGGCAGAGAGAAATCGTCAGATCTGGCTCGGTAAGTGAAGCATCCATGTACCTCTCGGGTGCCCGTTGGGCAGCCAACCCAAACGCCTATCGACGACTGGGTGCCGGCTACAGCTCCACCGGTAGCGCCTTGAGTTGGTTGAGGAACAGCGATTCCACCGGCAGCGGTTTGCCTGCGAGTTTGATGTTGGGGTGGCGTTTGAGGGTCTCCTCGAGCATGATCTTCAGCTCCAGACGCGCGAGCGCCGTGCCGAGGCAGAAGTGCCTGCCGCCCGCACCAAACGCCTGATGATCCGCATCACGCCTCACGTCGAAGCGGTCGGGGTCATCGAAACGTGTCTCGTCCCGGTTTGAGGAGACATACCACATCACCACCTTCTCACCCTGCTTGATCGCCTGGCCATGAAGCTCCGTATCACACGTAGCCGTACGACGGAAATGAGCAAACGCAGGGAACATCCGCAACGACTCCTCAACCGCCCCCGGGACAAGCGACCGATCATCAAGCAGCAACCGCATCTGCTCCGGGTTTTCCATCAGCGCTCGCATCCCGCTGCAATACGTCGCCTTCGTACTGTCGTTCCCCGCGGCCATCAACAGGAAGAACCCCATCACGATCTCATGTTCCTCGAGCTTCTCCCCATCCACCTCCGCATGCACCAACACACTCGTCAAATCATCACTCGGACTCTCCACCCGCTCAGCAATCAACACCCTGCACCGCTCAAAAATCTCAGGAATGTCTTTG
>DATARM010000094.1:0-33924 GCA_036264155.1 Solirubrobacteraceae bacterium
GGTCGATCGGGATCTCGGCCAGCCCCTGTGCAACGTCGACGGCATCGTCAACGCTCGCGTGGCTGCGCGCCTCCGCGCACCAGCGCTCGAGCCAGCGCAGCGCCCACACGTCGAATGCCTCCGCCCGCTCCGCCGCGATCAGTGGCAGGAAGCGGATCGTCACGGCCAGATCCAGAGGCTGCTCACGTTCGACTGCGATCGCCCGCGCGAGCGCAAGGGCGAACTCAAGCTCGCCGCGTTCGAGGTGTGCTTCCAGCTCTTTGACCGGTAGATATGGCCGTCCCATACGAACGCATGTTCGCATGTGCGAGCGTGAGACAGCTGCTCACTTTGCTGTCTGGGAGACGGCTATCTGCACCCAGCAACGATGGAACAACAGCTCCCGCTGGCGCGCCGCCTATCATCGTGGCAGATGTGCGGGCGCTACACCAACACGGCCGGACCAGAAGAACTCAACGAACGTTTCCGAGTTCCAATTGCGCGCGCTGACGGCACGCGACGCTTCAACATCGCGCCCACCGAAGAGGTGCTCGCGATCGTCTCACCCAAGGGCGAGCCCGAAGCCCAGCTGCTGCGCTGGGGCCTCGTACCGCACTGGGCCAAGGACCTGAAGGGCGCCGCCAGGATGATCAACGCGCGGATGGAGACGGTGGACACCAAGCCCGCCTATCGCAACCTGATCCCCAAGTCATCGCGCCGCGCCCTGCAGCTGGCCGACGGCTACTTCGAGTGGCTGAAGCCCGAGAAGAAGAGCGAGCCACGCCAGCCGTTCTACTTCCAGGTGGACGGTGGCGTGCCCTTCGCCTTTGCCGCCCTGTGGACGCCCGCCAAGATCGAGGGCGAGTGGATCCACAGCGTGACCCTGCTGACCTGCGACTCGGCTCCAAACCGCATCGCCGCGCCCATCCACAACCGCATGCCCGTGATCCTCGCCGACACCGACGCTCAACGCGCGTGGCTCGACCCGGCACTCGGGACCAAGGAGGCACTCGAGCTGTGCGGGGCGCTGCCCACCGAGCGCCTCACCGCCCAGGCGGCCAACCCCAAGGTCAACAAGGCCGGCGTGGAGGAGGGGGGAGTAGAGCTGCTGCGGGCGCCCGGCTGAGGGCTTACCCGAGTCGAGGGCACCGCTCACCAGGAGCAGTGCGTCGGGCCCTGCATGGCGGCTACGAGGAGGACCTGGCCGGAGGACCTCCTGATGATCGTATAGGTGTTCCCGTCGGATGCCCGAGTCATGACGACGTAGCCTTCGCCGTGTTCGATTGACGTCGCCGCGTATAGGTATGCCGACGCGTTTTCGCGCTGGGCCTGCCTAGAGCTGATGGCGAGTGTGGGCTCGTATCGATGGAGCACCCTCAGCGATACCCCTGAGAAGGAGCCTTCGTGATCTGTGGCGTAGGTCTCCGTGGTGACCTCAGCGGTTCGTGCGAGCTCCTTGGCTGCCACGTCCGATTCACCCAGCCGGCGGCACATGGCAGGAGATGCCGTGGCCTGAGCGCCCTGGATCAGCCCGGCCGCCGCGAGTGCGACAAGCACCGCTGCGGTTGCACGGAAGCTGCGCATGTGGTCACCTCGGCGGCGATCACTCGCCGGTCAACCATCGCCGCGGGTTCTCGACGAAGATCGTCTCAAAGCCCGCGTCGTCCAGCGCCCCCAGCTCGCGCAGTGCCGGCACCACCTCGTCGAAGACCAGCGTCATCGACCAGTTGCGGATCGCGCCCGCGCCTTCGAAGACCTCGGCCGCCTCCGGCGGGAACCAGTCGATCGTGGCGCAGAAGTCCTGGGAGATCATCAGTCGCTCGCCGTGCCCGCGCCGCAGGAGCTCGGCCGCCACCGCGTTGCGCTTGTCGATCGGCAGGTACATCTCCAGGCCGTAGCGGTCGAGACCCACGTACACGCCGCGGTTGATCAGCCCCTCGATGTAGTCCACATCCTCGCTGTCGCCACAGTGAGCGATCTGCACGCGCGAGAGGTCGACGCCCTCCTCCTCGAAGATGTCCACCTGACGCGGGCCCGTGCTCACGGCCGGCATCGAGTGGGCCATGATCGGCGCACCCGTCTGCACGCTCGCCCCCGCCACCGCCCGGTGGATCTTCTCCACGTTCTCAGTCATCCCGGCCGCGTCCGCCGCGCACTTCAGGAACGCCGCCTTGATGTCCGTGCCCTGCACCCCGATTTCGATGTCCTCGACGAAGTGGTCTGCCATCACGTCCACGTCGCGATTGGCGAAGTAGTGGGGGAGGTAGTCGTAGCTGTAGATCCCCGTGCAGGCCACGATCCGCACGTCCGTCTCATCAGCCACGCGCTTCATGAAGCGCACGTCGCGCCCGCCGAACATCGCCGTCGGATCGACGATCGTCCGCACGCCCCGCTCCTTGGCCGCGTTCACCGCCACGCGCGCCGCGTCGAGCTCCAGCTGCTCGTCGTAGCGGCCCGGCCACTCCTCGGCGACAGCCTCGTCGCGAAAGCGAACATGCTCGTGCACGAGCACCAGACCCAGCTCATCGGCCTCGACTGGCCCCTGCACGGTCTCTACGCTCGGCATTCGGCTCTCTCCTTGATCGTCAACGAAGCGGCTTGCCCCAACGGGTCTCCTCGCGCAGGCGCGCCTTGAGCAGCTTCCCTCCGGCGTTGCGCGGCAGCGGCTCCTCGCGCACAGCTATGTACTGCGGGACCTTGAAGTCGGCCAGGCGCGCACGGCAATGCTCGAGCACCGCATCCACGTCCACCCGGCCGCCACCTGCCGGGACGATCACAGCGCCCACCTTCTCGCCCATCATCTCGTCGGGCACGGCCACCACCGCCGCCTCGCCCACCGATGGCGCTCCCGCCAGCACGTTTTCGACCTCGATCGAGTACACGTTCTCGCCGCCGCGGTTGATCATGTCCTTGGTGCGATCGACGATGTAGAGCAGGCCGTCACCGTCGATGCGCGCCAGGTCGCCCGTGTGCAGCCAGCCGTCCACGAACGTCTCGGCGCTCGCCTCGGGCTTGTTCCAGTACCCGGCCACAACGTTCGGGCCACGCACGAGCAGCTCGCCCACGTCCGTGTCGGGGTCGGGCTCGTGCAGGGCCAGGTCGACCACCGGCATTGCAAAGCCCACCGAGTCGGCGTGCTCGGCTGCCTCCTCGTGCGGCAGGAAGCTGCTCAGCGAGGAGGTCTCGGTGAGACCGAAGCCGTTGCCCACGCGGGCGTGGGGAAAGGCGTCCTTGATGCGCTCCACGAGGCTCTCTGAGATGGGCGCGCCGCCGTAGGAGACCCAGCGCACGCCGCTGACGTCCAGCTCGGCGAACTGCGGGTGGCGCACGAGCGCGTGGTATATCGCGGGAACCGACACCAGCTGGTTGACGCCGTGCTCGCCCACCGCCTCGAAGAAGCCGGCGATGTCGAGCGGGCTGGACAGGATCTCGACCCGGCCGCCGAGCTCCAGCACGGGGATCAGCTGGCTGTTGCAGCCGGTGACGTGGAACAGCGGCACGGAGACCAGCGTCGAGATACCCGGTCCCTCGGAGCGATCCACCGACAGGCAGCGAAAGGCGTTCTCGCTGTTGGTCAGGAAGTTCCCATGAGTGGTCATGGCGCCCTTGGGAAATCCGGTGGTGCCGCTCGTGTAGAAGATCGCCGCCAGGTCATCCGGCGCGAGATCCTGAACGGCGACCGGATCGCCGTCGGGCAGGGCAGCACCAGGGGTGAAGGTGAAGACCGCGCCCGAGTCGCCGACCACGTAGGCGACCTCGTCGTCGGTGAAACGGGTGTTGACAGGCACCACCACCGCACCCAGCAGCTGCGTGCCGAAGAACGCCACCACCCAGTCGATCGAGTTGGCCAGCCTCAGGGCTACGCGCTCGCCCCGCTCGACCCCGCGCTCGCCGAGGCCGCCGGCCACGCGGCACGCGCGCTCCCACAGCTCGGCGTACGTGAGCGTCCCGCCGCCGAGCTCCACCAGCGCACGGGAGTCCGCTTCACGCTCGACGCTCGCCCTGAGCATCTGCACGAGCGAGTCCGGGCGCCCCTGGTAGTGGGCGCATCCAGCCGCGTCGCGCGCCACGCCCGTCTCGTCGAAGGGGTTGCGTCCCCTGCTCGCCGGCTCCACCACTCGCTCCTCCAAACTGGCTGTTTCAAGCAGCCTACCCCCAGCGTGCGCCCTGTCGGCGCTCACTGGGCGAAGTGCTTGGCGGCGAGCTGCTCGACCGTGCCTTTGGTGCGCATCGTCATCGGACCGAGCAGCCGCTCGATCCGCTTCATGTCCAGTCCCGTCTCGAGCACGCCGCCGCTCGGCAGCCAGTAGAGCTCACGGCTCTCCAGCGCCAGCCGATCGGCCTCGCTCGCCAGCGCCAGCAGCTCCTTGCGCGCCTTCGCCGGCGGCTTCTCGAACAGCATCGCCACCTGCAGCTTGCCCTTCGACGCGCTCACCTGGGCGCCCGTGAACGGCTCCGAGCCGGCGATCTCGAGCACCTCATCGGAGCTGCGAACGAACGTCGGCACCGCATAGCCGAGCAGCTTCTCCAGGCCCCGCTCGATCCTCGCCCGCACCTCCTCCGGCTTGTCCGACTTGCCGGCGAAGACCACATTGCCGCTCGCCCTGAAGCAGGCGACCTCCTCGAAGCCGATCGCCGTGAAGTGCGAGCGCAGCTCCTCGTTGCTCAGGCGGTGTCCGCCCACGTTCATCCCGCGAAGGAAGGCTGCGTATCGGGACACGTCCCAACCTTATGCGCTGCACGCCGTCCCGGGGCGGCTAAGACGGCTCGGCCGGCGGGTCCTCGCCCGGGGCCAGGACACGCTGGGTCCAGGCCACGTCATGCCAGGCGCCGTGCTTGAAGCCAATGCGTCGGTAGGTCCCGACGGGCTCGAAGCCCAGCGCCCGGTGCAGCCCCACGCTCGCGTCGTTTGGCAGCGTCATGCCCGCAATCGCCATTCGATATCCGCGAGCGGCAAGCCGCGCGAACAGCGCCTCGTACAACGCCCGCCCGGCGCCCGTGCGCCGCCGACCGGGCTCGAGGTACACGCTCACCTCGCACGCCCATCGGTAGGCGGCCCGTCCGTGGAAGGCAGCACCGTAGGCGTAGCCCACCACGCGCCCTTGGTCCTCATAGACGAGCCAGGCATGGCGTTGCGACGCCGCCGCGATGCGCGCTGCCATCTCCTCGACCGACGGCGGCTCGGTCTCGAACGTGATCGCCGTGTCGCTCACATAGGGCGCGTAGATGGCAGCGCATGCAGCCGCATCGCGCGCGGACGCAGCCCGGATCAGCGTCTCATGACCTGGTGGTACATCCATGCGGTGATGATATGTACGCAGCTGTCATCGCATGGGGCCTGCTCAGCGGTTAGCCTGGCGCGAATCGCCCTTCCACCCGCAGAGGTGCACGATGCCCGAGAAGCTCACCCTGTATGTCTGTCACATCGACGACCGTGGCCCCGGACCGCACGCCTGCCGCAGAGCCCAGAGGGCATTGCGCGAGGCCGGTCACGACTTCGAGAAGACCGTCTATGGCAAAGGCAAACCCTTCGGGCTCTTCACCAAGGGCACGCGCCCTGAGCTCAAGCAGATGAGCGGCCAGGAGATGCTGCCCGTGCTGGTGCTCCCCGACGGGAGCACGGTCAACGGCGGCTCCAACATCGTCGACTGGGCCAAGACCCACGCCCCCGTCCACGACGCCGCCGGGCCGGGGGCGGCCTGAGCAACACGCCACGCCGAAGGCCGGGCGGTCGCAGGTTCGAATCCTGTCTCCCCGATGAAAAGTCGCAGGTTCAGAACCCCTAAGATCCGCGAACAGGAGCGAAAAGCCGCGAAAACGCTGGGGGGGGTGGCGGGGCGGTGTTCGCGGGGGTTCGGGGATGTTCGCGGGGATTAGGACCGCAAAAGGACCGCAGCAGCCGTCCCAACGGACCGCAAATGGACCGCAGGTCCCGCGATTTGATGCAAGCGGGTCATGAAGACGAGGATGCAACGTGATTCTGCCTAGCCGGCATTTCGGAGCCTAATCAAGCATCGCTTGGCGCGAGCGCAACGGAAGACTTGGACGGATTCGTGGCCGAGTGCTTCGTGAAATAGCCCAGGAAGGCGACTTTCTCATTAGAAAGCTACGACTTTCTATTTGGTAAGCTGGCATCTATGGTAGATCAGAGCCCCGAGACGCTCGGACACCTGTTTCCGGCAGGTGGTCGGGTCGCACCGGGGCAGATGATTGGCAGGGAGGGTGATGTCGCCGACCTCGTGGAGCGTTTGCGGGAGTTCTCGCACTTCGTGTTGAGCGGCCCACGTCGCGCGGGCAAGACGAGCGTATGCGGTGCAGCATGTGCTGCCCTACGCGACGATCACGATTTTCTAGTCATGGAAGTTGAGGTGCCCGAGCAGAGCAGCGCCGAAGGTGTGTGTCAGCTCGTGATCGATCGCGCGGCTCGGCTTGACCTGAAGAGGATCTCGCAGGGACTCCTCAAGGCGGCCGTCCCCGCAGTTGAGAGCCTCCTGACGCAGCAGGGGATCCCGCTCGACCTGTCTGCGTTCGGAGCGGCCATTCCCGACGCGACACGTCGGACGGTCCTGGAGCTTCCGCTTGCGATCGCCCGTCAGCACGAGTGCAAGGTTGCTCTCTTCCTCGATGAGTTGCAACGGGCGGTGGATTACTCCGACGGCGTCGGACTCATCCGCGATCTCGGAGATGTTTATGCGGGCAATTCTGACGTGGTATTGCTCGTGGACGGCAGTAACGAGCGAACAATCGAGCGACTTATGGGCGCGCCATACAGTCTGGCGCGTCTCGGCCAGCGTCTCGCGCTCGCCCCGACGATCCCGGCCGATCAATGGCGGGCCCCGCTCCGCGACCGCTTCGGGCGCGCCGGCCTATCGATTTCTGAGCACCGCCTTGAGCGCATCCTCGAGTTTGGCGAGGAACGCCCTTACGACACAATGGTCGGCTGCCTCCTCGTCGGTCAGAACGCCCGTCGCGTGCAGAGCAACGCGATCGACGATTTTGTATTGGGCACTGGATTGGAGGAGGCGCGTGTCCGTCTCGAGGAAGACGACTAACGTGTTGGCACAGCCGCCGGCTCGCTGGCTAATCGGCCTGATGAGTGAGCATCAAGAGCTCGCAATCAGCCTCGCGGAGCATCCAGATCTTCTGGTCATAGAGAGCGACCCTCTGAGCGGGACCAGCGCTCTCATAGCGACCGCGCTCGGCGACCTTGATCGACCGGTCGTCCCAGTCGACGCCCGCACAGCGGGCGAGGTTCTGGATCTCGCTAAGGCGATCGCAACTGCCGCGGTGACGCAACTCGCACCTAGGGCGGCGAGCTGGTGGAATGGCACGACCCTCGGGGACCCGGAGGGGCTACAACTGTCGCGGCGTCTGTCGGTGCGAGGGATCGACCTTGAGCGACTGCGCACCGGCACAGGGGCGGCCGGCGAGCAGCTCCGTCATGCTCTGGAACTTGTTGGCGAGCTCTGCGAGCAGCGGGGACTTCTGGCAATCGACCACCTCGATGACCTGCTCGAGCGTCTCAGCCGGCCGGCTGCACGCGATGTGCTCGGAACGCTTCGTGCCGACCACCAACGGGCCGGCTCGGTGCAGCAGCTCCTGGTCGGTCGAGTTGACGGTCAGGTCGCCTCCTCGCTCCACGATCGAGGGCACCAGTTGTATCGCGCCGGCAGCATCCTCCAAGTTCGGCGACCCAAGCCTCATAGGTTCGTCGACGACTTGGCGATCGGGCGCGCATGGGCCAAAGCTCCTGCCGGCGTGATCGGCGCCGCGGCCGAGCTTGCTGCTGGCGCTCCGGCCTACGTGTGGCGGACAGTCGACTCAGCCGGCGGACACCCGGGGGAGCCTCGCGACCGGGCACTCGCTGCATGGCGAGCGCTAAGAGATATCACCGAACCATCCACCGCGCAGCAATTTCGACTTCTCGGCAGCGTGCATCGCGCAGCCCCCACGGTCGTGTGCGCGATCGCCCGCGGAGTCGGTCCTTACGAACTCCGCCTCAATCCCAAGAGCATCAACGACGCGATTACTCGAATGCGCGCCCGCGGCCAAGTCTTCTCACCAGAGAAACAGCGGTGGGCTGTGAGTGACCCGCTCCTCGGGGCATGGGCACGCGACCACGCACCGATCGCTATCCGCCGACGGTCACAACACTGATGCCTTCAGCACTCAATGCGGAAGCCTCAAGGCGCTCCCGACGACAGACGACGGGAGCGCTACACCTACTAGGCGACTGAAATCGCGGCCGCCCACGCTGTCGCTGCTACGTCAAGCTACCCAGCGCGGCAACTATCCAAGTGCCGAGTACACCGCTGATCGTGCCCGACGCAATTTCTCTCAGGAGTTCCTTTACTTGGCTCGCGTCGGCCCCAGCTGCCGCAGCGAGCGTCCGGCGCTGAATTTCCTCAGGAGTGATATCCGCCCGACCGGCGACCATCTCCGCGAGATCGTCCGCTGCCTCGACGTTCCACTCGCCACCAAGTCCTGCGCTTACCAGTGTGGCAATCGCATCAAGAATATCCTCGCTGGGCGAGTCACCTTGGATCGATATCTGTGAGCCGGTGTTGAGCGTGCTGCCGCTGATGTGAGCCCCCGCGTCAAATTTGATCGAGTATCTGTTGTCGTGGATGGTGAGCGTGTTCCGAGTCTCGGTCGCGAGTGCACGACCACCGATCGCGGATGTGATGGCGTCGACAAGGTCAGCACGCGTCGCCTGTACGCGCTCGATGTACTCGGTAGGAACGTTGGCGGCCAGTCGGTGAGGTTCTACCGTGCCCGTTCGCTCGACCTCGTCGAGTATTGCGGGGACGGTATTGAGATCGTATGTCCAGCCGTGCCGTTCGAACTCGGTTGCCAGGAGACGCTGCATCTCGCTTCGAGTTGCGGGAGTCATCAAGCGCTGCGCGCCCTGGGCGCTTCCCCCTTGTCGATCTCGCGGAGCCATTTCTCGACTTTGGCGCTGAGGTGGAGCACCTCCTCCATCTGCGGGTTGTGTCGATACACGTTGCTCCCTCGCTGCCCCTTTGCCGCTTCTACCACGCCGTGCTCGCGTGACATCTTCGCGAGCCATCTGGAGACGGCGGGCTTGCTACTGCTCAAGTCCGCGACGATGTCGTCTTGGTTCTTCCGACCGTCGAGGGCGAGGTAGATGCGGCCGATGATCGGATCCTTCTTGACGACCTTTTCAAGCTCGTCGAGGAGTTTCTCCCGGTCGGCGCGCGCGATAACCGTGACCTTGCCCTCGATCACGTCCAAGCGCGAGTAGATAGCGAGCAGCGCGTTTTGGATTTCATCGTCGGTCGCCATCAGTGCGGCGGCTTGTCATCGATGTCGATTGGAAGGCCGAGCGCTGCCAGGCTCAGGAGATGGTTCACGCGTTTACCGTGGTCTTCGTACGCGATTCCAAGCTCGCGCCATCGCTTAGCCCGTTCCGAGAACGTCGCAGCCGACATCCCAGCAGCCTTCGCGATGTCACCGCTTGGTGTATTGCCGTCGCACCCCTCGTAGGCCCGTCTGAGCTTGGTTGAGTCGAGCACCCGATCGACCGTCCGTCGGCGGTCGGGGAGCACGGCGACACGCTGCCAGCGCAACTGGTCCTCCGCAATCTGGACCAATCGGATCAGAAGCTCCTCGACAGACGGCATCAGACGAAACCAGTTCGACTACGTCCGGATAGTGCCCCAGAGCTGTGGATTCTAGGCGCCCTGTGCCAGCAGTTTCGACAGCCGCGGAAGGGGTCGGGTGCCTCAGGCATCGCTGCGCTTCTTAGGGGCTCGGCGAGCACGGCTGAGCGTCATGCGAACAGCGGAGGCCTGCTTTCCGGTCAGCTCGGCAATCTCGCTCGGGGCCAGGCCAGCGTCGGCGAGCAGCAACTCTGTCCGGCGGGCGGGGTCCGGGCCGGGTCGCGCGTCGCGCTGGTCGATCATGAGCGTGAGAATCGCCTTCAGGAGTGTTTCGGTGTTCTCGCTAGTAGCCATCTATCTGTGGGGCTTTCGCGTCGATTTGGGCTTGGGTTTACGCGCGCGTTTGACGGCGGTTTTGGCGGTGTCTGCCGTCGTGCCAAGCAGCTCACCGATGCGCGTGGGCTTGAAGCCGCTCTTCTCGAGTTCCAGGATCGCTTCGGTTTGGTTGCCAGTGTTCTGTCTGACTATCGTCGCAAGGAGGCGGATGATCTCCTCGTCTGCACTCATCTCGTTCGTGTTGAGTTTGGTGGCCATCTGTTACTTAGCCCGCCGCATGCGGCTTTCGATCGTCTTTCGGTTGCCGCCGATGAGCCCGTGGACCTCGCCAACCGTGAAGCCGGCGGCTGCGAGCACCGTCTCGGAGTTGCGTGTATCGGCGGCATTGGCGCGCTCGTCTCGGTCCGCGGCGAGCAGTGCGAAGGTCGCGTGTGCGATCCGGTCGGGGCCGGGGGCTACTGGTTTCGGTTCCTTAGCTGCCATGTTCTTCAGAGTAGCACTGCGCGGCCCAGGCGTAACCGTCAGCCTTCAGTAGCGGCCGCCAATAACCCCGTATATTGGTAGATATACGGGGTTATTGCAGGCTCCACGTTGCGCTAGCCCCACGATGAGGGGGCTAGCGGTACATGGATAGTTGATAAGTTTCCGGTCTGTTTGCCTGCGATCAGCAGGTACAGGTCCTGCGCAACGCAACGCCTAGCCTTCAGGTTACTTGCCGGCAGTCGCCCTAGCGATCGTCTTGCGGACCGCGTCCGGGCTCTTCCCCGTGACCGTGGCGATCTGGCTCTGGCTCATACCGGTCTCGGCGAGCAGCACCTCTGTCTTGCGCTTCGCCAGTCCTTGGTCCTCGCGCTCTTCGCGCTCACTGACAGCGAGGCGCAGCAACGCGACGAGTGCGATCTCGAGATCGATCGAATCAGCCATGTGTTCCTTTCGCCTTTGGGCTCTTCGCGCGCTTCGCCTTCTGGATCGCCTGATTAATTGTGTTCGGCGTCGTGGCCAGCAGGGTCGCTATGCGTGTCGTGCTGAAACCGACCGCGTGCATATCGCGGGCGAGTTCGCTTTGTGACCCAGCCCCACGCCGCAGGAGGAGCACCGCAAGAGCGACAAGCTCCTCGGTTGGGGTGTCGAGCGTCTTTGCGGTAGTGGCGGTGTGCGGCACAGGTGTTCCTTTATGTCTAGAACTCATTATCATCGGCCACGTCTCGGACGGAAGCCTGCTGGGGCCACCGGCGCAGCGGGTGCAACGGGGCGGGATCGAGACCGCAAACGGACCGCAGAAGCCCCGAAAACGGCTTAGGAAAGCCAACCTGCACCTGTCTCCCCGATAGGTTCATGTTCCGCGAAACCCAGCGAACATGGGCAAGAAGCCCCGTAGACACGTGGGATCGCGTGGTCGTTTCGCTCGGTTTCGCGTGGTTTCGACGGTCGGGCGTTTGCGGACGTTTGCAGCGGCGCCCAAACCGTTTGCAGAACGTTTGCAGGCCGGATGGCTGCTTCGTCGTGCTGAATGAGGGCGCCATGCGCTGCTATGCCAGCGCTCGGGCGGCCATGGCTCGGACGAACGCCGATGGGTGGGTGCGTAGCGCGTCTAGCGCGTGCCGGGCGACCGGGCCACGATCGCTTGCGCCCCCGAGGACGACGGCGATGGTTGTGGGGACCTTTCTGCCTGGATCGCGGAGACAGCGACGATTGGGAACGACTGATCCGCGAGGCCGCCGTCCTGACACGCCTCTCGTCCTCCGTCTCCAACGCGACTGGGTATGAGGTTGCTACCTCGACTCGAGCCCGGTGCCAGGAAGTCGCATCTCCACGTCGAGGCCCCCCTCTGGTCGCGCGCGGATACTGAGCTGAGCATTGTGGGCGGTGGCGATGGCGTGGACGATCGAGAGGCCGAGACCGTGCCCGTCGCTGTGGCTGGTGCGGGCGACGCCGAGCCGCTGGAAGGGTGCGCTCAGGCGCTCCAGCTCCTGTTCGGGGACCACGGGGCCGTCGTTGGATACAGACAGCACTGCTGCTTCCGCGCTGGTGGCGGTGGTCACGTCGATGCGTCCGGCGGCGGTGCTGTGGCGGACCGCGTTGTCGATGAGGTTCGCGGCCAGGCGCTCGAGGAGTTGGGGGCTGCCCTCGGTGAGGGCGGGCTCGAGCGTGGCGTGCAGCTGCAGCCCGCGACGCTCGATCTCTGCACGGCGGGCGGCGAGCACGCCGCCGATCAGTGTCGCGAGGTCAACCGGCTCGCGGCGACCCAGGCGGCGCTCGCCGCTGGCCAGGCCGAGCAGCGCCTCGATGATCTCCTCCAGCTGCTGCTCGGCGGCGAGCACGCGCTCGTGGGCGGCGCGCAGCGAGTCGACGCTGGCGTCGGGGTCCGCGAGTGCCACCTGCGCCAACGTCTTCAGCCGCGCGAGCGGTGTACGAAGCTCGTGAGAGGCGTTCGCGACGAACTGGCGCTGCGCCTGGAAGGACGCCTCGAGCCGCCCGAGCAGCCCGTCGAATGTGTTCCCCAGCTCCTTGAACTCGTCCTCAGGGCCGGTGAGCGCGATCCGCCGGTGCAGGTCCGTGGACGAGATCTCGCGCGCCGCGCTCGTGATCGTGCGTAGCGGGCGCAGCACCCGTCCCGCGACCAGCCACCCGAGCCCCATCGAAATGGCGGCCATCACCGCCAGCGCGATCAGCGACACGACCGCGAGCACACGCACGTCCGCGCCGTGCTGGCCGGGATCGAACACCCGCACCGCGACTCCTGGGCCGGGTGACGGTGAAGCTTGCAGAGTTCGTTCGACCCCCTTTTCGTGAGGTCCGGCGAGCCCGGGAGTGGGGGTGCCAGACGGCGCCGCGCGCGATTCGGATTGAACAAATGGCGCTGGGACCGCCTGCGAATACACGCCGTGAGTGCGCGAGACGGCGGTGAACGTGATCGCCAGCAGCACGGCGCCCGAGATGAAGAACAGACCACCGTAGAGCAGCGCGAGGCGCAGGCGAATCGTGCGCCGCGGCAGAGGCAGGCGCTGCGCTATTCGGGTAAGTCGCAGTCCGAGACCCACGGCGGTCACTCAGATCCGGTAGCCGGCCTTGGCGACCGTCTCGATCAGCTGCGGCTCTCCGAGCTTTGAGCGTAGGCGGCTGACGGTGATCTTGACGGCGTTCGTGAACGGGTCGGCCGCCTCGTCCCACACCCGCGCCAAGAGCTCCTCGGCCGACACGCAGCGTCCTTGCGACGCGAGCAGCAGCTCCAGCACGCCGAACTCCTTCGGCGCTAGCTCGATCTCCCTGCCTCCCCGCGACACACGATGCTGTGCTGAATCGAGCACCAGGTCGGCGTGGCGCAGCAGCGGCGGGATCGCGGGTTGGGCCCGCCTCGCCAAGGCGCCGATACGCGCCACGAGCACCGGGAAGTCAAACGGCTTGGCCAGGTAGTCGTCGGCGCCCAAGGCGAGCCCGTCGACCAGGTCCTCGACCATCCCTGCGGCGGTTAGCATCAGCACGCGGCTGCGACATTCGTCCTGCATGAGCTTCCCGCACAGCTCGTCGCCGTGCATCCCCGGCAGGTCGCGGTCGAGCACGATCACCTCGTAGTCGTTGACGCGCGCACGAGCTAGCCCGGCCGGGCCGTCCAGCGCGACATCCACGGCCATGCCGTTCTGACGTAGCCCGAACGCGACCGCCTCGGCCATCTCCTCGTCGTCCTCGATCACTAGCACCCGCATGTGCTCTTCAAGGTACTTCGGCGTGGTTTCAGCACGGTTTCGTCCCCCGGCGTTCTCGGCGATACGTTCCCGAAACCCTCCATGTCGTACAAGCAGCCCAGCGCACGACCCGACCAGCTTGAGAAGGAGACGACATGCGAGGCGACACCGCACCCATCGACGAGCGAGGCAGAGCGACAGGCCATCTGAGGCGAGCGGCCTGCGCCGCCGCGGCGCTCCTGATCGCGGGCGCCCTAGTCGCCGGCTGCGGGGGCGGGTCACCGAAAGGGGGCGTGGCGAGCCTGGGGTCGCACACGTCGAGCTCACACTCCTCGACGAGCGCCGCTGGCGCAAGCGAAGGTCACGAAGCGTCCCCCGCCAGCCAGGCGGTCGCGTACACCGCCTGCATCCACCAGCACGGGGTCCCGAACTTCCCCGAGCCGCAGGTCAGCGAACACGGCAACTCGGTCAGCATAAAGGTGGCCGTCCCAGCGAGCCTCGGACACAACCCCAAGTTCAAGTCCGCCCAGGCAGCCTGCCGCAAGCTCTTGCCCGGCGGCGGACCCGGCAGCCAGGCTCCGCTGACGCCCGCGCAGCAGGAGCAGTACCTAAAGGCGGCGGCGTGCATCCGCTCGCACGGCGTCCCGAACTTCCCCGACCCGACGTTCTCCGGCGGAGGCGTGCACATCGAACACCAAAACCTCAACGAGAGCTCGCCGGTGTTCAAGGCGGCGGTGCACGACTGCGAATCGCTGATCCCGGGTGGCGTGCACGGCGGCTCGGGCCACGCGCAGGAAGCGGCGCCCCAACCAGCGCCATGACATAGAGCTCCTCAGCTTTCTTTCAGGTTCGTCTGTCAGCATCGGCTCATGCGTCTGTTGGTGGTCGATGACGATCCCTCCGTTCGCCAGGCGCTCGGACTCGTGCTCGACCTCAACGGATTTGGGGTAGCGAGCGCCGCTGACGGCGGTGAGGCGATCCGCATCTTGGCGGTGGACCGGCCGGATGCGGTGATCCTCGATGTGCTGATGCCCGGCCTGGATGGTTTGGAGGTTTGCAGGCGGATGCGCGCGATCGGCGATCGCACGCCGGTGCTGATGCTGACCGCCCGCGCTGAGGTGTCAGAGCGAGTTGCGGGCCTGGAGGCCGGCGCCGACGACTATCTGGTCAAGCCGTTTGCCTCAGAGGAGCTCATCGCCAGGCTCCGCGCGCTGCTGCGCCGCACCGGCTGGGAGGGCCACGAGGAGACCATGTGCTTCGAGGACTTGGAGGTCGATCCGCTCGCGCACGAGGCGCGCCGCGGCAGGCGTGCGCTCGAGCTGACGCGCACCGAGTTCCTGCTGCTCGAGTTGCTCATGCGCCATCCTCGCCAGGTGCTCTCGCGCTCGAAGATCTTCGAGTGCGTGTGGGGCTATGACTTCGGGCCGGCATCGAACTCGCTGGAGGTGTATGTCGGCTATCTGCGGCGCAAGACCGAGGCCGGGGGTGAGCCGCGCGTGGTGCACACGGTCCGGGGAGTCGGCTACGTGCTGAGGTCATCGTGAGATGAGCTTTCGTCGGCGCATGGTGCTGCTTGCAGCCGGGGCGGTAGCAGCGGCGATCGTAATCGCGTCGGTCGTGGTGTACGTCGTGACCGGCAACGAGCTGCGCGGGCAGATCGACGCGAGCCTGCGCCAGAAGCTGACTCCCGGCCTGCCACAGTCCGTTCAGATCAGGACGGTGAGCCTGAAGCCGGGCGAGCTGGCGAAGCTGAAGCGCGAAGGAAGGCTGGCGCCCGGGGCGGCGGCGCAGCTCGGCTACGGCGGGTCGGCCGCGGGAAGGCTCAGCTCTGGCGGGAGTTCCTCATCGCACAGCGAGGAAAGCCTCTCGGAGGCGAGCGGCGCCCAAGGCGTCCACGGGGAAGTGGTCTCGATCGAAGGCAGCGGCAGCTCCCCGCCGAGCGGTTCCACCCGGAAGATACGGCCGAAGGCGCTGCATCTGCTCGGCCCGCTCAATAAGCTCGTGCTTCCGGCACCGAGGCTCGGCGGCGCTATGGGCTACGTCCAGCTGTTCCAGTCAAACGGGCAGCTGGTTCACTCTGAAGGCAAGGGCTCCCTGCTTCCGGTTACGGCCGCCACCCGTGCGGTGGCCGCGGGCCGCAGTAAGGCGTTCTTCAGCGATGAGGCTATCGCCGGAACACACGTGCGCGTGCTCACCGAGCGAGCTCCTGAAGTAGGAGGGGTGTGGCAGGTGGCACTGCCGTTGACCGATGTGGACAGCACACTCACGAACCTGAAGCTGGTGCTCGCGCTCGTGTGCCTGGGCGGGATTGCGCTCGCGGCGGCGCTCGGGCTGCTCGTCTCACGCACGGCGCTGATCCCCGTGCGACGCCTCACGGGCGCCGCTGAGCGGGTTGCGCGCACACAGGATCTCCGCCACCGCATCCAGGCGGGCAGCGACGATGACCTCGGGCGACTGGCGGACAGCTTCAACACGATGCTCGCGGCGCTCGAGCGCTCCCGGCTGGCTCAGCGCCAGCTCGTCTCCGACGCCTCGCATGAGTTGCGCACGCCGTTGACGAGCGTGCAGGCCAACCTCGACGCGCTTGCAATTGGCGAGGAGCTGCCCGTGCGCGAGCGGGCGCGGGTCCTGGCCGCCGCGCGAGCGCAGCTGCGGGAGCTGACGGTGCTGGTCGGCGATCTGGTCGATCTGTCAAAGACGGAGGTCGAGGAGATCGAGGTCGAGGACGTGCGCCTGGATCTGGCCACCACCGGGGCGCTCGAACGCGCGCGGCTGCACGCACCGGAGTGTCGCATCGTCCTCGACGCCGAACCCTGTTTGGTGCGCGCTGCGCCCGCGCGGCTGGAGCGAGCGATCGCGAACCTGCTCGACAACGCCTGCAAATGGAACCAGCCCGCCTGTGCCCGCGAGGGTGCGCCGGCGGGAGGCCCCGTCGAAGTGCGCGTGCGTGCCGGTGTCCTGGAGGTGCGCGACCACGGCCCCGGGATCGCCGTGGAGGACCTGCCCCGCGTGTTCGACCGCTTCTACAGGTCCCCTACGGCGCGGGCGCGGCCCGGGTCGGGGCTCGGGCTGGCGATCGTCAGGCAGATGGCCGAGGCTCACGGTGGAGTGGTGCATGCCGCCAACGACCCCGATGGGGGGGCCCGCCTCACGCTCGAGCTTCCGCCACTTCAGATGACCGACGCCGAGCTCGCCGCATCCGCGTCTGACGCTCCCACGATGTCCGACGTGGCTTAGGAAGTTCCTCGCCTTCTCTCAGCCGATTCTCAGGTTGCGCCCCGCATGATGTCGGTGTGTCGCCAACAGGCGTGAACCTCAGCGTGGCCCTAATTACAAGCGCAGCCCTGCTCCTCGCGGGCTGCGGCGGTGACTCCTCCTCGAATGGGGGCGTCGCACACCTCGGCTTCAACACAGGGTCGAGCACCACGACCGGGGACGACGCGGCCAGCCCAGGCTCGAGCTCGCCAGAAGCCGCTGTGCTCGCCTTCGCCAAGTGCATGCGCTCTAACGGCGTGCCCAACTTCCCAGACCCGTCTGGCGGGGAGGTCCGTCTGCGCCGTGGAGTCGATCCCTCGTCGCCCAGGTTCCAGGCGGCGCAGAAGGCCTGCGGCAAGCTCTCACCCAAGGGCGGCCCCCCTGGCTCAGGACCACCCCCCTCCGCACAGACGCTGGCGCATTACCTGACGGTCGCGCAGTGCATGCGCTCCCACGGCGTGCCGAACTTCCCCGACCCCACGATCTCGGTCCCGCCCAAGTCCAACCTACCCGTCGGCGGTGGCGAGGTGAGCGACATCGAAGGGGTGATCCTTGTGTTCCCACACACGATCGACACGCAGTCACCGGTGTTCACGCGGGCGGCCGCCGCGTGCGCCTTCCCGCTGCACAACCACTGATAGAAGCGTCGACGATGTCCCCTTCCCCCGAGCCGCCGCTCGCGGCGGCTCACCCGAGGCCAGCCTTCCTGTAATCTTGTCTTATGACAGTAGATAAAGGGATCAGCGGGACGGCCAGCTCACCCGGGCCTGCGATCGCCTTCCGGCTAGATTCCCGGTCGGGTGTCCCTACGTACTTGCAACTGGTGCATCAGGTTGAGCACGCGCTGCGGCTGGGGTACCTGAAGCCGGGTGACCAGCTGCCGAAGGTGAGGGACGTCGTGGCCTTGTTGGCGATCAACCCGAACACGGTGCTCAAGGCATACCGCGAGCTGGAGAACAAGGGCCTGACCGTGGGGCGACCGGGTCAGGGCACGTTCATCGAGGCGACACTCGACCAGATCACGCTGCCCGAGCTGACGGTGCTACGCCGCTCGTTGCTCGGCTGGGTCTCCACGGCTGACGCGGCGGGACTGGACGAGGACGGCATCGCCGCGCTGTTCGCGAGCGCGCTGCGGGATTTTCGTGATCGGCCGAGCCGCTCCGGCGATCGTCGCGACGGGGCGAGCCAGGAGCGGAAGGGGGTCGCGTGAACGTCCTGGAGGCGAGCGGCCTGGGCAAGCGATACGGCGGCACCTGGGCGCTGCGCGAGTGCTCGCTGGCGATCCCTGCCGGTCACGTGGCCGCGCTGGTCGGGCCCAACGGGGCCGGGAAGAGCACGCTGCTGAACCTGACCGTCGGTCTCGCGGCGCCTTCTGCGGGTCGCATCTCCGTGCTCGGCGGCCGGCCCCCCGGATCGCCGGCCGCGCTGGACGAAATCGCGTTCGTCGCCCAGGATATGCCGCTGTACAGGAACCTGTCCGTCGGGGACATGCTGCACCTGACCCGCAACCTGAACCGACGCTTCGATCAGGCAGGCGCCGAGGCTCGGCTCGCTGAGCTGGGCATCCCGCTGCGGCGCAGGGCGGGCAGGCTGTCCGGTGGCCAGCAGGCGCAGCTTGCGTTGACGCTTGCCCTCGCCAGGCGGCCGCGGCTGCTCGTGCTGGATGAGCCGGTGGCGATGCTCGACCCACTGGCACGGCACGACTTCATGGCCACGGTGCTTGCGGCAGCGGCCGAGGAGGGCATCTCGGTGCTGCTCTCTTCGCACGCGCTGGCCGAGCTCGAGCGGGTGGCCGACTACCTGATCCTCCTGTCTCGAGGCCGCGTGCAGGTTACGGGCGAAGTTGACGACCTACTCGCCGGCCACCGCATGCTGAGCGGCCCGTCCGCTGAGGTCGGCGAGCTCCCCGATTGGCCCGTGGTTCATGTCCGGCGGGCCGAGGCACAGGCCCACGTCCTGGTACGCGCCATCACGCGAGACCCGGTCCCACCCGGTTGGGAGGCCCATCCGGTCGGTCTGGAAGAGCTCACCCTCGCATACCTGCGCGAGCCCGGTGCCGCGATGCTGCCCGGCCCCGCCCGCAACCACTCCTTCGAGCACTCGGAGCTGAGGAGATGAACACGCTGACCGTGCCCGCCCGTCCGGATGTGGACAGCAGCGCGCGACCGATCCCGTGGCGGCGAATCGCGTGGGTCATCTGGCGCCAGCACCGCTTCGCCCTGGGCGGAGTCGCAGCGCTACTGGGCGCGGTGGCGGCTTACGCGTGGATCGCCGGGCCGCCGCTGCACCATGCCTACGCCCTCGCTGCCGCCTGCCACCCAGCGAGTTCGATCGCCTGCGAACAGCTCTCGGGCCGGTTCAACGGCATGGACAACTTCATGGCGCATGGGTACGCGATGCAGGCGGTGCCCGCGCTGATCGGGACGTTCGTCGGGGCGCCGGTGCTGGCTCGTGAGCTCGAGACCGGCACCTTCCGCTTCGCGTGGACCCAGGGCTTCGGGCGCTCACGCTGGACGCTCGCCAAGCTGGTCGGCCTCGCCCTCGTCTTGGCCGCGGCCGCGGGGGCGCTCAGCGTGCTGCTCTCCTGGTACTACCGGCCGTACTTCACCACGAGCAACGGGGCGCACTCGCTTGTGGAGATGTCGCCGCTCGCCGGCCGCCTATTCGATCTGCGCGGGGTCGCGTTTCCCGCTTGGACGCTCGCCGCTTTCGCGATCGGTGCTCTGGCAGGAATGCTCATCCGCCGGGTCGTCCCCGCGATCGGGGCCGCGCTTGCCGCCTACGCCGGACTCGCCCTCGTGACCACTCTGTACCTGCGCCGCCACTACCAGACGCAGGTGATCACCACCAAACTGACGCTGCCCGGTTCCGCATGGATCACCAACCAGCAGTGGCTCACGAAGGATGGGCGGGCGGTCGGCGAGTCCGTGGTCAGCCGGGTCCTCCAAGGCGCGCCACCTGCGCTCGCCGGCAAGGGCGGGGTCCCGAAAGCCCTTGGCTCATGGCAGTACCTCGTCCAGCACGGCTACACGCTGCGGAGGAGCTACCAGCCCGCCGGCCGGTTCTGGTCGTTCCAGTGGATCGAGGGCGGCTGGCTATTCGCGCTGTCGTCGCTGCTGATCGCCGTAACCATCCTGCTCGCCCAGCGCCGCGGCGGCTGAGCATCCCGACCACCCGTAACCCGCATCCCATCGAACCCGGAGCACGTTATGCACGACACCACCGAAGAAACCTCTCCAGAGTCAAGGCAGCGTCTTCGACCGCACCTCGCCGCCTTGGTGACGGTTGGAGTACTCGCTGTCGGCGGCGTCGCCGTCGTGGGCTGCGGCGGCGGCTCACCAATGCCGCGCGTTGCCGCGACCGCAGCGAACACCACGGCCGCAGGCGCCTCGGTTGCCACCGCGACGACAGCATCGGGACTCCTGGCGTATTCCTCGTGCATGCGCGCACACGGCGTGCCGGACTTCCCCGACCCCGGCGTCAACGGGATCGGCAAGGCGCAGGTGATCGCAGCGCTCGCGCAAGCCGGCAACTCCAGATCCACGGCGGCCGGGAATGCCTGCGCGCACCTGCTTCCCGCAGGTGGCTCGCTGAGTGGGCAGGCGGCCCATCCCGTCGACCCACAACAGCAGCAGGACTACCTCGATGCGGCGGCCTGCATGCGCTCACACGGCATCAGGAACTTCCCCGACCCCACCTTCTCGGGTGGTCGAGTGGCGTTCCCGGGAATCAACAAGATCGACACCCAGTCAACGCCGTTCACACAGGCCCGTCAGACCTGCACGAAGCTGATCCCCGCGGGACTCCCCTACAGCAAGTCAAAAGGATGACCCGATGGACGGCCCGTTTGCTTAGGAAGTTCCTCGCCCCCTCTCAGCCAATTCTCAGGCTGCTTCCCACATGATGTCGATGTGGCGCTGAGGAGCGAAGAAGCCCCGTCCTGCACCGTCTCGACGCCGAGCGCACGGGGCATGAAGACTGCCATCTCTCCGGGACGGCGGGCACCTACCACCTGAAGGTGAAGGAGACCAGCACATGACGAGACTCAACCTCAGCGTGGTCGTGATTGCGACCGCCGCCCTGCTCCTCGCCGGCTGCGGCAGCTCCTCCTCGAGTCCGGGTGTCGCGCACCTCTCCTCCAGCACATCCTCCAGCTCAGAAACGAGTGGCGGTGGTAGCTCCTCCTCCTCGGAAAGCCGCGCGAGCGTTCAGCAGAAGATGGTCGCCTACTCGCATTGCATGCGCACGCATGGGGTGCCCGAATTTCCCGAACCGACCGAAGGCAAGCTGCTCGTCCGCGGCAGCGACCGCAATGGTCACCTCAGCGGCCCCAACCCGAACTCGGCGCACTTCCAGGCCGCGCAGAAAGTCTGTGCGAAGCTTGCGCCAAACGAAGGGAAGCCCCCGAGCGCCGCGGAACAGGCCAAGTTGCAGGAAAAAGCGCTGAAGTTCTCTGCATGCATGCGCAGCCACGGAGTCCCGAACTTCCCCGATCCGGAATTTCACAGTGGCGGAGGTGGGGCCTCGATACGCCTCGGTAGCAAGAAGAGCGGCCCGGGCGGTCTCGATCCCAACTCTCCTCAGTTCCAGGCCGCGCAGAAAGCGTGCTTCTCGATCATGGGCGGCCCGAAGGGGGGGCCCGGTCCCGGAGGGCCCGGTGGCCAATCCGGGGCCGTGGCGGTAGCCCCGTGAGCGCCGTGGTCGACGAGCTATACGCGTGGACTCGCTCGTGAGAGCGGCGATACCTTCCCGAAACCGTCGATGTCGTACAAGCAGCCGATGAGCGACCCCATGTCTGGTGAGGCGGAGTCTGTGGCCGGGCCGCCCATCCAGGGGGCGGAGGAGGCGAGCCTCGGCGGCTCTGGCGAGCGATCGCGGATCGCCCCGCCCGCCGGTCGCGCCCGTCGCAGGGTGCTCGCGGTCGTGGGACTGGCGCTGGTCGTGGTGGTCGTGGTGCTGATCGCGACAGACCCGTTCGCCGGCTCCGGGAAATCCACTGGCGGTGTCGCTGACAACGCCACCGCGACCACGCTGGTGTCCGTGAAGCGCCAGTCGCTGTCCCAGCAGACGCAGGTGAGCGGCACGCTCGGCTACGGGGGCTCCTCGAGCATCCGCGTGCCGTCCGGGACCGCCCCCTCTGCCGTCGAACAGGTCAGCCAGCAGGTCACCAGAGCCGAGGAACAGCTGGCCACTGCCAGGACGACACTGGCGAGCGACACACAGACGCTCGCAGGCCATCAGGCGACACTTCAGGCGGCGCGGGCCAAGGAGCAGGTCGACTGCGCGGGCGATAACGCCGCCGAAGCGGCGGCTGCGGGCTCCCCGTCAAACGGCGAAAGCTCGCCTGGCGCCTCCTCCCCGAGCGGATCAGGCTCGGGGTCGTGCTCGAGCGACGTGCAGACGGTGTCCTCGGCGCAGCAGAACGTCACCAGCGCCGCCGCGAGGCTCACCGGCGACCGCTCGCAGGTCTCCTCGGCTGAAAAACAGGTCGCGAGCGTCCGGTCGAGCCTGTCCACGGCACGCTCCGCGGCCGCGCTGTACGGCCAGACCTCGACGTTCACGAAGCTGCCGTCGGTCGGCCAGACCATCGGCCGCGGACAGAGCCTGTATGAGATCAGCGGCCAGCCGGTGCTGTTGCTGTATGGCTCAGTGGCCTCGACGCGGGCGTTCGTGGCGGGAATGTCAGCGGGATCGGACGTGGCTGAGCTGAACGCGAACCTGTCCGCGCTCGGCTACGGACGGGGGCTCGCGGGCGACGAATTCAGCGGCGCCACGGAAGCGGCGATCCGCGCGCTTCAATCCGCGCACGCTGCCTCGGTGACAGGCGAGCTGCTGCTGGGGTCGGTCGTGTTCGAGCCGGGGTCAGTGCGCGTCACGAGCCTCACTCCCACGGTCGGCTCGAACGTCATGCCCGGGCCGGTGCTCGCGATCACCTCGACTGCGCGGCAGGTCAAGATGGCACTCGACGCCTCGCAGCAGGGCAGCGTGAAGGTCGGCGACACGGTCACGATCACGCTCCCGGACAACCAGACCACACCGGGGAGGATCACCTACGTCTCGAGCGTCGCCACCTCGCCGTCCAGCTCTGGCCATGCCGGTGAAGAAGAAAGCGCCCCCACCGTCGAAGTCGACGCCATCCCCACCGACCCTGCGGCGACCGGGCATCTCGATCAGGCGCCGGTGAACGTCGAGATAACGACCGAAAGCGTCGAAAACGTGCTGGCGGTGCCCGTCGATGCGCTGCTAGCCCTCGCCGGCGGCGGCTACGCGGTGGAGGTCGCCGAAGGGCGCGTGCACCGCCTCGTCGCCGTCACCGTCGGCCTGTTCGACGACGCCGAAGGCGTCGTGCAGGTTAGCGGCCACGGCCTGTCCACGGGTCAGCGCGTTGTGGTGCCAGCGACATCATGAGCGCACAGTCGACGATCGCATATGTGGACGAGGGTGAGGCGCCGGCGGTGCTGGAGCTGCGCGGCGTCAGCAAGGTCTACGGCGCCGAGCCGCCCGTGTATGCGCTGCGGGAGGTCAGCTTCGTGGTCGGGGAGGGCGAGCTGGTGGCGATCGTCGGTCCGTCGGGCTCGGGTAAGACCACGTTGCTGCACGTGATGGGCACGCTGGAGCGCCCCAGCGCCGGGGTCGTGTCGATCACGGGCCTGGACGCCGCGGGGCTGTCCGATCGTGAGCTGGCCACGCTGCGTGCCACGCGCATCGGGTTCGTCTTTCAGCAGTTCTTCCTGGCGGAGCACTCGACGGCACTTGAGAATGTCGCCGAAGGACTGCTGTATGCGGGAGTCGCCGTCGCCGAGCGCCGGCAGCGAGCAGCGGAGACGCTCGCGCGGGTGGGGCTCGCCGATCGTGCTCAGTTCCGGCCGAGCAAGCTCTCCGGCGGTGAGCGCCAGCGCGTCGCGATCGCTCGTGCCCTGGTCGGCCGACCCGCGATCGTGCTCGCCGATGAGCCCACCGGCAACCTCGACAGCGCGTCCGGTGAAGCGATCCTCGAGCTGCTGGAAGAGCTCAACGCTCAGGGCGCGACGATCCTCGTGATCACCCACGACCACGACCTCGCCGCACGCCTACCCAGACAGGTGCAGGTACTCGATGGGCGGATCGTGGCCGACACGGCCGGTGGAGCCGGCACAGACACGCTCGAGCCCAGCTCGAGACCCGTCGAGACAGGAGCAGACGTTTGATGACTGGTACTGCGTGGTTTGGACGTGGTGTGCGCCGGGTGGGTCTCGGGCTGATCCTGGCCGCGAGCTTGGGCGCCGCCGTCGGCATGCTCGTTGGTGGCCCGGCGTTTGCCTCGGGGGAAACCGGAGGATCGCCCACCGAACCCGGAACTTCACCCACCGGGACATCGAATTGTCCGTCGTCCAATCCACCGAACGAGCTGACGCTGGTCGCGGGCACACCACAGACGGGGATCCTGCAGAGCGCTTTTGGCGCAGGGTTGCAGGTCGCGCTCTCCAACAGCGACGGCTGCCCGGTCACGAACGCCGCGGGCGTCCCCGTCACGTTCAGTGCGCCCCCCACCGGCGCCGGCGGCGTGTTCTCCACCAGCGGATCGAACACCGTGACCGTCGGCAGCGACGCCTCGGGCAACGTGGCCGCGCCGACGTTCACCGCCAACGACACCCAGGGCAGCTACACCCTCACCGCCATCTCGCAATACGGCTCGGTGTCGTTCTCGCTGACGAACACCGCCGTGGGCATACCGGCAAAGATCACCACGATCCCGCTGAAGAGCAGATCCGCAAGCGTCACGAGCCGCTACCCACAGCCATTGCAAGTCAGGGCGCTCGACGCCAACGGCAACCCGGTCGCAGGCGCGACCATCACGTTCACGCTCGGCACCGGGAGCGCGAGCGCTTGCGGCACGAGCGCCAGCGCCAGCGCCAGCTTCATCGGCGGGAGCGCCCAGGCGACCGCGAGCACCGGGGCGAACGGTGTGGCGAGCTCGCCGCTGCTCACCGCCAACAGCACCGCCGGGTTGTTTACCGCGACCGCCGCGGTCTCGGGTAAAGAACCCTCCGCGGGCGCCGGTAGCAGCGCGGCTACAGCGGTCAGCTTCGCCCTCTCAAACCTCGCCGGCAAGCCACTGAAGCTCACCGCGGGGGTCGGCGCCACGCAATCCACCCCCACGGGAAGCAGCTTCCCGATCCGGTTCGCGGTGACAGTCACCGACGCCGAGAAAAACCCGGTCCCGAACGCACAGATCGCGTTCTCAGCGCCCGTCGACGGTGCGAGCGGACGCTTCACCACCCATACCCGTGGCTCTCATCACAATCGCTCCCACACCTCCCACTCCCGGACGGTGCAGGTCAAGACCAACGCTTGCGGAATCGCCGTCGCACCCCTCTTCACCGCCAGCGACGAGCAGGGCGGCTACATCGTCAAGGCGTCGGTCAAACACGCCAAGACCGCCGCGTTCGCGCTCGTCAACGAAGCGCCGTGAGCGCGCCGTGAGCGCCATCACCGACCCAACCCGAGAGCACACCGGCGCCCTAGACCTCGCTCCGCAGCGGCTGCGGGTCGCCGACCTCGCGCGCGTAGCGAGCGTGGGACTGCGCACCAGGCGGCTGCGCGCCGCGCTCTCCGCGCTCGGCATCGCGATCGGGGTCGCCGCGATCGTCGCGGTCCTCGGCCTGTCCTCCTCGAGCCAGGCCGGTCTGCTCGAAGAGATCGACAAGCTCGGGACGAACCTGCTGACGGTCACCAACGGCCAGAGCTTCGCTGGCAAGACCGCCGAGCTGCCGCTCGTCGCGCCGGCGATGATCGGCCGTATCAACCCGGTCGAGAACGTAGCGGAGACAGGGAAGGTCGAAGGGAAGGTGTACCGCACCCCGCTGATCCCGGAAGTCGATACCAACGCTCTCAATGTGCAGGCGGCGAGCCTCGGCCTGCTGCACACCCTCAACGTCCAGGTCATTCAGGGCCGCTACCTGAACGGGGCCACCGCGACCGAGCCGGTGGCGGTGCTCGGCTCCGCGGCCGCACACCGGCTCGGGGTCGATCACATCTATCCCGGCGAGCGGATCTGGGTCGCCAATCAATGGTTCTACCTCTCAGGCATCCTCGGCCCCTCCCTGCTCACGCCAGAAATCGAAAGCGCGGTGCTCGTCGGTTTCAAGGCCGCCGAACGCTACCTCCACTTCAACGGACACCCCAACACGGTCTACCTGCGCGCCGAGAACAGCCAGGTCGCGGCCGTTCAGTCGGTGCTCGCCGCGACCGCTGACCCCGAAGCGCCCAACGAAGTCAACGTCAGCCAGCCCTCGGATACGCTCACGGCGCGCGCCGACGCCCAGGGCGCCTTCAACGGCCTGTTCCTCGGCCTCGGCGCCGTCGCGCTGCTCGTCGGCGCTGTCGGTGTGGCGAACATCATGGTCATCTCCGTGCTCGAACGCCGTTCAGAGATTGGGTTGCGCCGCGCGCTCGGCGCAACCCGCGGGCAGATCCGCATCCAATTCCTGTCCGAGGCGATCCTGCTCGCGCTCGGCGGCGGCGCGGTCGGTGTCGCCACGGGCGCGCTGGCGACCGCGATCTACGCCTCCACCAAGAACGAGACGATCGTCATCCCCACCCTCGCCTGGGCCGGCGGGTTCGGAGCGGCACTGCTGATCGGCGCCGTCGCCGGCCTCGTTCCCGCGCTGCGTGCCGCCCGCCTCTCGCCCACCGAAGCACTGCGGACCGTTTGAGTCGATCCGAGGCGGAGACACGGCTGGTCATTGGATTGGCCTGGCGCGATGTTCCTTGTCCTGCTTCACTCGGCGGTGTCGGCAGAAGTCTCGCCGACGTCGGGCCGTAGCGCCGGCGAGACGGTCGCTACGCCCATCGAGCGTCGGGGCGTCAGCTCTTGGCCTGGCGCATGTTGTCCTGGTTGCGGAACAGAGCAATCACGCCCTCGTCGCCGTCCTCGGGAATCGGCGCAAACGGGTTGCGCGTGGCCACGCCGACGGTGTCGTTCTCGGGGTAGAGCACCACGTCGGGGCTGTTGGCCGTAGAGACCGCGAGCACCAGCGCCGGCTCTTGCGAGCGGTTGGTCAGGGCGTGCATTCCCTGGCGGCCGCGGCTGCAGACGACCACGTCACCTGGCGAGAGCTGCTCCTCGCCGTCCTCGCGACGCATCGTGGGCGTGCCGCGGAGCACCACGAACATCTCCTCGTTGCCGTAATGGGCGTGCAGGTTGAACCCCTTGCCGCCGGGGGCCAGCTCGTAGACCGTGCCGCCCAGCTCGCGGGCGCCCGCGGCATGAGCGACGAGGCTGCCCTTGATACCCATCTCCGCGCGCTCCATCTGGAACTCGGTGTCGTAGACGTTCGGCCGAGGCATTTGCTCCCCTTTCATCGCTGGCGGATGGGGAGAAGGCTACCCGCGAGCGGGCAGATCAAGCGGTGGCGTCGGCGCTGACCCTGTCGGCCAGGATCGAGGCCAGGCGTGCACGGTGGCGTCCCGCTCCGCCCAGCAGCACAGCGTCTATCTGCGCACGCTTGTAGAGCCAGTGCACATCCGCCTCCCACGTGAAGCCGATCCCGCCGTGCATCTGGATCGCCGCCGCTGTCACCTCTCGTCCCGCCTCCGAGGCGGCCGCCTTGGCCATCGCCGCCGCCTCAGCCAGGCTCCCCGGATCGGCGTCGGCCGTCCAGGCGGCAAACGCCGCCGTCGAGCGCGCCTTCTCGGTGTCCAAGAGCATCTGCGCACAGCGGTGCGACACGGCCTGGTAGGAGCCCACCGGCACGCCGAACTGCTTGCGTTCCTTGACGTAGTCCACGGTCATCGCCAGCGCCCTGTCGCAGACCCCGACGAGCTCTGAGCTGACGGCCACGAGCGCACGTCCGAGGCCAACGCAGCCGTCGGCCAGCTCCTCGCCGGCGTCGGCCGAGCTCAACTCCACCCGCGCCGCCGAGCGAGTCGGGTCGATCGAGGCCAGGGGACCCACATCCGCCTCCTGCGCGCTCACCACCCGCGCCGAGCCGTCGTCTTCGACGAGCACCAGCAGCTGCGCCTCGCCGGCTCCGACCACGAAGTCGGCCACCCCGTCCACGGCCGATCCCAGCGCGCCGATCGTCTCGCCCGAGGCGAGGCCTGGGAGGAAACGCTCGCACTGCTCAGACGATCCGCCGTGCTCGATGACCGCCGCGGCCATCGCGCTCGGGAGGAAGGGGACCGGCGCCAGCGAGCGGCCGAGCTCCTCGCAGAGGATCCCCAGCTCGATCGATCCAAGTCCTCCACCACCGTGCTCCTCGGCGATCGCGATGCCGGGCCAGCCGAGCTCGCACAGCTCACGCCACAGCTCCGAGTCCATCCGCCGCGACTCCGCGTGCGCGCGCACCCGCTCGGGCTTGGCCCGCTCACCCAGCAGGTCCCGCGCGGTGCGCTGGATGTCGCGCTGGTCGTCTGTGAGGCCGAAGTCCATGAGCTACGAACGCCTCCCCGCGGAGCCCGTCAGGGCGGAGCCCATAAGAACAAGCCCGCACGGAGTGCTCATGTCGCAACCTTGAGACGCGGCAAACCGAGCACTCGCTCGGCGACGATGTTCTTCAGGACCTCGGTGGTGCCGCCCTCGATCGTGTTGCCACGGGCGCGCAGGAGCTCGTAGCTCCAGCTCTCCCCGGAGGTCAGGGCCTCGGGGCCGACGATGTCCACGGCCAACTGGGTGAGGCGCTGGTTGGTGTCCGACCACAGCCACTTCACGAGCGATCCCTCGGGTCCGGGCTGGCCGTAGCGCTCCACGTCTGTGAGGCCCTTCCAGGCGAGCAGGCGGATCGACTCACAGCGCACGTGCAGCTCGGCCAACGCATCGCCGAACTGCTCGAGCACGCCGCGCTCGGCCGCCTTGGCGATCAGGTCGTCGAGCAGCTGGCGCAGGCGGATCTGCAGCGCGAAGCCGAGGCCGGCGCGCTCGTTCATCAGCGTCGTGAGCGCCACCTTCCAGCCGTTGCCCACGCCGCCCACCACGTTGGCGTCGGGGATCCGCGCCTCCTCGATGAACAGCTCGTTGAACTCCGCCTCGCCCGTTATCTGCCTGAGCGGGCGCACTTGCACGGCGTCCTGCTCCATGTCCATCAGGAAGTACGTGAGGCCCTTGTGCTTGGCCGCCTCGTTGTCCGAGCGCGCCACGAGCATGCACCACTTGGAGTACTGCGCGCCGCTCGTCCACACCTTCTGGCCGGTCACCACCCACTCCTCGCCATCCTTCACCGCCCTCGTTTTCAGCGACGCGAGGTCCGAGCCCGCATCGGGCTCGGAGAAGCCCTGGCACCAGATCTCCTCGGCGGAGAGGATGGGGGGCAGGTAGCGCTCCTTCTGCTCGTCCGTGCCCCAAACCATCAGCGTGGGGCCGCCCAGCAGCAGGCCGAGGACGTTGGCGGCCATCGGCACGCGGGCCCTGCCGATCTCTTCGAAGTAGATCGCCGATTCGGTCAGCGAGGCCCCGCGCCCGCCGTACTCCGTGGGCCATGCCGGCGCCGCCCAGCCGGCGTCGTAGAGACGCCGCTGCCAGTCGCGGCGCCAGGTGTAGTGAGCGTCCTCGCCGCCGTCGCTCGGCTCGGCGTCGGGCTGGTTATCCGCCAGCCCGGCACGCAGCTCGTCGCGGAAGGCGATCTCCTTGGGGCTGAAGGTCAGATCCATGGTCTCGGGCTAAGCCTACCCGAGCGCCTCAGTCGCTGATTTCGATCGGTGTGCCGACCGCAACGAGCCGCCACAGGCGCGCGATGTCGGCGTTGCGCATGCGGATGCAGCCGTGCGAGGGGCGACCGGGGATCAGCTGCGGTTCGTCCGTGCCGTGGATGCCGACCACTCCGCCTCCCGGCCATTCGCTGAGCGTCGGCGCGTAGGCGCTGGTGCCGAGCGCATACGGCCCATAGATAGGCGCGTTCACGGTGACGAGCTTCTCCATCACGTAGAAGCGGCCCGTGGGGGTGACCGTGCTCGCCTTGCCAACACCCACCGGTGCGCTGAAGATCGCGTGCCCGGCGCGATAGAGCGTCGCGCGCAGGGCGCGCTCGTCGACGTGCAGGTAGCCATCGACCGTGTGCAGCGCTCCCAGCGCCGTGCGAGGAACCCAGCCGTGCTGCCCGTTGGGCCGTCCGGGGATCTCGATCCGGACCCATTGCGCACCAGGCGCCGTCTGCTCAGCCAGCGCGATGTAGATCTCGGCCTGCCCGTCGTCGGTCAGGAAGCGCAAATGCCCAAGCGCGCGCGAGCGCGAGGTGGGGGAGCCTCGCACGACGGCTTCATAGCTCGGATAGGTCCACCGCGTCTGCGTGTGCAGGTTCGACAGGTGCGTGAGCCGGCCCTGTGCCTGCGCTGGCGCCGGGACGGTCGGGATGAGGAGCGCAAGCAACGCTGCCGCGAGCGCTCCCGCTGCCGACATCGCCCAGCGCGGACGTACCCTCATGCCGGCGAGGGCGGCTTGCGGGGGCACGTCAGCCGGTGAACTTGGGCGTGATCGCGGCCGAGGCGCAGCGCAGCACGGTCATGGTGCGCGAGGCGCTCACCGCCCTGCTCGCCGTGGGCGACTTGACCATCGTGATCCGCGCCAGCAGCCGGTGCGGGCCGAGATTCAGCCTGGTGGGGTCGATAGTGATGCTCAACAGGCCCCGGCGTGCGCTGTGGGCGGTCATCCGGCGCAGTTTGTGGCCGTCGAGGTAGAAGCTCACGCTCGCCACGCCCGCGGACTTCACGCTCGCGTGGAACTTGCCCCGCACGCAGCCCTGCGGTCCCTGCAGGCGGGGCACGGTGGTGGAGCTGAACGCCAGCACGCCCGAGCGCGGCGGTTGGGCGCTCGAGAAGGGGAGCGTGCCCGAGCTTGGAGTGGGGGTGGAGGACCCGCTCGTGTTGGACTGGGGGTTGTTCGCGGGCGAATTGGACGGCGGGGTCGCCTGCGTCACTTCCACGAGCACCGTGTTGGAGGTCTGCGACACGGGCGAGCCTTCGCCCTGCGGCGGCGTGGCCGTGAGCGAGACCGTGTTCGGATAGCTGCCGGCTGTCGCGTCGGCCGCGTTCAGCAGGTGCGTGCAGAGATAGGCGGCCGTGGCCCCGGGCGTGAGCGGTTCACCGCCCGGTCCGCCGGTGATGGTGCCGGCGTCGCAGCCGGCGTCGCTGAACGCGCCGAGGCTGAGAGGGACGTTGCCGGTGTTCCGCGCCAGCACCTCGTAGTCGACCGTCTGGCCGACCTGCCCACCGAGCGGTGAGCTGGTGTAGGTGGCGCTCGCGCCGGCGATCTTCTGGAGCTTTTCCACTTCGAGCGCGGGATCGGCGGCGCACTTGACCACCACCGGTATGTCAAAGCCGCCGTGAACCCCGTTGGTGTGCCATTTGGTCCATCCATCGATGTGGTAGGCGTGAGCGCCCGGTCCGGGCGGTGCGTTGATTGGGACCACGTCGGTGCCTTCGGGTCCATCGAAGGTGAACGTCTTTTCCGTGGATGGTGCGTGGCCGATCGTGATCCGCTCGGTCACCGTGTTCCCCGGCAGGTCCGGGAAGCTCTTGTATTTCCAGATCACCTGCGTGCAGGTGATCGAGAGCGACCCGTTTTCGCGCGAGGTCCCGCGTCCGATGGGCTTGCCGTTGGAGCGGATCCCGGCCTGCTGTTCGCGCTGGGTCCGCTTTTCGGCGGCCTGCTGTTCGCGTTCGGCCTGTTTGGCCGCAGCTTTGGCCGCTTCTTCTTCAGGCGTGCGTTCCCTCGTCTGGTGAGCCTCACCGACTGGCGCAAGCAGCGCCGCAAGCACGAGCACGAGGGGCAGGAGCACGGCGAGCAGGCTCGCCCCCGGCCGGCGCCAGATACCCGGCCTGCGACCCGAGCGCGACCGCGTGCTCACAGATCCCTCGGTCTGTGGCTCCCGGCTATCGCGCATCGGATCCCCTCCCGTTCCGTGGGTCGCATCCCCTCTCGAGCCGCGACGCACTCCGTGGCCCCTCGTCCCGTGCCGTCCTCTTGACCCGGAAGCTGTGCTCACTGGACGATTACAGACAATCGCCTGTTATAGACTCAGAGCTGATCCCCCTTTGGTGGTGATCTTCGAGTTACACAGTGGGTGATCAACGGGGGATGCATCCCTCACCCTTGACGGCCCGGACGCCGATAGGATCGACGCGCTTGTCATGACCGACCCCTCAACAGTCACCGTTGCCATCGGCCGCTTCCCCGACCTACTCGCCCGGGGCCTGCGCAGCCTCGTCGAGGACGATCCGAGCCTCGAGCTGAGCGCCGAGGACATCGCGCCGGCACAGCTGAGCAGCGTCCTGCGTCAGCGTACGCCGCGCGTGGCGATCATCGACGCGGCCAGCCTGCGCAGCCCCGTCGAGGTGCGTGAGCTCACCAGCCGCCATCCCACCACTCATCTGCTGCTGTTGAGCGATGGCGCCTCGGGCGTGGAGGCCGGGCAGCTGCTTGCCTTCGGCGCGGCCGCCTGCCTGGACAAGAGCACCCAGGAGCGAGACGTGCTCAACGCCATCCACCTGGCCTCGCGCGGACTGCAGCTGATCCCGCGCCGTGTCGGCACGGCGAGCCCGGGATCGGGGCTGCTGACGGCCCGCGAGTCAGATGTGCTGGTGGAGCTCCAGCGCCGACGCTCCAATGCTCAGATCGCCGCCGATCTGAGCATCAGCATCGAGACGGTGCGCACGCATGCGCGCCACATCTATCGCAAGCTCGGCGTGTCTTCCCGGCGTGAGCTGCTGGCGCCCGCTCACCTCGGCTGAGCGCAGCCGTCCCCGCCGCCCGCGGCGCTAGATTCGACGATGCCATGAGCGCCTCAGAGTCACTGCGCGTGGCGCACCTGGACGCCGACGCCTTCTATGTATCGATCGAGCTGCGCCGCCATCCCGAGCTGCGCGGCCTGCCGGTCGTCGTGTCCGGCAGCGGCCCCCGGGCCGTCGTCACGACCGCGAGCTACGAGGCCCGCCGCTACGGCGTGGGCTCGGCCATGCCCGCCTCACGTGCGAGGCGGCTGTGCCCGCAGGCGGTGTTCCTGCCGCCCGACTTCCCCGTCTACCGCGAGGCCTCGGCCAAGGTCATGGCGATCGTGCGCGCGCATGTGGAGCGGGTGGAGGTCGTGGGCCTCGACGAGGCCTACCTCGACCTCGAGGGCCTGTACTCGCCCCGTGCAGCCATGCGCCGGCTAGTGCAGGAGATAAAGGCGGCCACCGAGCTCACGTGCTCGGTGGGCATCGGCCCGAACAAGCTCGTGGCCAAGATCGCCTCCGACGCCGAGAAGCCGGCGGGCTTCGTGGCGCTGACCCGCGAGCAGGCGTGCGCGCGCTTCGCCGGCTCGCCGCCCAGCCTGGTGCCGGGGATCGGCCCCAAGACCGCGGCGCGACTGGCCGAGCTCGGCCTGAGCACGCTGCAGGCGCTCGCCACCGCCCCGGAGCAGCTGCTCATCGAGCGCTTCGGCCCCAACCTCGGCCGCGAGCTGCGTCGGCGCGCGCGCTTTGAACACGACGGCGTGGTGGGCGCGGCGCCCAAGGTCGTCTCGGAATCGCGCGAGCGGACGTTCGACACCGACGTGAGCGATCCCGAGGTGCTGCGCGGCCTGCTCGCGCGGATGGCCGGCGAGCTGTGCGCGAGCCTCGTGGCCAGCGGACGCAGGGGCCGCACGATCGGGATCAAGGTGCGCCTCGATGACTTCACCACGATCACCCGCGCGCATACGGTGCCCGAGCCGACGTGCGACGCGGCGCTCGTGACCGCACAGGCGCTGCGGCTGCTCGCGGAGTACGCGCCGTCGCGTCCCGTGCGCCTGCTGGGCGTGCGCGTCGCCGGCCTCAGCAAAGCCACGGACGGCGGCGGCTGCACGCAGCCTCACCGGGACGCCGGCGAGGAGCGCCCCCAGCTCGCGCTTCCCGTCTAGCTGATCGACGCTCGCCGGTGGGCGACCCCGCGCTAGGATCGACGGGTGCCTGTCATCCCCGTGGGCGATATCGAGCTCAGCTACGAACGCAGCGGCTCAGGGCCGCCGCTGCTGGCGATCATGGGCATGAGCGGCACTGCGCTCCACTGGGGCGAGCCGTTCCTGGCGGAGCTGCGAGAGAGCTTCGATGTGATCGCC
>DATARM010000117.1:0-40084 GCA_036264155.1 Solirubrobacteraceae bacterium
CGGATCGTGGTGGCGCCTGAACGCCGAGAGCGCACCCTCGCGCCTCGTCCCCGGCGGCGAAGGTCAGCTCAACGTGTCAGCTACCGACCTGGGCTACGAAGACGTCAAAGCGAGCACTACCGCGGTCGTGCTGAGCACGACCGTCCCGAGCGGGTTGGAAGTCCTCGCCGGCGTTCGCGGTTACCTCGGCTCCGGGGGGCGCCGTCAGACGGAACTCAAAAACGCACCATGCACCCTCGCCGGCCAGGTTGTCACCTGCACGATCAAAGCCACCGTGCCGGCCTACGAAGGATTCGAAATCGTCATTCCAGTGAAGGTCGCCTCCGAACCTCCGGCCGGCGCCGAAGTGCTTGTCAACGTGACCGGCAGCGAAAGCCAAACGAGCCCGGCCTCCCTCAGCCAGAACCTGAACCTCGCCGCGGGCCCGACCCAGTTCGGCGTCGAAAACTATGAGCTTCGAGCGGAAAACGCCGAAGGCCAACTCGAAACCCAGGCCGGGTCGCACCCGTTCCAGCTGACGACCACGCTGAACCTCAACCAGACGCTCGAACCGAAGGAAACGGTCGAGGAAGAAACCGTCCCGGCGCTGGTGCGCGACCTGCACTTCGTGCTGCCGCCGGGCCTACTCGGGAACGTGACCGCAGTTGCGCAGTGCACCAGCCTGCAGTTCGCCACGGTGGAAACGGGGGACATCAACCAGTGCCCGGCGGAAACAGCGATCGGCGTGGCCAGGATCAAGATCAACGAACCGGCGATCTTCCACGGCGCGCTCAGCGAAACCGTGCCCATCTTCAACCTCGTGCCCGCCGCCGGAGAACCCGCGCGTTTCGGCATCGAGCTCGACAAAGTTCCCGTGATCCTCAACACCGCCGTGCGGACAGGCAGCGACTACGCGGTCGAAGTGAACGTGGAGAACTCCACCCAGGCTGCGGCCCTGATCGACTCCCAGGTGACCTTCTGGGGGACGCCCGGCGACGCCCGTCACAACTCCTCGCGGGGATGGGAATGCATCGGCGATCGGCGCCTCGCCACGGCAAGGCCATGCGAAGCCTTCACGGGCGAAGCCAAGGCCTTCCTGACGACGCCGACGTCCTGCGGCCCGGCCCCGAAGACCACCCTGACAGGCGACTCATGGCCGCTGGCCGGCCACGTGGAGCAGCTGGCAGGCGAGTACACCTTCGCGGCCGCCTCTACCGGCTGTCAGCTGCTTGGATTCACGCCCGCCATCACGGTCAAAGCCGACACAACCCGGGCGAGCACGCCCACCGGCCTGACGGTGAACGTCGCGGTTCCCCAGGCATCCACGATCTCTCCGACGGGGCTGGCCGAGGCGGACGTGCTGGACACCACCGTCACGCTCCCCGAAGGCGTGCAGGCAAGCCCCGCCGCCGCCAACGGACTGCTCGCGTGCTCCTCCGGGAGCGTCGGGCTCGAAGGCGGCGTGGCCGAAGGCGAACAGCTCCAGAACGACCACTTCTCACGCGAAGAAGAGCAATGTCCCGAAGCGTCGCGGATCGGGTCCGTCTCGATCAAAACGCCGTTGCTCAGAGAGGAACTGAAGGGCTGGGTGTACCTCGCGTCGCAGGACACCGACCCCTTCTCCTCGCCGTTGGTCCTGTATGTGATGGCCTACGACCCGATCTCGGGCGTGCGTGTGAAGCTCGCCGGCGAAGTGCGGCTCGATCCGTCCACGGGACGGTTGACCTCCGAGTTCAAAAACACGCCACCGGTGCCCTTCGAAGACCTCACCCTGCACCTGTTCGACGGCGCCGCTGCCTCCCAGTCGAGTCCGCCGCTGTGTGGAAGCCACGAAACCCAGGCATCGTTCATCCCCAGCGCGGCCGGCGTGCCCACCGCCCAGGCGAGCGCGAGCTTCACGATCACCGAAGGCGCCAATGGAGGCCCGTGCGAGAGCAGCTTCCCGCAGACGTTCAACCCCGCCATGGAAGCCGGCTCGGCGACCCCGCAGGCCGGCGGCTACTCGAGCTTCTCGCTGACGATCAACCACTCCGACGCCGACCAGGCACTCTCGGGCGTGACGGTGCATCTGCCCGCGGGCATGGCCGCGATGCTCTCGCACGTGACCCCCTGCGCCGAACCGCCCGGCGGCGTCGAATGGAGCTGCGGCGCGGAAAGCCTGATCGGTAAAGCGAGCACCAGCTCGGGCCTCGGCAACGGCCCCTACACGCTCGAGGGCGCCGTTTACCTGACGAGCGGCTACGACGGTGCCCCGTTCGGGCTGCTCGTGGCCACACACGCCAAGGCAGGACCGTTCGACCTCGGCATGATCGACGTGCGCTCGAGGATCAACGTCGACCCGAACACGGCCGCCGTCACCATCACCACCGATCCGGGGCCGCGCGGCGAAGCACTCCCGACGATGCTCAAAGGCGTGCCCGTCCAGCTGAAAACGATCAACGTCACCGTCAACCGGCCCGAATTCCAGTTCAACCCCACCAACTGCAACGCAGCGGCCGTCACCGGGACGCTCAGTGGCTCCCAGGGCGCCTCGGCCGGCGTCTCCTACCCGTTCAACCCGGCCAACTGCGCCAGCCTGCCGTTCGCCCCCAAGCTCACGGCCACCACTGGCGGCCAGGCCAGCAAACCAAACGGCGCGAGCCTCAACGTCAAGGTTCAATCGGCCGGCTTCGGTCAGGCCAACATCGCCAAAGTCGACCTGACGCTGCCCCAGGCGCTGCCCTCACGCCTCAGCACGATCCAGAAAGCCTGCGTGGAGGCGGTCTTCAACGCCAACCCGGCTGCCTGCGACGAAGGCGCCAACATCGGCTATGCGGTCATCCACACGCCGGTGCTGAAAAGCCCGCTGACGGGCCCGGCTTACCTCGTCTCCCACGGCGGCGCAGCCTTCCCCGACGTCGAGTTCGTGCTCCAGGGCGAAGGCATCACCCTGATCCTCGACGGCAAGACCGACATCAAAAAGGGCATCACCTACTCGCGCTTCGAAACTGCTCCCGACGCGCCGTTCACCACCTTTGAAACGTTCCTGCCAACCGGGCCGCATTCGGCGCTCGCCGCCTACGTGCCGGCGAGCAAGAACTACAGCCTGTGCGGATCCAACCTGGTGATGCCGACTGAAATCACCGCCCAGAACGGCGCGCACATCACGCAGACGACGCCCATTCTCCCCACGGGATGCAAGGGCGTAGCCGCCTACAAGATCACACGCGGGCAGAAGCTGAGCAAAGCCCTGAAGGCCTGCAGGAAGCTCAAGAAGAAGACAAAGCGCGTGAGTTGCGAAACGAAGGCGCGCAAGCTCTACGGCCCGACCAAGGCTGCCAAGAAGAAGAGCTCGAAGAAAACGAAGAAGTAAGCGCTATTGGGGAGCGTGCCGCGGGGGTCGCCGCGCTCCGACGGGAGATACGACCCAAGGGGATGGCAGATGAAGACCATGAGGATTGCCGGCGGTGCCGTCGTTGTCGTGTGCGCCCTCGGCGCGCTGGCGGGTGGCGCCTCGGCCGCGCTGCCCGAACTGGGGCGCTGCACAGAAGTTGCAGGCGTCCAGGAAGGCAAGAAGATCGTCCATCACGGCGCCTATCGGAACAAGAACTGCACGGCGGCCAGCCGGACACAAACGGGCAAGTACGAATTTGTGCCCGGCCCGGGGACGAACAACAAGTTCTACGGCGTGGCAACCGAACCCGAACCTGTTCTGGAAACCACCACCGGAGCGAAGGTGAGCTGCGGCGAGATGATCTTCAAAGGCGAATACACAGGCCCCAAAACCGAGAAGGTGAGCGTGTCCTTTGGCGGCTGTGAGACGACAGCGGCCAACGGCGCACACCAAGTCTGCCAGTCAGACCCGGCCAAAGAAGGCGAAATCGAAGGCCTGCAGGCGCTGGAAGGCGAACTCGGCATCATCCAGGCAGGAGCTCCGCCGAGCGTCGGCTGGGACCTCAAACACGCAGGGACGCTATTCGCCTATGAGTGCGGCGTGCTCCCAGAAGTCCCGAGCGCGCAGACGGTCGAAGGCTCGGTAATCGGCGTGCTCTCGCACGGCTTCTTCGGTACCGACCTGAACAAGATGAGCCTGCACTCGGTGATCAAGTACAAAGCCAAGGTCGGCCTGCAGCTGCCCGAAGCCTTCGAAGGGCAGGCCAAGGACGTGCTGAGCACCACGACGCTCGCCGGTACGAGCAAGACAACCGCTCAGACGGGCCTGACGACGACCGAGGAAACCGAATCGGGGCTGGGCGAATCGCACGAAAGCTCAGCCAACCAGGAAGCGCTGGAGGTCAAGACGAAGTAGCGGGAACAGGCGGGGCGCCGAAGCGCCGGCACCTTCGGCCCTCGCCAATTTCCATCAGCCGGGTTCGTTCTGCAGCGAGCGCCACAGATACCTGCAGGCGAGCGTCCTGTGCGGACGCCAAGGCAGGGCGATCTCCTCCATCGCGGCTGCCTCGGGTAGACCGTCGAGCGCATAGGCCCGTTCGATCGCGCGCCTGATCCCGAGATCGCCCACGGGCAACACATCGGGGCGATCGAGGTGAAACATCAAGAACATCTGCGCTGTCCACAGGCCGAGACCCTTGACCGCCACGAGCTCTGCGATCACCTCCTCGTCATCCAGCGCGTCGAGACGCTCGAGCTCGAGCTCGCCCGAGAGCACGTGCTCGGCCAACGAGCGCAGGTAGCTCACCTTCGCGCGCGACAGCCCGGCGGCCGCACGCAGCTCTTCGGGCTCGTCGTCGAGGATCTCCTGTGGTGTGGGCGGGCGATCTCCGAAGCGGGAGGTCAGGCGTGCGTAGATCGCGCGGGCTGCCAACACCGACAGCTGCTGCCCGGTGATCGAGCGCACGAGCGCGCCGTAGTGATCGTCGCGGTCGGGCAGGCCGGCGCGGGCGGAGCCCAGCGGTCCCACCTGCTCGATCAGCGTTGCGAGGACGGGGTCGGCCGCGCTCAGCTGCTCCAGTGCCTTGCGTTTGGAAGCCCGTGCCCGGCGCGGCGCCCTCGTGCTCGGTCCGCCTGTGGCCTGGCCCGCCGCTGCAGGCCCGGGGGCGCGCCTGGCCATCGCGTCGGCCTCAGGCCGCCGGCAGCGCCGACTCGAGCGCCACGGGCTCGCCGTCGAGCGCGTTCAGCGCGCGCTCCAGCGACATCGCCAGGCATGTGAAGCTGGGTGTGTCGCGCACCGTGAAACGTGACGCCTCTGTGGTGCGCAGACGCTGGACGAGGTCGAGGAACGTGCCCACGTCATCCGTGTCGAAGGCGACCACGAACTCCTGATCGTCGAGGCCGAACGAGTAGGTGGTGTGGTTGTCCACGCCCGGGTATTCGCGGCCGACCTGGATGTGGCCCTGCATGATCCGCCAGCGCTCCTCCGCCGGTAGTGCGTACCACTCGCGCGACTTCACGAACGGGTAGACGAACACGTAGCGGCCACGAAAGCCGCGCCCCACGTTGCGTTCATCGTCGGAGTACTCCGAGCTCTTGCGCATTCCCAGGAACGAGTGGGGGATCTGCGCCCACTTCATCAGCCCACTCTGGGCCAGCACGACGTGGAACTCGTGGATGCGATCGAGGTTCTCGGCCTCCGAGATGAGCATCAGTTCCGCATCGCCCCTCGTCCCAACGAGCGAGAAGCTCTGCAGCAGGTGCCCGTCGGCGAAGTCCTCGCACGCCGCCGCGAACTCGCGCTTGTCCTGCGCACGCTGCTCGGAGTCGAGCCTGCGCCACTCCGGGTCGAGCTTCAAGAAGGTGTACTTGACGAAGCGTCTCGTGCTCACTCAGAGGATTATCGCACTGCTCGTCATGCGTGCCCCCCACGGCCTCACGGTCATCGACTTCGCCGATGGCTACAGTATGAAGCTGTGCGGATCGCGCTCCTGTCGCCGTACTCGTGGACGTACCCGGGTGGCGTTACCCGCCATATCGAGGCGCTCGCGGCCGAGCTGCGCAACGAGGGTCACGACGCCCGCATCCTCGCGCCCTTCGACCCCGACGACGCGCTCTCGCGCCGGCTGCATCGCGGAGCCCGCCCCCAGCAGCGGAGTGTCGGCGAGGACTTCGTGTCGCTGGGGCGCACCGTCGGCGTTCCCGCCAACGGAGCGGTGTCCAACATGGCGCTTAGCCCACACACGGTCTTCACGCTGCGTCACGAGCTGCGCACGGGCGGCTATGACGTCGTGCACATCCACGAGCCAGTCGTTCCGCTGATCGGGTGGGATGCGCTCTGCTCGGCCGGCGAGCTGGCGCTCGTGGGCACGTTCCACACCTACTCCGAGAACGTGCTCACCAACGGCTTCGCCGCGGGTCCCCTCGGCGCCAGGCGGCGCATGAACCGTCTGCACGCGCGCATCGCCGTCTCCGAGGCCGCCGCCTGGACGGCGCGGCGCTTCTACGGAGGGCGCTACCGAATCGTTCCCAACGGCGTTCAGCTGCAGCCGGCGCGAACCACGGAACCGCAGGGCGCCACCCAACAGCGGCCGCTAGGGATCGTGTTCGTTGGCCAGGCCGTGGAGCGCAAGGGCCTACCTGTGCTGCTGCGGGCCTTCGAGGCGCTACGCGATCACATCCCCGCCACGCTCACCCTCGTGGGCGCGATCCCCGAGGAGGTCGCCCACATGATGCTCGACGACCACGGGGTGGAGGCGCTCGGAAAGGTCTCCGAGGAGCGCAAGCTGCACGAGCTTGCGGCCGCCGACGTCGTCTGTGCGCCATCCCTGCACGGAGAGAGCTTCGGGATGGTGCTGACCGAGGCCTTCGCCGCATCGGCCCCGGTGATCGCCTCCGACATCCCCGGCTACCGCGACGTGGTCCGCGACGGAGTGGACGGCCTGCTTGTGCCCGCGGGCGATGCGCTGGCGCTCGCCGAGGCACTGCGCCGGCTTGCACTCGACGCCAATCAGCGGGCCTGCATGTCGCTGGCTGCACGCGAGCGCGCCGAGCGCTTCGCATGGCCGTGCGTGGCCGCGGAGGTGCTGGACACCTACGAGCAGGCTCGGGCCGTCGGCAGGCCGGTGACGAGGATCGCCGCGGCAACGGTGCGCTACGGACTCACGCCGGCCGACCTACTTCCGCGAATCCCGGCCGAGCGCCTGCCGAGGCTCGAGGGCGGCGGGCGCAAGGAGGCGACGCCCCGGCCTGGATGGGCCCCACGCGCGCTGCGGCGCTTTGCGCTGCTGATCTCGTGCCTAGGCGGCCTCGGGCTCGCGCTGCTCGCCCTGCGGAGCATCGGCGTCGGCCCCGTGGTCGCCAGCCTGCTCGCCTCCAAGCCCGGCCTCGTTGCGGCAGGCCTTGGGCTGATGTGCGCTGCCATGTTCGCCCGGGCGATTGCCTGGCACGCGATCCTCTCAGCCGCTCCCACCTGGCGACGAGCCAAACGCAGGGATGCGATGCAAGGCACCTTCATCGGCGTCCTCATGTCCGCCACGCTGCCGGCGCGCCTCGGCGAGCCCTCGCGGGCGCTGATCGTCGCGCGCCGCCTCGGCCGGGCCCGCGAGACGCTCCCGGTCGTGCTCGGGACGATGGTCTCGCAGACGATCCTCAACCTCGTCGCGCTCACGCTGCTCGGGGCCGCGATGTTCTCGAGCTTCGATCCACTCACGGGCCACCATCGGGCGCTCCTGATCGCCGCCCTGGCACCGCTGGTGGCGCTGCTGCTCGTGCTGATTGCGCCGGCGCTGCTGCCGCTGGCTGCCGATCGGTCCCAGATCGCTCGCTCCGTCCGAGCGCAGGCCCTGCTGCAGGCCCTGCGCCGCTCGTTGGCCAGGGTGAGAGACGGGTTGCGGGTCTTTCGCCATCCCCGCCAGGCCGCGATTGCCACCGTGGTGCAGCTGGGCGCGTGGACGCTTCAGTGGATGAGCTGCTGGCTGTTGCTCATGGCCTTCGGCCTGGACGCCAAGGCTGGGGTCGCCGGAGCAGCAGCAGTCCTGTTCGCGGTCAACGCCACAGCGGTGATACCTGCCACGCCCGCCAACGTCGGTGTCTTCCAGGCTGCCTGTGCGGCGGTGCTCGTGGGTGCCTACCACGTCTCCACCCCCGACGCCATCGCCTACGGGATCGTGCTGCAGCTCGTCGAGCTCGTGACGGCATTGATCATGGGCCTGCCCGCGCTCGTCAACGAGGGCCTCTCCTGGAAAGACGTGCGCCTGCGAACGATGCACGCTGCCCCGGTCAAGCTCGGACCACTGCCTTCCTCGGTGCTCGGTCGTGGCGCTTCAGCCGCCGCCCCCATCAAGTCCTGACGGGAAGGCATAGTGGCGGCGATGGCGTATCGAGCCGAGATGAGCGAGGCCTGGGTCTACATGCTGCGCTGTGCCGACGGCTCGCTCTACACCGGCTGGAGCACCGACGTCCAGCGTCGGCTCACCCGTCACCGCTCGGGTAAGGGGAGCCGCTACACCGCGGCTCGCCGTCCACTCGAGCTGGCGCTCGCGCTGCCGATGCCCGATCGGGCGAGCGCGATGCGCGAGGAGGCACGGATCAAGCGACTCGACCGGGGCGCCAAGCTGGCCCTGCTCGAGCTGCACGGGCTCGCCCAGGAGTAGGGAGGAGGGGGTGCGGTCGCTGGTTCGGGCATGATGGGGGTATGTCCAGCAGACCGCCGGCACGCAGCGTGAAGATCTCCGAGGACGAGCGGACGGGCTGGTCCTCCGATCGTCCCCGCCGTGACGGCGCTCCGCCGCGCCCCGCCGACCTCACCGTCCACTGCCGTGTGCTCGCTCCAGCCGATCGTCTGCGCTACTCGCCCGGCAGCCTGCTGGTCGTGGCCTCGGCGTCGAGCGAGGAGCGCGACGCCTTCCTCGACCGTCTGATCGAGGATCGAGCTTCGCTGCTGTCGTTGGACAAGGTCCGTGGCCTGCTTGCGGGCAAGGTCGCCGAGGAGGAGCTCCAGGCACGCGCTGAGCAGCTGCTGCTGGCCGCGGTGTCCAAGCGACTCGAGAACCGCGAGACGGTCGTGCTGGCTGCCGCCGGGCTCGAGCCGCAGGAGCGTGAGCCGTTCGTGCGATTGGCCGCCGCGCTCAAGCGCCCGCGGCATTTGATCCTGCTGGAGATCGCCCGTGAGCGTGTCGCCGAGGAGGATCTGGCCGCGCTGAACGAGCTGCGGCGCGCGCTAGACGCCGGTGAGCTCGGCAACGAGGGTTTCCAGACGGCGCTGCGCCTCGGTGGCGGCACGGCGATCGAGGTCAAGCGGATCCTGTTCCGTCCGCCGCCGCGCGAAGACAACTAGACCGCTAGGCCGCGCCCTCGCTTGCCATCGCGGGCTCGCCTGTCCTCCCTTGTGGAGGGTCCTCGCCTTCCACCGGACCCGCAGGGGGATCGACGTCGTCGAGCTCTGCGAACAGCGACGGGTCCCGGCTCGAGCCGAGGATCACGTCGTCGGGTGATCCGTCGGGCAACAGCCTGCCCTGACGGGTGCCGAAGTAGATCGCCTGCGGGTGGTGAGCCACGAGCGCGAGCGTTGACTGCTCCGGCTCGGGTGCGTAGCCGTCGGTGATCGTCATGCCTATTCGCGAGAGGTGCAGCAGCTCCTCGACCTTGAGGTGCTCGGACTGCTCGGGCACGGCGGGGTAGCCCCACGAGTAGCGCCGGCCCTGCGTGGCAGGGATGGCGAGCATGTTGCGGACCTCGTGGTGAAGCCACTCGGCCAGACCCTCGGCCGTCTGCACGCCGAGGCCATGCACGAAGTACTGCTCGGCGAACTCGCCCTCGGCCTCGAGCTTCGCCATCAGCTCCGTCACCTCACCGCCGACGGTGACGGCCTGCACCGGGATCACGTCGAGCTCCTCGGGGGGCTGGCCATCGATCGCAGGACGGAAGAAGTCGGCCAGGCAGATGCGCTCACCCTTGGGCTGGCGCGGGCAGACGAAGCGGGTCAGCTCGGTGCTCCGGTCCTCAGGGTCGAGCACGACGATCTCGTTGCCGAGCGCGTAGCAGGGGAAGTACCCGAGCAGGGCACGCGGGTGCAGGTAGGTTTGCTCCTTCCACATGCGCTCGAGCCGCGGGCGGAAGTCCTCTTCCACGAGCTTCTTCCAAGCGTCGCCTTTGACTTTGCTGCCGCCCCAGTGGAGCTTGAAGAGCACGTGCGTGTCGAGGTGGCGGTAGAGCTCGTCCATGTCGACCCGTATCTCGCGCACGCCCCAGAACGGAGGCTCCGGCACGGGAGCGTCGGTACGCGCGGCCGAGCGCACGGAGTCGTCGGCGAAGTTGAGCTCCTCTGCCGGCTCCTCGCCCTTTTCGCGGAAGGCGGTTGCGCCCGAGCGGAGCTTCTCCACGAGCGCTCCATGGGCCTCTGTATCGATCAGCTGGTCCATCACCGCCAGCCCCTCGAAGGCATCCTTGCAGTAGAAGACGCCAGGTTCGTAGATCTCCTCGGAGTCTTTCCCGCCGGGGTAGAGCGCGCGGTAGGAGAACGCGCGGTTGATCGCCGCGCCGCCGATCAGCACGGGGTAGTCGAGCTTCTTGGAGTGCAGCTCCTGGATGCAGGCGGGCATCTGCTTGGAGGTCGAGACGAGCAGGGCGCTCAGCCCGATTGCGGTCGCCTTGTGCTCGACCGCCGCGTCGAGGATCGTCTGGATCGGGACCTGCTTGCCGAGGTCGACGACCGTGTAGCCGTTGTTGGTGAGGATCGTGTTGACGAGCGACTTGCCGATGTCGTGGACGTCGCCGAACACGGTCGCGAGGACGACCGTGCCCTTCGTGTAGCCCTCGATCTTGTCGAGGTACTTCTCAAGCTGCGCCACCGCCTTCTTCATCACCTCGGCCGACTGGAGCACGAACGGGAGGATCAGTTCGCCGGCGCCGAACTTGTCGCCGACCTCTTTCATCGCCGGCAGCAGCACCTCGTTGAGCGTCGGGACCGCGCCGATCTTCTCGACGCTACGGTCGATCCAGTCCTCGACGCCATCCTTGCGTCGACGCAGGATGTGGAAGTGCAGGGCCTCCTCCGGCTCCATCCCCTCGGTGGGGTCGGCCGCGCCCTGGACCTCCTCCTCGCCTTTGGCCTCGAAGTGGGCGATGAAGCGCTCGAGCGCATCCTCGCGGCGGTTGAACACGAGATCGTCAGCCAGCTCGCGCTCGACGTCGGAGATCTCCGAGTAGGGGGTGATGTGGTTGGGGTTGACCATCGCCAGGTCCAAGCCCGCGCCCACGCAGTGGTGCAGGAAGACCGAGTTGAGCACCGCCCGTGCTCCCGGCGAGACGCCGAAGGAGACGTTGGATACCCCCAGCGAAGTCTTCACCGAGGGGATCTGCTCCTTGATCGCTTTGATGCCCGCGATCGTCTCAACCGCCGAGGGGCGCCACTCCTCATCGCCCGTTGTCAGCGTGAACGTCAGGCAGTCGAAGATCAACAGCTCCGGGTCGAGGCCGTGCTCCTCGCAGCAGAGATCGCGGATGCGCTTGGCGATCTCGACCTTGCGCTCGGCCGTCTTGGCCATCCCCACCTCGTCAATCGTGAGTGCGATCAAGGCAGCGCCGTGGGCGAGCGCAACGGGGACCACGCGGTCGAGCTTGTCGCGGCCCGCCTCGAGGTTGACCGAGTTGACGATCGCGCGGCCGGGGATCTGCTCGAGCGCGCGTTCGATCACCTCGGGCTCGGTCGAGTCGATCTGGATTGGCGCCGGCTGGGTGAGGGAGACCTTCTTGGCCACCAGGCGCATCTGTTCGTCCTCGTCGCTGCGCTCGGTAAGGGCCACGCACAGATCGAGCACGTGAGCGCCGCCGGCGACCTGATCCTCGGCGATCTGCAGCAAGCCGTCGTAGTCGTCGGCGAGCAGCAGCTCCTTTGCCTTGCGCGAGCCCTGCGAGTTGACGCGCTCGCCGACCATCGTGGGGCGCGGCTCCTGCACGAGCGCCGTGGCGGCGATCATCGAGGAGAGGTGCGGCGGGCGGGGTGCCGGGCGGCTCTGGACCGGACGACCGGCCACTCGCTCGACGATCGCAGCGATGTGCTCGGGGGTGGTGCCGCAGCAGCCGCCCACGATGCCCACGCCGTAGCGCTCCACGAACTCCTTCAACGCCTCGGCCAGCGGGACGGGTTGCTCGGGGAAGATCGTCTCGCCATCGGGGCCCTGTAGCGGCAGACCGGCATTGGGGATGCAGGCAACCGGCACCGGGCAGTACTCGCCGAGGAAGCGGATCGCGTCGCGCATGTCCTCGGGGCCGGTCGAGCAGTTCAGCCCGATCACGTCGACCTTCAACGCCTCGAGCGTGCTCAGCACAGCCGAGATGTCCGTGCCGAGCAGCATCTTGCCGCCGTTCGGCAGCAGCGAGACAGAGGTGTGGATCGGGAGGGTCCTACCGCTGCTCTTGAAGGCAGCGCGCGCGCCGAAGATGGCCGCCTTGACCTCGAGGATGTCCTGGGCGGTCTCAATGATGATCAGGTCCGCGCCGCCGTCGATCAGGCCCTCGGCCTGCTCGGTGAAGACCTCGACCAGCTCGCCGAAGCGGATCTGCCCGAGCGAAGGCTCCTCCGAGGCCGGCAGGTAGCCGGTGGGCCCGATCGAGCCGGCCACGAAGCGGCTCTCGCCGGCCGCCTTGCGGGCGATTTCAGCCGCCTTGGTGTTGATCTCGACGGTGTAGTCGGCCAGGCCCCACTCCTCGAGCTTGATCCGTGAAGCCTGGAAGGTGTCGGTCTCGAGGACTTCCGCGCCGGCCTCGAGCATCGAGCTGTGCACGCCCTCGATCACGTCCGGGCGGTTGAGGACGAGCGCCTCGTGGCACTTGCCCGCCAGGCCACCGTAGTCCTCGCTCGTCAGCTCGAACTGCTCGAGCGTCGCGCCCATGCCACCGTCGTAAACGACGACGTGCTCGGAGATCGCCTTCAGGTAGTCGCGGGCCATCGATCCATGCTAGCCGAGCCCGTAAAGCGACCGAGGACACGGCACCGCGCCTCGTCCTCGGCCCGCGATTACTTAATAAACAGCATCTCCGAGTACTTCGGCAGCGGCCAGAGGTCGTCGGCGACGAGTTTCTCCAGTCGGTCGGACACGTCACGCACGTCGTCCATCGCTGGAATGACGGTGTCGCGCATGTAGATCGCCTCCTTCAGCGGCGAGCCGTGCGGGTGGTTCTCGTCGAGGTTGGCGTCCTCGAGCTTGAGCTGTGCGTAATGGAGCTCTTTGACCAGCGGCTCGATCTCACCCACGAGGTCCTCGAGTCCCGTTGGGCGCAGCTCGTTGAGGTAGCGGATGGCCGCCGGGAGGACCATCGTGCGACCGATCGATGCGGCTGTCTCGGCCTCGATGTTGATGTTCATGACGTACTGCTCGGTGAACACCTCGAAACGCGACTCGAGCTCCCGCTTGGAGAGCACTTTGTATTTCTTGAACGTCGCAACCGTCGATTTGTCGACGATCCAGGGCAGCGCGTCGGGCGTGGTTTTGAGGTTGGCCAGACCCCGCTTCTCGGCCTCCTTGTGCCACGCCTCGGAGTAGCCGTCCCCATCGAAGACGACCTGCTTGTTGGCTGCCCACACGTCCTTGACGACGCTGGTGACGGCCTTCTCGAGGCTGGTGTTGCCTTTGAGGGCTGCTTTCAGCTTGTCGGTGAGCTCGTCCACGGACTCGGCCACGATCGTGTTCAGGACCGTGTTGGGGAACGCCGGCGAGGAGTTCGAGCCGAGCGCGCGGAACTCGAACTTGTTGCCGGTGAAGGCAAACGGGCTGGTGCGGTTGCGGTCTCCTCCGTGCAGTGGCAGCGGTGGCAGCACGGGGGTGCCGAGGCCCAGGAAAGAGCCGGGCTTGGAGGCCTGCACTTTGCCCGCCTCGATTGCCGTGAAGACCTTCTCGAGCTCCGCGCCGAGGAAGATCGAGATGATCGCCGGCGGTGCCTCGTTGGCCCCCAGCCGGTGATCCTGCCCGGCGCTGGCGATCGAGGCCCGCAGCAGCTGCTGGTGCTCGTTGACGGCCTTGATCACCGCTGCGCAGAAGAACAGGAACTGCAGGTTCTCCGCCGGCGTGTCGCCTGGCTCCAGGAGGTTGAGCCCGGTGTCGGTGCCCATCGACCAGTTGTTGTGCTTGCCCGAGCCGTTGACGCCGGCGAACGGCTTCTCGTGCAGCAGGCAGATCAGGCCGTAGCGGCGGGCCGTGTTCTGCAGGATCTGCATCGTGATCATCTGGTGGTCCGATCCGACGTTCGAGTTCTCGAAGATCGGCGCGACCTCGAACTGGTTGGGGGCCACCTCGTTGTGGCGCGTCTTGATCGGCACTCCGAGCTTGGCCAGCTCGAGCTCCACGTCCAGCATGTAGGCGAGCACACGCTCGGGGATCGAGCCAAAGTAGTGGTCGTCGAGCTCGTGGCCCTTTGGCGGTTTGGCGCCATACAACGTCCGTCCCGTGGTGACGAGATCGGGACGTTCGAAGTAGTACTGCTCATCGATCAGGAAGTACTCCTGCTCGCAGCCCGTCGTCGTGAACACGCGGGCCGCGCCATCCACGCCGAGCAGCTCGAGCGCACGGATGGCAGCGCCCGAGATGGCGTCCATCGAGCGCAGCAGCGGGATCTTGTTGTCGAGCGCCTCGCCCGTCCAGGAGGTGAACGCCGTCGGGATGCACAGCAGCGCGCCGTTGGGGTTCTCGAGGATGAACGCGGGGGATGTGGGGTCCCAGGCGGTGTAGCCACGGGCCTCGAAGGTGGCCCGGATTCCGCCAGTGGGAAACGACGAGGCGTCGGGCTCGCCCTGGATCAGCTCCTTGCCGGAGAAGTCCGCGATCGCCGTACCGTCGCCGGCGGGGCCGAAGAACGAGTCGTGCTTCTCAGCCGTGGACCCTGTCAGCGGTTGGAACCAGTGGGTGTAGTGGGTCGCGCCTTTCTCCATCGCCCAGTCCTTCATCGCCTGGGCGACCTGATCGGCCAGCGAGGTGTCGAGCGCCTCGCCGCGAGCGAGCGTGCGCTGAAGCGCCTTGAAGACGTGCTTGGGGAGACGGTGGCGCTGAACGGCCGGGGAGAAGACGTTCGATCCGAAGATCTGGTTGTTCTGGAGGGTCAGGTCAGGCGAGCCAAGGGCGGCTCCGTTGACGGTCCACTGCGCGGCGGTGACGTTCTGCTGGCGGGTCCTGGGCATGGGCTGAGTCGATCCTCCTAGAAGATTGTCGGCCGCCCTCGTGCGGGTTGCGACGACGGGCTTTGGGGCGAAGCAATCGTAATGCCAAGCAGGCCTAAGGGGGTCACCGGATGGCGAAATCGAACGGCGATTCTTTCGACACCCGGCCAAAGCGCGCGCTGGTGCACCAGGGCCGCTCCGGAACGGTTAGGGCGACGCGGGAAAGGCGCCTGGTTCGATGTGCCCGGTGCTCGGGTTGACGTGCTTGGTGGGCGGGACCCCAGCGACGTTCACAGTGAACTGCCCGTGCACGATGCCGCCGGAGGCCAGCCGCGCTTTGGCCTTCCCCGCGAGGCCGGCCGCGAAGGCGAAGTGGACCGTGTGCGTGCCCGGCTTGACAGGGACGACCTTCCACGTGAACGTTGCGGTCTGCCCGGGGCCAAGGGCCCCCAATGCCCAGGTGTTCAGATAAGCCGTCTGGCCGCCGCCCGGAGCGCTCACTTCCTGCGTTTCCACCGGCGCCTTGGCGATCGCGCCGGGACCCTGTTCGATCGCCCAGATCGGGCGCTTGTCGGCCGCCAGCTGAGCAGTGGTCGAGGTGTAGTTGAACGAGTCGACGGTCACCGCCACGTTGGGCACCCTGTGGGAGCTGGTGTTCTTGATCTGCAGCTCCATGCTCGCGGGCCGGGCCACGGCCTGACTGGCGGGGAAGCTCGCGTGCAGCAGCTGCATCGTGAACGTCCCACTCGGTTCGCCGGCCGTTTGGAGGCTGCCGGCCCCGCATCCTGCGATCGCCAGCACCGCTCCAGCGGCTGCGACGAGGCCGATCGTGGCCCGAGGAAGCACGCCGTGCGCTGGGCGCCGACTTACACCGAAGACTCTGGGCCCTCCCCTCACGATCGCGCCACGATACCAGCGGGACTGGCGCCGGGCGAGTAGCGTGGAGGGCCCCCATCGAGCCGGCGGCTGCCTGCAGGGGGTGCATGTCGTAGAGTTCACGGAGGTCGACCGTTACCCGAGGAGGGGTTGGTAGAGATGGTTCGCAGCGCAGCCGAGCGGCTGTACTTCCCGACGAGGAACCTGCTCGAGGAAGTCGGGGACATGATGATCCTCACCGGCAGGACGATCTCGTCGGCCCTGCGCCCGCCCTATCCCTACGGCGGTGAGTTCGTCTCGCAGTTCCTGTTCGCGCTGCGGCTGTGCTGGTTTCCGCTGCTCGTCTCGACCGTCGCCATCAACTACGGCGCCCCCGGACTGCAGGCTGCGAACTTCCTGACGATCTTCGGCGCGTTGGACCGCCTCGGAGGTTTCTTCATCCTCGCCTCCGTGCGCGAGATCGGTCCCAACGTGACGGCAATCGTGCTCGCCGGGGTGGCCGGCACGGCGATCACCGCGGATCTCGGCGCACGCAAGATCCGCGAGGAGCTCGATGCGCTGCAGGTGCTGGGCGTCGACCCGGTCAAGAACCTGGTGGTCCCCCGCTTCCTCGCCCTGATGATCGTGACCGGGCTGTTCGACATCTACGCGGTCCTGTTCGGGATCTTCGGCGGGATCATCGCCGAGATCGTCAACGGCCAGCCGCTGGGGCCGTTCTGGGCGACGCTGTTCGCCAACGCCTCCACTACGGACCTATGGGGGTCGGTGCTGAAGACCACGATCTTCGGGGCGATCATCGCGATCGTCTGCTGCTACAAGGGGATGACGGCATCCGGCGGCGCTGAGGGCGTCGGTCGCGCCGTCAACCAGGCCGTCGTGATCGCCTTCCTGGCAATCTTCTCCTTCGACTACGTCTTCACCCAGACACTGCTCGCGACCCATCCGCAGATCCTGGTGATCAAGTAGATGAACGAGCTTCTGGCCGCCCCACGCGAATGGCTCGCCGCTACCGGCGAAATCGGCAGGTTCACGGGCAACATCGTCCGCGACGTATATGGCCTGCGCGTGTTCCGCTTCTTTGGCGAGGCTCTGCGCCAGTCGGGCATCCTGATCATCTCCTCGACCCTGATCATCTGGGCGCTCGTCTTCATCATCGGCCTGGAGTGCGGGATCGAGGGCGCCTACTTCACCGAGGCCCAGGGTGCGCCCGCCTACGCCGGCGTGTTCACAGCTTGGTGCGACCTGCGCGAGCTGGTGCCCTACGCCTTCGGCTACATGATGGCCGCCAAGGTCGGCACCGGGATCGTCGCTGAGCTCGGGGCCATGCGGATCTCCGATGAGATCGACGCGCTCGAGGTGATGGGGATCAACTCGGTCACCTTCCTCTGCGCGACCCGGCTGCTGGCAGCCTGGCTGGTGCTCCCGTTCATGTACCTGGCCGCGATCGGCGCCGGCTTCCTCGCCTCCTACATCGCCGTCGTCCAGCAGGTGGGGGCGGTGTCCTCGGGCGGCTACTTCCTGATCTTCTGGCAGTTCCAGAACCCGCCCGACTTCCTCTACAGCCTGATCAAGGCGATGTTCATGGCCACCGCGATCGTGCTCGTGGGCTGTTACTACGGCTACAACGCCTCGGGGGGACCAGTGGGCGTGGGTACAGCCACGGCCAAGTCGATGGTCCTGAACCTCGTGCTCGTGCACATCATCGGAATGCTCGGGACGCAAGTCTTCTGGGGCGCCAATCCCCGGGCCCCGATCGGGGGGTGAGGCGTGACCGACGAACGACACGAGGGCGAGGAGGCTGAGCTGCCGCGCGAGTCCTACGAGCAGATCGAGTCACACCCCGCACCCGCGCAGCCGGGCGGCGAGGCCGAGTTCGCCACTCCCGAGGCCGAGGCCGAGGAGCCAAAGCCGGATCCCGCCGGGGTCACCTTCGAGCGTCTGGGCGCCACGAACCGCCGCCGCGAGGAACAGGAGGCGGACGAGTTCCAGTACCACACGGGGATCGTTCGGCCTTCATCCGCCCCGGACGCGATCGAGTTCGTAGACGTGCACAAGTCCTTCGGGCGCAACCACGTGCTGCGGGGGCTGAACATGTCGATTCCCGAGGATCAGATATCGATGATCCTGGGACCGTCGGGTACCGGCAAGTCGGTGTGCATCAAGCACATCGTGGGCCTGCTCTATCCCGACGAGGGCGATGTGATCGTGCACGGGCGCTCCGTCCCTAGCCTCCCCGACGCCGAGCTGTTCGAGATGCGCAAGAAATTCGGCGTGCTCTTCCAGGACGGTGCTCTGTTCGGCTCGATGAACCTCTACGACAACGTCGCCTTCCCGCTGCGTCAGCACACGGAGAAGGGCGAGGAGGAGATCGCCGAGATCGTCAACGGCCGTCTTGCCGAGGTTGGCCTCGGCAACGCCAACGAGAAGATGCCAAACGAGCTCTCCGGCGGGATGCGCAAGCGCGCCGGTTTCGCCCGTGCGCTCGTGCTCGAGCCGGACATCGTCCTGTTCGACGAGCCAGACTCGGGTCTGGACCCGGTTCGCACAGCGCTGTTGTGCGAGCTCATCAAGGAAATCCACGCCGAGAACGGCGGTTGCTACGTGGTCATCACCCACGACATCATGAGCGCGCGGCGCGTCGCCGAGCACATCTCGGTCCTGTGGAAGGGGCGGATCGTCGAATCGGGTCCAGCCCAGGAGCTGTTCGCATCCGAAAACCCGTTCGTGCGCCAGTTCCTCTCCGGCGAATCGGCCGGCCCACTAGGCATGGAGTAACCCTGGCTCGGCCTCGTCGTCCCTGGCTGCGTCCTCGATCGCAGGCCGCGGTTAGCCTTTCCCTGTGAACGCGTCTGGATTCTTCGCCCGGCTCGCCGGTGGCGCGGCTCGACGGGCGCGGCTGGTGGTGGCGGTCGCGGTGGTGCTCGGCCTGGGTGCCGCCGGTCTGGCGCTGCGGCTGCATCCGACTGCGGCCACGAGCACGTTCGTGTCGAGCTCGAACGCTGAATACAGGGCGACCCAGAGCTTCTACGAGAGCTTCGGCGAAGAGCCGATCGCCGTGCTCGTCAAGGGCAACCTGCAGCAGCTCGTGCTTAGCTCCGACGTCGAGCGACTGGTCGGGCTCGAGGGCTGTCTATCGGGCAACATCCCCGCCTCGGCGCTCCCCTCCGAGGGCGGTATGGCCGGACCCTGTGGGCAGCTGGCACGCGCGCGCACGGTGAAGGTCGTCTTCGGTCCCGGGACCTTCATCAACGAGTCGGCCACGCGGATCGACGAACAGCTCGCGGTGCAGACCCACCAGTCAGAAGTCCTTGCCAAGCAGGCCGAACGGGTGGTCACCAAAGCGGCCCTTGCCAGAGGACTGTCGGCCTCCCGAGCACGGGCGCTTGGACGCGAGGCGAACAAGGTCACGATCGGGCGCTTCCAGGAGAGCCTCGTGACGCTCGCGCTCAAATACGGGTTGAGCGAACGCCCCAGCATCGAAGACTCGAGCTTCGTCACGGATCTCGTGTTCGAATCGAGCAAGCCGGCGGGAACCCCAAAGCAGCGCTTTGCCTACCTGTTCCCCAGCCCCGATGCGGCGCTGATCTCAGTGCGGATGAGGGCCGGTCTCAGCGAAGCGCAGAGAACCCACACGATCGCGCTGATCCGCTCCGCGCTCGGGATGAGCCAGTGGCAGCTCCAGCACGGCAGCTACCTGCTGACGGGGGAGCCCGTGATCGTCGCCGAACTGACAAGCTCGATCACGCACTCGATCGAGCTGCTGTTGATCGCGGTGCTGCTCGTGATGGCGGCCTCGCTTGGGCTGATCTTCATGGGTCGCCCACGCCTGTTGCCGCTGGCGCTCGCGCTCCTCGCCACCGCGCTCACCTTCGGCGCGCTCTCGGCCGTCGGCGCTTCGCTGACGATGGCATCCGTCGCCGTGCTACCGGTGCTGGTGGGGCTCGCTGTCGACTACTCGATCCAGTTCCAATCGCGAGTGGGGGAGGCGCTCGAGGGGGACCCTCGGGAGGGAGGGCGAGCACAGCTGATCGCCGGTGCCGCCGCAGCGGGTGCACCGACGATCGCCACCGCCGGTGCCGCGAGCGCCGCCGCCATGCTCGTTCTCCTGCTCTCGCCAGTGCCGATGGTGCGGGGTTTCGGCGTATTGCTCGTGGTGGGAGTCCTCATCGCCCTCGTGTGCGCCGTGAGCGTCGGCGCCGGAGCGCTCGCACTCGCGCCACGACGCAGCGGCGCTCCCGACATCGACTCGCGCCTACCCGGCGCGCTCGGCTCGGCCTGGCGGGGCGCTCGTGAGCTGCTCGTCCAGAACCCACTGACCCGGTTCATTGCGCACGTCTCGCTCGTTGGGGCTGTGCGCCATCCCGGACGCGTGCTGGGCGTGGGCCTGGTGCTGGCGGCGCTCGGCTGGGGGCTCGACACGCAGACCAAGGTCGAGACCGACATCACCAAGCTCGTACCCTCCAGCCTCAGCTCACTGCAGGCGCTGACCACGCTCGAGCGCACGACTGGGGTGGGCGGCGAAATCGACCTGATGGTGTCAGGCAAGAACCTGACAAAGCCGGCGACGATCGAATGGATGACCGCCTACCAGAGCAGCGTGCTCGAGCGCTTTGGCTACAGCGCCGCAAACGGGTGTGGCAAGGCACGCCTGTGCCCGGCCTTCTCACTGCCCGACCTATTCCAGGAAGGCATCTCGGCGAAGAAGAAGCTCAGTCAGCAGCAGGTCAACGAACTGCTCGGGGTAATCCCGCCCTACTTCTCACAGGACGTCATCACTCCCAACAGGCACGTGGCGACGCTCGCATTTGGAATCAAGCTGATGGGACTCGCTCAGGAGCAGCAGCTGCTGAATCGTATGAGCGCACAGCTGCATCCCCCGGCGGGAATCAGCGCGCACCTGGTGGGACTGCCCGTGCTGGCCGCTCGCTCGGGCTCACAGGTGGCAGACCCCTGGCGGCGTCTGGAGACGCTCCTGGTCGCGCTGATCGTTGTGGCGCTGGTGCTGCTCGTGGCCTTTCGAGGCGAGCGGCGACGAGTGGCCATCCCGCTCGTCCCAATCGTCCTCGCCACCGGGTGGTCGGCGCTGATCCTGTTCGCCGTGCAGGTACCCCTGAATCCGATGTCGGTCACGCTCGGGGCGCTCGTCATCGCCATATCCACCGAGTTCAGCGTGCTGCTGTCCGAGCGTCACCGTCAGGAGATGCTCGCCGGACACGATGTCGTCGAGGCGCTCCGCCGCAGCTATCGCCGCACGGGAGCGGCAGTCGCCTCCTCAGGCGTTACCGCCATCGCCGGCTTCGGCGTCCTGGCGCTGTCGGACATCCGCATGCTGCGCGATTTCGGCTTCGTCACGCTGATCGACCTGACCGTCTCGCTGCTCGGCGTGCTGGTGGCCCTTCCTGCCGCGATCGTGCTCGCCCATGCGGCGGTCGAAGACGGCGGCGAGGAGCGCCAGCGGAGCAGCGGCCGTTGGCTACCGGCACGCACGCTCGTCGAGCTGCGCGCCGCCACCGTGCGCAGAGCGCGTCGAGGTGGCACGTCATCGCGTCGCGGATCCTCGGGGCATGAGCCCGTCTAAACCACCGCCGGGCCCGTATCGCCGCCCGCACAAGCCCGGTGAGGATCGCGACGAAGCCCGTGAGGCCACCGAGCTGGGGGCGGGCATGCGCTATGGGCGCTTTGGCTACGGACGCTACGTCGGCCTGCTAGGGCTGCTCGTGCTGGTGCTGATCACGATCAACACCGCTCTGACCAAACCCAACGGGTCGACCGGCATCCCCCCGGGCCAGTACCTGGCGCCGTTCGCCGTGCCGCTGGCCACGAGCGATCTGCGCGGCGAAGCCAACGTGGCGACCCGTTACGCCCAGGGCTCGGCCGGCAAGGTCCCCGCCTGTCAGGTGCGCGGCCCGAAGGTCCTGAACGTGTGTCAGCTCTACGAACATGCTCCGGTTGTCCTGGCGCTGTTCGTGGACGAAGGCTCGTGCCCCGACATGCTCGCAGAGATGCAGACGCTCTCGGGCTCCTTCCCAGAGGTGCGCTTCGCGGCCGTTTCGATCAAGGGCAACCGTGCCTCGCTGCGCCGGCTCGTGCGCGCCAAGGGGCTGACGCTGCCCCTCGGCATCGACAACGACGGCGCGCTCGCCGCCCTCTACAAGCTCGCCAGCTGTCCTCAGTTGAGCTTCGCCTACCCCGGGGGACAGGTGCAGAGCAAGGCGCTGCTGCGGCGCATACCGCTCGCTCAGCTACGTACGCGCGTGAGCGAGCTCGTGGCCGCTTCGCGCAAGCGCGGATGGCGGGGGTAGGTGTGACGGACGCGGCGATGGTCCCCGAGATCGGCTGGCGTGCTCCCGAGGTGGAGGAGGAGCTGCCTGCCCTGCGCCTGCTCGCAAGCGATGTCCAAGTGGGCCGCCGCGTGCCCCTCACCGGCCCCTCGCCGCCGGACATAACGGCGCGCCTGCGCGAGCTGTCCAACCGCTTTCGCGGGCCCCGCGCCGTGAGCATTCGCCGCGAGCCCGTGCCCGCCGCCTTTCGGGTCTTCTTCCGTCACATCGGCCTGGACCCCGACGTCGTGCGGACGCCGATCGAGGGGGCTGTGCTGGAGCGAATGATGCGCGGCGGCTTCCTCAGCAGCGGGCTGCTCGAAGACGTTCTGCTGATCGCCCTGCTCGACACCGCGGTGCCCGTGTGGGCGCTCGACACCGCCTCGGTGGAAGGTAGGCTCGGGATTCGGCCGAGTCGCGAGGGGGAGACGCTGGGGCGAGCCGCGGACGCCTCGGTGCTTCCCGCCGGACGGCTCGTGATCGCCGACGACACGCGAGCGCTCGCTGTGCTCTTCGGGGAGTTGGGCGCGGGGCACACGGCATCTCCGACGACGGCGGCGGTCACGCTGTTCGCGATCCAGGTCGCGGGGGTGCCCACGCTGTATGTGGAAGAGGCGCTGTGGTCTGCGCGTAGCGCCCTCGAGCATCCTTGAGAGCCAAATCGGGCCTGCCCGCTCCCCGTCCTGCACTGGTAGAATTACTGGCTCGGTCTGCCAGGAGGAGGCGGATGTGCAGCAGGACGAGCAGCAGCTAGTCGATCGGGACGCAGCATATGACTCGTGGGCGGCTGATTGCGCGCGGCTTGCCGGGGAGTCAGCGGACGCCGTAGCTCCCGAGCGGGCGGCCCGGCGAGAGCTGGGGCGTCAGGTGGAGAGGCTCGAGCGTGAGCTCTCGGAGCTTGTGGCCGAACGCTTCCCCTACATCGCAGCCCCACTCGGAGATGGTCCGGTGCCAATCGAGCACACCCCGCGGCTGCTCGACCTCGGCGAGCTGGAGCGCGTGCGCGACGAGCTCGCCGGACGTGTCCAGGAGCTTCGCGGTGCCGTCGCCAGGCGCACCGAGCACGAGCGCAGCGCCCACGAGCTGTTGCGGCGGATGAAGCTCGAACCAGGCCGCTACAGGTTCGTGCGGCTACCTGTCAGCGACCTGGGGCAGGGCGGATGCGGCGTCTGGGAGGTACGGCCGCGCCTGGGTCTGGTGGGGATGCTCGCGGGCTGGTGGGAGGTCAAGCTCTCGTCAGGCTGTCCGTTACCCAGGGGGTCGCGCCCCAGGCGCGACCCAGATCATCCTCGGCCCGGCCGAGCATCGCCGCCAGCGTGCGACGCTGACGCTCGGTCATCGAACCGACCGTCTTCTTCTCGGACATCGGGATCTGGGCCAGGAACTTGCGACAACGGGTCTGTCCCCAGCGGCGTTGGCTCATCAACAGGTCGGCTACGGCCATGCTCTGGGCTTCCCAAGGGCAGTCGAGGATGACCTCGCCGACATGGACCTCGCCAGTAGCGATGCGCCGCTTGAGATCTGCGCGCGCCAAGCGCACCTTGTTCGCGCGCTCGAGGGCGCGCATGTACTGAGGACCGGCAGGGGCTACCGTCGCTGTCGCGTTCATTTTGGGCACTCTCCCCGTCGCCACCGCGGGATCGTGCGGCGACAACATGCTTGCTCGATTTTTTACAGGTGCGGTTCGCGCCCGGCGATGGCCGCGTGAGGTCCACCGCAAGCGATCACGGCGGTCCCAGCAACATCACATCTCTATCTGAACGGCTTGTGTCGGGCGAACCCCGAACGGTCATGCAGAGCGCACTTGGAAGCTACGTCAGGACGGGGTCATCGGTCAACACCGTCGCCCGAGCTTCGGCCGCTAGAAGCGACCTTTTTCGTAGCGAGCACCTCTTGTGAAGAAGTGAACAAGACGATCGCGGTCCGTGGCCGGACGCGGATCTGAGTCAGCTCGGCTCAGGTCCGGGAAGCGGACCGTGCTCGGCCTCGAACTCGTGCTTGACCCGCTCGAAGGTGTCGAGCGCGCGCTCGAGCGTAGGTGCGTCGTGGGTGGCCATCACGCTCGTGCGCAGCAGCGCTCCGCCGGGAGGAACAGCGGGATGCAGCGCAGTGTTGACGAACACCCCGGCGTCGTAGAGCGCGCGCCACAACAGCGCCGCCTTCCAGTCGTCGCCGACGAGCACCGGCACGATCGGTGTGACGATCTCATGGCCCCCCGCAGCGCTCGCCTGCACGCCCGGCGCGTGAGCCTGGACGGCCGCCTCCACGGGCAGCTGCTGCGGTGCCACCACGGCGAAGCCGCGCTCGTGCAGGCCGTCGCGGAGCTGCTGGGCGTTCTCGAGCACCCGGGCGAGCAGCGGCGGCCCGTCCTCCGAGCGCACGACTCGTAGCGCCGCAAGCGCCGCACCGACCGCGGCGGGCACTGCCGAGGCGGTGAACAGGAATGCCCGCGAGGAGATACGCAGGTACTCGACCACCTCGTGCGAGCCGGCGATGAACCCGCCACAGGAGGCCAGCGACTTGGAGAAGGTCCCCATGCGCAGGTCGACGCGATCGGCCACGCCGAGCAGTTCCGCCGTGCCGGCGCCGCGGGCCCCGAGCACACCCGCTCCGTGGGCCTCATCGACCATCAAGCGGGCTCCGTAGCGCTCGCACAGCTCGCAGATCCGATCGAGGGGGGCGATGTCGCCCTCCATCGAGAACACGCCGTCCACGACCACGAGCACACCGCCACCGTCGCTCTGGGCGCGCTGGAGCATCTTCTCCAGCTTGTCCAAGCGGTTGTGGCGGAAGGGACGGAGCTTGGCACGGGAGAGCAGGCAGCCGTCGAGAATCGAAGCGTGGTCGCCGGAGTCGACGATCACAGTGTCGGCGGGTCCGAGCAGCGTGCCCAGCGTGCCCACGTTGGCCTGGTGACCGGTGCTGAACACGATCGCGTCCTCGGTCTCCATCCACTCCGCGATCTCGCTCTCCAGCTCGAGGTGCAGGGGTATCGTCCCATTCAACAGCCGTGAGCCCGTCAGGCCCGTTCCGTAGCGGTGCAACGCGTCCTCGGCCCCGCGCATCACGCGCTCGTCGCCGGTCAGGCCGAGGTAGTTGTTCGAGCCGAGCATGATCCGCTCGGCTCCCTCCATCTCGACGACAGGCATCGCCGGCGAGTCGAGCACGTGGAAGTAGGGCAGCACGTCGGCCTCGCGCGCCGCGGCGAGCAACGCCGAGCGGTCGTGGTCGCGCACCTTGGCGAAGACATCCGTTGAAGTCTGCATGTAATGTGGCCCTCGCTTTGGCAGTCGAAATCAGACCGGTCTCGGGCTGGCGAGATCTAAAAGCGTTCATCGATCTCCCGTTCCGCCTGCATGCTAACCATCCGCTGTGGGTGCCCCTGCCGAAGCTCGAGCGCTGGGTCTTCCTGAACCGTCGTCTCAACGCCTTCTTCAGCCACGGCGAGGCCGAGTACTTCCTCGCCCGCCGCGACGGGCGTGTGGTGGGGAGGATCACCGCCCAGGTCAACCACGCCTTCAACGACTACCAGAAGAAGAACTGTGGCTGGTTCGGGTTCCTGGAGTTCGAGAACGACCAGGAGGTGCTCGACGCGCTGCTCGCTGCTGCCGAGGGCTGGCTGCGCGCGCGCGGCGTCGAGCGCATGGTCGGACCTGCGGACTTCTCGATGAACGAAGAGAGCGGGATCCTGATCGAGGGCTTCGATCTCAAACCGATGATCAAGCAGCCCTGGCATCCGCCCTACTACCAGCAGCGCGTCGAGCAGGCCGGCATGGCCAAGGCGATGGACCTGCTGATGTGGAAACTGGAGGTGACCGAGCGCGAGAAGGTCCTGCCCGTGATCTGGGAGCTCGCCGAGAAGGTTCAAACCGAGCACGGGATCCGCGTTCGTCCGATGCGTCGCCGGCAATTGCGCAAAGACATGGACGCCTTCGCCGAGGTCTACAACTCGGCCTGGTCGAACAACTGGGACTTCGTGCCCTACTCCAAGAAGGATCTCGACGCCTACGCCCAGGAGCTCCAGCTCGTCTTCGACAAGCACTGGTTCATGATCGCCGAGCGCGAAGACACCGGCGAGGTGGTCGGCATGGCGATCACCGTCCCCGACATCAATCAGGCGCTCGTGAAGATGAAGGGCAAGTTCTTCCCCTTCGGCTGGTGGTACTTCCTGCGCAAGGGCAAGATCATGGATCGCGTGCGGGTGGGGTTCCTGGGCGTCAAGCCCGAGTATCAGCACACGGGCGTCGCGGCCAAGCTCTACCAGGAGCACTTCGACGCCGCGGAAGCGCGGCCGCAGAAGGGCGGTGAGATGGGCTGGATACTCGAGACGAACACGCCCATGAACCGTGGCATGGAAGCCATGGGCGGGGAAGTGGTCAAGCGTTATCGCGTCTACGAGCGCGAGCTGTAGCAGCAGTCTGGGGCTATCTCTACACTTGGCCGGGTGAGTGAGCCTGACGCCTCCGATCTCGACCGGGATCCAGAGCCCCCGGGCGAGGTTCCCGAGGACGAGGAGGTGCTCGACGCGGTTCCGGTGCTCGCGGGACCGCCACGGATCGTGCCCGTGCACGACGGGGATCCACATGCGCTCGAGCCCAGGAGCCCCGCCGTCATGCCGGCTGTTCAGGCGGCGGCTGTCGCGGCCGGGGGCTTCATGGCGGGCGCAGCGGTCGTGAGCCTCGTGCACCGTCGTCGCCGGCGCTCGGGCACGCTCGTCAAGGGCGCACGCGGCCGCCGCGGCCTCACGCGTGGTGGTGGCCCGCGTCGGGATGGACGCGCCGGCGAGCTGCTCCAGATCGTCGGCAGCCGCTCGCTGCTCCTCGATGTGCACCTGCTGGGCGGCAGCGGCGACGATCGCTGAGGCGACGCTGCCGTCCTAGATGGTCGAGCTGCGCCAAGAGGTCGTACCGGTCGGCCCGTTTCGTCTCCCTCGGCGGACTGGGATGGATGGCATGCTGCGCCGGCGTGGAGGCATCCTCGAGCGTCTGCTGCACCACGGCGAGGAGCCGGTCCGCGTCCGGGTCGCACAGCCCGCCGTCGACCGGGTCCTGTTCGGCGCCCACGCACATACGCCTGAGGCCGCCGCCTACGGCATCGAGCGGATGCGCTTCGCGCTCGGGGTCGACGAGGACATTCGCCCATTCCTGCGCCGCTTCGCGGGCGATCCGCTGATCGGTCGCTCGCTGCGCCGGCGCCCGTGGCTGCGGGTGCTACGCCGACCCGAGCCATTCGAGGCGCTCGCCTGGGCGATCTGCGAGCAGCTGATCGAGTACGAGCGCGCTGCCGCGATCGAGCGGCGCGTGGTGGCGGCGCTGGGAAGGCGGTGGACCGCCCCGGACGGCACCAGCCTGCGTGACTCGCCGGCCCCATCCGTGCTCGCCGGCACGGCGCCTGCGCTGCTGCAGTCCTTCGACCTCGCCGGCGGACGCGCGATCACGTTGGTCCGTGCCGCACGCGAGGTGGCACGCGGCCGCGTCGACCTACACGACCCCGATCACGAGCGGGCATGGCGGCGGCTTCGAGCCATCCCCGGCATCGGACCGTGGACCGTGGAGATGCTCGCGCTGAACGGCCAAGGACGCCACGACCAGGTGCCCGCCGGTGACGTCGGGCTGCTCAAGCTCGTCGGGCGGCTGACGGGCGGCGGCAATCCTCGCGCCCGTGCCGAGGAATGGCAGGTACGCGAGTTCTTTGCTCCCTACGGCGAGTGGGCCGGTCTGGCCGTCGGGCACATGTTCGCCGCCTAGCGATTGCGTCCGCCGCGAACACTGCGTTCGCGCTGGACGAGCAGGGCGAACGTTGGACAGGCCCGCGCGGCTCGCATCGCGTGCTCGACCTGCGAGCCGTGCAGCGGCGTCTCGTCCAGCAGCGGGTAGCCCCATTCGTCGAGGGTGATCCGCTCCGGCAACAGCTCAGCGCACATCCCGTGCGCCTCGCAGGCAATTGGGTTCACGCGCACGCTGTGGCTCATACCCGGCCTCCTTTGCGCTGTGGTTGATCGCTCACCGGCCGATCGGGCAGCGGCAGCTCGGGGCTGCGCGAGCACGCCTCACACGGGCCGTGGCGCGCATGGTCGCTGAACTCCGAGGCGAACACCTCGGCTGCGCTCAGGATCAGGTTGACCGCGCCGTCTGGATGCGCGCAGGCTCCCCGTCGCGCGATCAGCGAGGAGAGCTGGTCCAGGCGCTGAGACGCCCTTGTATGGGCGATGCCTCCCACGATCTCCTCCACCGTGGTTGCAAGCGCGTCGAGCCCCTGCAGGCACGGCCCACACTGGCGGGTGCTCTGATCCGCCATCCAGCGGGCAACACGGGCAGTTTCGGCCACCGGGCACGCCTGCTCGGAGAGCAGCAGCACGACTCCTGCGCCCAGCGTCGCGCCGTGTGGCGCCAGATGTTCCTTCGAAAGGGCAACGCCATGCAGGCGATCGCCGCCGATCCAGGCGCCTGCGTAGCCTCCCAGCAGCGCTGCGCGCACCCGCGCGGTGGCGCCTCCGCTGGCGTCGATCAGCGACGCGAGCGACGCGCCGTGCTCGATCTCATACACGCCGGGATGAGCTACCGGACCGCTCAGCGTGACCAGCGTGGAGCCGGGCTGCGTCGGGGTTCCCAGCTCTCGGAACCACGGCGCGCCGTGGCGCGCTATCAGCGCCAGGTGCGCCAGCGTCTCGGCGTTGTCCACGAGCGTGGGGCGGCGCCTGACGCCCTGCTCGAAGGGCATCGGCGGCGTGAAGGTGGGCTTTGCCGGGCCGCCGTTCAGGTAGTTGACCAGCGCGGACTCCTGTCCGGCCACGTAGTGGCTCGGGACGGTAGCCAGGTGAACCTTGAGGCCCGCCGGCGTTCTCGTCGCGGCCACTTCGGCGATCGCCCGCTGAGCGCATTCCACAGCCGCGCCGGCCGTCTCGCAGACGCACAAGATCACCTCATCGGCGCCCACCGCTCCGGCGGCCACCATGGCGCCGTCCAGCACCAGATGGGGGAGTGTCTCGAGCAGCGTCCTGTCCTTGAGGCTCGTCGGCTCGCCCTCAGCCGCGTTCACGACCACGATCGCCCTGCCTCGCGCGCCGGCCACTGCGCGCATCTTGGTCGCGGTGGGGAAGGCCGCGCCACCGCGACCCAGCAGACCCGAGCGCTCGACCTCATCGATCAACATCGCCGCGCGCTCGCGCACCTGTCGGCGCCGGCCGCCCTGCCCACTCGGGAGGGGGCCGTGCAACGCCAGATGCTCCTCGAGGCTCATGGCGCCGTGGGGGCGAATCCCGGCCAACAAGCGGGGGAGGGCGGGGGGAGGCGAGCCCCGCAGGCCGCCCTCTGGCGGGCGAAGCGCTGTCATCGCCGTGGTCGGGCTGCTCATCGCTTGCTCGTGCTGGTGGCGTGGGCGTGTGGCAGCAGCGACGTCGGTGTGCCCGAGCGTCGCGCCCATTCCGATCCCAGCGGACCCTGCGGCAGCCACAGCAGGAGGAACAGGGAGAACGCCCCGGTGCCGCCCAGGGCCGCGCCACGGAGGCGCAGGTCCGCAGGCCAGCCGCTTGCAACCCTGGCGAGGACCGCGCCCACCACGAGCAGCACGCAGAGGATGCTCAGCACCGCCAGCCAGCTCGTTTTGACATCGCTGCCCGTGCCGAACCCGTGCACCAGCGCGATTGGCCAGCTCGCATAGGTGAGCCAGTGAACCGCGCGCCAGGTGCCGTATCCCATGCGTGCTCGCAGCAGGCTGGTGGCGATCACCGCCAAGATCAGGTCGAAGGAGACCGCGCCTAGGCCTAGCCAGAAGGGTCGGTAGGAGCCGGAAAAGGGGATGAAGGCGTCCACGATGCCGATCGGGGCGAAGCTGTCGAGGACCGAGGTCAGGATGTGGGCCACGAGAAAGGCCAGCGCCAGCAGCGACACGTTGCGGTGCAGTGAGTCGAGCACGAACCGTGGCCAGCGGGGTGTGCTCCAGCGCTGCACGTCGATCACGCCGAGGGCGATGGCGATGCTGAGAAGCAGCAGCGCCATCGCGCCCGTGGAACGCGTCAGATACCAGTAGGTGCTTCCTCCGGTCGCGGCCAGCAGCGTGGGCATCTGCTCAGCGCTCGCTTTCCTCGGGCCAGCTCGCCACCGAGGTGACGCTCCCATCCCAGGCCACAAGGCGTGCCGGCAGCGCCAGACCGGTCAGCCACTCTGGTGCGGCCTGTGCCTGAACGAGTGCCGCCGTGGTGGCGATGTTCGCCTCGGCGCAACTCGCGGCAGCGACGCTCACCGTCCGCCACGTGCTCTGCACCGGCGAGCCTGTGCGCGGATCGATGATGTGGTGCATCGTGTAACCGGCGTGGCTCCAGCGGCGGACAGCTGTGCTGGAGGTGGCCAGGCCGCCGGAGAGGATCGTCACCGTCTGGCCCGCTGCTGCCGGGTCGCTGCGGTGGTCGTCGGTGACGTGGATCTGCCAGCCGCCGTCGGGGGCGGTTCCGGAGGTGGCGATGTCGCCGCCGATTCCCACCAGCGCTCCGCAGCCACCGACACGGGCCGCCGCCGCGGCCGCCCTGTCCGCGGCCCAAGCTTTCGCCGTCGCGCCGAGATCGAGGCTAATGCCTCTGGGAAGGCGCACGGTCGAGCTGGAAGGGTCGAGGTCCAGTGCTCGCCAGCCGCTGAGCACCCGGGCACTCAGCGTGGGGGGTTTCGCTGGTAGGCCGGCGGCTGCCTCGAGCAGCGTCCAGTCTCGGTCATAGCCCGCGAGCTCCAGCGCCCGCCCCAGCGTGGGATCCACATCGCCATCGGTCAGCTCGGCAGCACGCAATGCGAGCTCGAGGGCCTCCATCAGCAGCGGGCTGACTTGCACCGGTCGCCCGGCCGCGGCGTTGACGCGTGCGAGCTCGGAGTCGGGGCGAAAGCGACTGCATGCACGATCGATCGCATCGAGCTCGAGCTCGACCGCGGCGCGCGCTTGCGGCAACGTCGCCGGTCGAGTGACCCGCAGAGCCACGCTCGTGCCGAGTGCTTCCCAGGCTGCGCCGGCCGTTGGGGGGGCAAGCGATGCCATGGACATCAGGAGCCTCCGGAGACGACCGGGGCTTCCTGCTGCGGAGGCGCCGATTCCTGGGCGGGGGCCGATTCCTGAGCGGGAGCTGATTCTTTGGCGGGAGCCGGTTCCTGCGCCGGGGCTTCCTGCTGGGAGGGCGCCGATTCCTGGGCGGGGGCCGATTCTCGTGCTGGAGCTGACTCTTTGGCCGGGGCCGCTTCCTGCGCCGGTGTTTCGGAGCTCTGCGCTTCGGGCGCCGGCGTGGACTGCGTGGAGGTCTTGGGCGCCTGTGACGGTGGTTTCAGGACGCCCGTGGTGGTGTGCGAGCGGGACTTCTTGGCGTGCTTGGAGCCCGTTCCTTCCGTGCCCGTGATCGACTTGGTCGTCTTGCCCGGGAAGGCGTGCGCTGCCACATCGGAGAGGACTCCCGTCAACACCACGCTGCCGGCGATCATCCAGCGATTGACGGTGTGAAGCTGGCGCAGTGCCGCGTCGCGAGTGTGGGTGGTGTGGATAGGCATCTGACTCAGCCGTGGTGGTGAAAGACGCTGGAGCTGTGCAGCCATGCGCCGAACTCGGGAATTACGAGAATCGCGAGCACGACCCCGGCGATGAGGGCGCCGCTCAGTGCGAGTACGCGCCCTGAACGTCCCGTCACATCTCCGGACAAGCTAGCCGACGCACCGTAGTCAGCCCGCAATGCGCCAGGCAGCTCTGTCAGGTGACCGAGGACATGCAGGCCTGTGAAGGCGACCCAGACGAAGAAGCTGATCTTGTGAATCGGCAGCCACGTATCGCGCGAGGACGGCCCGGCGAACAGGAGAATCACACCTGTGGCCAGAACCGCAAGCGTGGATGCGATCACCATCGGAGCGATGATCCGAAGTGGCGCGGCGGGAGGTCCCTTGCGGCGGTAGGGCGGGTTGGCTGTGTAGTAGCGCATGAACCTGTATCCCGTGCTGGCCATCTTCAGCAGCACCGGCGGGATCAGCAGAACCCCAACGAACAGATGCATGGAGAGGAGTGGACGCAGCCGCAGGATCGTCACCCCGATCACCGCCAGCAGCGCGATCAGCACAGCTCCCGTCGCGGCGGTCAGACGCTCGTTGCCACTCGTGCCGTCACCTGTCAGGCGGCCGAGTCGTGAGCTCGAGGTGCGAGCCGCGACGTGCGTTGATGGTGTTCGTTGCTGGATTGCCATGAGGTGAGTGTGTTCATCTTGACTAAGGAACGGGTAACCGCTGGATGAGAAAGCTCATCGAAATTCCAGGCAGGGAAGGGGTTGTGCGCGTCGAGGCATATCCTTGAAGCATGGACAGCGGTGGAAGTTCGGGAGGGCTCGAGGTCATGGTGGGTAGCGACGGCCCGCCCCAGGCGCCGGAGCAGGTGGATGCAGCCAGCGTCTTGTTGATCGAGGACGAGCCGGGAATCGTGGACTTCGTACGGCGCGGCTTGGAGGCGCAGGGCTTCGTCGTCGAGGCCGCACTCGACGGGGACAGCGGCGAGCGGCTCGCGCTTGGCGGCGGCTTCGACGCGATCGTGCTCGACCTGATGCTTCCCGGTCGCAGCGGCCTGGAGATCCTCGCGGCGGTGCGCCGAGCCACGCCCAGCCTGCCCGTGATCGTGCTGACCGCCAGGGGTGAGATCGAGGATCGTGTCGAGGGTCTGGAAGCCGGCGCCGTCGACTACTTGGTCAAGCCGTTCTCGATGGCTGAGCTGGTGGCGCGCGTGCGGGCTCAGTTGCGTGTGGTGGCGCACGCCTCTGCCAGTGTGCTGCGGGCCGAGGACATCGAAGTCGACCTGTTGACGCGCAAGGTTCAGCGGGATGGTGGGGTGGTGGCGCTGTCGACTACCGAGTTCGAGCTGCTGGTGTACCTGCTGCGCCACCATGGCCAGGTCGTCTCCCGCGAGCAGATCCTCAGCTCGGTGTGGGGCTACGAGCACGACCCCGCCACGAACGTCGTCGATGTATATGTCGGCTACCTGCGCCGCAAGCTCGGCCGACCTGGAGACCCGGCGCCGATCTTCACGGTGCGTGCCGTCGGCTATCGCCTCGGCAACTCGAGCTGATCGCGGTGGCAGCGCGCCTGCGCCGCTTGCACCCGGCGGGACTGCGCTGGCGTCTGGCCGGGTGGTTCACGCTGCTGGCGCTCGTTTGCACGGCAATCGTGTTCGTTGCCGTCTACCGCGGCACGGGCACGCAGCTGCGCCGCCAGATCGACCAGGAGACCGCCGGAGACGCTCGCGAGCTCGCCCACAACCTCGCATCGGGCGGGGCGCACACCCCCGCGGAGCTGTCCGCGGCCGCCACGCGCTACATACGCGGACAGCCCTTCAGCGCGAGCTCCACGCTCCTGTTCGCGCTTGTTCCCGGCCAGCCGCCGAGCACCAATAGGCCCGAGCTGTTCGACGTCGCAACGCCTGACAACGGCGAGACGGCGACGGAGCAGCTGAAGGAGAACCACCTGGCCTCAGGACTGCGCTCGGCACCAGCCGGCTACACCACGCTCGTGCTCCCCGACGTGGGCGACCTGCGCTTGCTCAAGCGCGTCGTGGCGCTCCCCGGTGCGGTGAACGTCACCATCGGTGTGGGCGAGCCGCTCGCAGCGGTCGCGCATGCGCAGAGGGGCGTCGCGCGCGCGTTCATTCTCGCCGGCTCGCTGGCCCTGGCCTGCGCGCTGCTGGCTTCCTACTTCCTCGGAGCACGCCTCTCGCGTCCGCTGCGCAGGATGGCTTCCGTGGCAGCTCGCGTCGACGCGGGCGACCTGCACCCCCGAATTCACCAGCGGGGAGGAGAGGGTGACGAGCTGAAGGTGCTAGCCGACTCCTTCGACCACATGCTCGACAGGCTCACCGAAGCATTCGCCGGCCAGCGCGCTTTCGTGGCCGATGCCTCGCACGAGCTGCGCACCCCGTTGACGGTGGTCCGTGGCCAGTTGGAAGTGCTCGCCTCCCAATCCGAGCCGCCCGGTGAGGAGGTGCGCCGGGTCGAGCGCCTCGTACAGGCCGAGATCGCCCGAGTCAGCCGCCTTGTCGACGATTTGCTGCTCTTGGCGAAGACCGAGCAGACGGAGTTCCTGCGCCTCGAGGAGATCGACCTGGCTCGCTTCGTGGGCGAGCTGTGGGACGGGATGAGCCTGCTGGCGACCCGCCGGTTCGAGCTCGGCTCGATCCCGGAGGGTAGCCTTCGAGCGGACCCCGATCGTCTCGCCCAGGCGCTACGCAACCTGCTCGGCAACGCGATCGAGCACACGGCCGCCGAGCATGGGCTTGTGCGGATGCGCGTGCAGATGACAGCGGGCTCTCGAATCCGCTTTCTCGTCGAAGACGACGGACCGGGGATCCCCCCCGACCAGCGCGAGCGGGTGTTTCATCGCTTCCATCGCACGGACGTGGCGCGTGATCGCGCATCCGGTGGCGCCGGCCTCGGACTGGCAATCGTGCGCGCGATCGCCGACGCTCACGGCGGCCTCGTGAGCGCCGGTGCCTCGCCCGAGGAGGGAGCTCGCGTCGAGCTGGAGCTGCCCGGCTTCACGCCCGTCGCATCATCTCGGCGCGACCGGTCCCGCCAGTCGCCGGCCGAGGAGCCGCGTGCCACCGCTGAGGCGGCGCGCGCACGCTGAGCGCGGTCAGGCGGTGACGGGCACCCGGTAGCGGCGGGAACGGGGATCCTGCTCGAGCAGGCCGACGGCGAGCAGCGTGGTGAGGTAGCGATGGGTGGTGCTCGGGCTCATGTCGAGCTGGACCGCGACGTCGGTCACGGCGAGCGAGCTGCCATCGGCTGGAAACGCGGCGAGCACGAGCAAGCCGAGCAGCAACGAACGTGACAAGCGTGGGCTCTCGGCGAGCTCCTTCAGCCGCGAGATGCCGGACTGCTCGCCCAGTCCCAGCAGAAGCCTCGAGATCCCATCGCTGTCCGCGGTCCTGCGTACGACGCGATCGACCTGGGTGCTCGTCAGCTCTATCGTGATTCCACTGTCGCTCATCGCGATTTGACCGGCGAGGTAATCGCGAACCGGGCGCCATGGGCGCCCGGCCCGCTTACTGGCGAGACGAAAGCGGGATGCTGGACGCAGGCAACTTCGAAGGCCGGCGCTCGATCCACGCACACCGATCATGTCCGTCGGCCGCGCCACCGGCAAGAGGAAAGTCCAAACCTTGAGTTTCTAGAACGGCGCCCCTCGGGGTCGTCTACCCAGAGTCCGCGCCGAACAGCCCGTCGGCGGCGCGTCGCGCGCGCAGGACCAGCATGGTGGGGGTAGCCAGCGAGCCCATCGCCTCGAGCACCTGTCGGGATACTGGGCGCCATTCGGATGCCGAGGCGTAGGGCGCGGAGAGATAGAAGCTGGTCATCGCGGCCAGGATCATCGAATGCTGGAGGCTGTCGGAGAGCATCTCCGTGGCATGTACCGCGCGGCCGGCGATGGTGCTCAGCGCGCTGGCGGTCTCGTCGATCGAGGCGTAGTGGTCGACGAGGCTGTGATGCCCGGTCTCGAGGTCGGCGCTACGGTCGATCAGGCTGTCGAGCAGCACGTGCAGCGCGCCGATCCACGGGAAGTAGGCGCGCTCCAGGGCCACGGTCTCGCCCACGCTGAGCAGCGGCCTGCCCGCCGCGGCGATGAGGGCGAAGACACCCAGCGACGAGGCTGCGCCGGCAGCCGTCTCCCACCATCGCAGTCCCGTTCCAAGCGGGGTTTCCCCGCAGGCCCACAGAGCGAGTGCTGCCTGCGAGCGGTCCTGGGGGTCGTGGTTGAGGCTCTGATAGGCGATCATCCTGCGTGCTGCTCGCAGGGCGCCGTCGGCGACCGAGGCGTAGGAGGGCAATGCTCCGAATGCGCCGCGGCAGGTGTCGATCAGGTTCCTGATGTAGCCGTTGTCCTGAGAGCCGTCGCTGTGCATGTAGTAGTCGTGGTGCTCGCTGCCTGGCTCGAGCGCTGTGAGCAGGGCGAGATGGAGCTGTTGGCCGTTGGCCACCGGATCCCTGCTGGGTTGCTCGGCGAGAGTGTCGATGTAGTCGTAGGTGGCTTGAAAGGCAACGACCGCGCGGACCACGCGCTCGCGGTGCGCGCGGGGGGCAAGGACGGCAAAGGCGGCAGCGCCTTCGAGATTGCCCCGCTCGGAGCGCTGTGTTACGAGCGCCAGCTGGCGCAACACCGGGTCGGGGATCTGCTGGGCGCGCCTGCGCCAGTGGTCGAGTTCACGCCCCACCTGGGGGAAGACCCCGAGCCAGTACTTCGTGGCCGCTCCCGCGAACGCATGCGCCAGCGCGAGTCGACTTCGCCTGGAGGCAGCCACTCGAACAGTTTTGTCTAGTAGAGCGCCAATACATAGTCACTCCTGAAAGCTCGTCCGCGCTGGAGCGCGTGCAGCCAATAGCCCCGGGATTGCAATCACGGCGATAGCGATCAGCGCCAGTAAGCAGAGGGTCGTGAGCACTTCGCCTGCCCCCACCGCGAACGGTGCGGGAAAGCCCGTCGTCAGACGCAGCCAGCGGCTTGCCAGCGCGTGCCCGTACACGCCGAACGCCGCCCCAACGACACAGCCGACGCCGAGCACGATCGTGCTCTCGAGCAGCAACGCGCGCCACAGCTGACCGGTGTCGTATCCCTGGATCTTCAGCGAGGCGAGGCGAGCGCGGCGCTGCCAGATGGCGGCGCTGAGCGCAGAGGCGACGGCCAGCGCGGCAGCGATCAGCAGTAGCTCCGAGATCTCGCTCAGCGCATGCAGGCCCTGACGCGAGTCAGATGCATATTGGCTGCGACGTTCACGGTAGCTCTGCACGCCCAGGCCTGACCGATCGCCAATCGCCGCGAGCACCGCGCGCCGGCCGGCCTGCTCGGACACGCCGGGCTCCAGCTCGACCTCCAGCGCGCTTGGCTCAGCTGTCATCCAGTACGAGCTGTAGTCCTCGGCGCTCATGATCACCGCGCCCGGAGACCAGCCGAGGTTGGTAGTGATTCCCGCCACGTCGAAGCGCGCGTGGCCGCTGGGAGTGGGGAGGGTGAAGCTCGACCCCACGCGCAGATGGCGTTCGTGGGCAAATCCTTCCGACACGGTCGCCCACCCGCGGCCGCGCAACCGACTGGTAGCCCTCGCCAGCTGGCCGTGGAGGAGCTGGCTTGCGGGAATCAAGCGACCATCGAGTGGGGAGCGCGCAATGATCCACAGGCGACGCGGGCCCACGTCGAGGAACCCCCCCTGATAGACGCGCACGGAGCGAACTCCCGGTGCGCGGGCGATAGCGCCAGTTGCTCCCCCCGGTTCGAACGGATTGGTGGTCAGGTCGTTGCCGCCCGTCGTCACCCATACCTGAGCGGTGCTCAGGTATTCGGCGAAGTTGCGATCGAGCCCGCGGGTCAAGTCCGAGCGGGCGCCGCCGATCGCCACGCTTCCATACACCGCCAGCGCAGCTACCCCGGCCAGAGCCACGGTGCGCGTCGTCACTGCGCGCAGCTCGGAGACGACGATGATCAGGGCGCTGCTGCGGACGCGCTCACCCAGCCAGCGCAGGGCAGCAGCGACACCGGCGAACAGGCTGGGAATGGCGCAGAGCGTCGTCGCTGCGAGCGCCACGCCGCCCACGATCGTGAGCGCCGGGTCGAGTAGTACGAGGACGGTGAGCGCCAGCAGCGAGCCGACGCTCACGAGCGTGAGACGGGTGCTGGTGCGCGGAGCCAGTACCTCGCTGCCGCCCGAGCGGTCCCTGAACACCGCATCGCTGGCGCGGCTCGGGCGCAGGTCGAGCACAGGCGAGAGCGAGGCGAGCATCGTCGCCAGCACCCCACAGCCGAGTGCCAGTGCGATCGTGCCCACGTGCAGGATCTGCTGGGAGCCGATCGGGAAGGCGGTGATGAGGTAGGCGGGGATGCGGTGTAGGAACGCGTGCGAGATGAGCACGCCGAGCCCGACCCCGCTGGCCGAGGCCACGATCCCGAGCACGAGCGCCTGGAAAGCCAGCAGCACCACGATCTGACGCCAGTCATAGCCTTGCATGCGCAGGTCGGCCACGAAGCGGCGGCGCTCGGGAACGGTCAGCAGCATTGCATTCAGCGCGAGCAGGAACCCCACCATCACGCTGATCGCCGCGAACAGCGATGTCGACTGGTCGTTGGGCTTGGCGGCCTGGTCGAGCAGGCGCAGCTCGTCATCGGCCGGGGTGACGTTCAGTCGGCCTGCCGCGAGCCGGCGCAGCTCGACTTCAACCCGCTCATCGGCGCCCGGTAGAGGCTCCAGCAGGATCTCCGAGACCTTTCCCGGAAGTCCGGTCAGGCGCTGTGCGACGCGCAGCTGCGTGAGCACGACGGGACTCGAGGAAAGGGCGCCGAACAGCGAGCTGCTCAGGATCGCGCCGACTTTGATCGTCCGTGCTCCTCCGCGAGCGAGAACGCTCACACGCGATCCCGCCCTTGCTCCGATCGCTTCGGCCACGTTCGCGGGCAGCACAACCCCGCCAGCGAAGGCGAAGCCGCCACCGGCGAAGTCACGGTTGCCGAGACCGCCGAGCGTCGTCACGGCCGGCGTCACGCCGAGGAGCTGCACCGCCGCCCGGCCCCTGGGTCCGACCACCGCGACGTTCTCGCGCAGCACCGCCGCACCGACTCGCACGCCCGGGAGCCGCCTGCTCGTGTTCAGCAGGCTCGAGTCGAAGCCTTCCGAGGACCGCGCCGAGAGCTGCAGGCGAGCGGAGCCGACGACGTCGTGGATGAGTTCTCCGGCGGAGCCGGTGAGGCTGGTGTTGGCCACGAGCACGCCCAGCACCAGCGCAACGCCGACAGCGATCCCGCTGCCTGCCAGCAGCTCCTGCACCGCATGCGAGCGCAACCGCACGCGGTAGAGGTGGACCAGCATGCTCAGGCGGACCCCCGCGATGCGGGGGTTCACGATGCTTCTCACGGCGGGCTGGCCGCGAGCTCTGGATCGATTCCGTCGGCCAGGTGCCCGTCGCGAAGGGTGTACACGCGATCGACGAACCTGGTGGCATCGGGGTCGTGTGTGACGAGCAGGCCCGGGATGTGGCGTTCATGGCAGATGTCGCGCATCAGGGCCAGTATCTCGCGGCTGCGCTTGGAGTCGAGGTTCCCCGTTGGCTCGTCCGCCAGCAACAGGCTCGGCTCGTTGACCAGCGCCCGCGCGATCGCCACGCGCTGGCGCTCGCCCATCGACAGCTGCTCGGGGGTCTGCTCTGTGCGCTCGCCAAGGCCCACCCGCTGCAGCCAGGGCAGCGCCTTGGAGCGCGCCTCGCGCAGGTTGTAGCCGCCACCGGTGAGCTTGATAGTGGCGTTGTCCAGGGCGGAGGTGTGGGGCATCAGGTGGAAGGACTGAAAGACGAAGCCCACATCCCGACGCCTGTAGATCGCACCGTCTCGCTCGTTGAGCATGCCGACGTCGCGGCCATCGAAGAGGATCGAGCCCTTATCGGGCGATGTCAGACCGGCGGCCAGCAGCAGCAGCGTCGTCTTGCCCGAGCCGCTCGGTCCATACAGGGCCACGAACTCACCGCCGGTGACAGTCAGCGAGACGCCGTCGACGGCGCGGACGGTCTCCACGCCGGTGGTGTAGTGCTTGGTGATCTCGCGCAGCTCGAGTGTGCTCACCGGCCCGAGCGCTCCGCGCCCGCGCGGCGACGTCCGGGCAGCTGCACCACTGTGCCCAATTCGCCGGTGGAGCACAGCTCCCCATCGGAGATCGACATCAGCACGCCCAATCCGGAAAGCGCGGCCATCTCCTCCGAGGCCACGAGCAGCGCCACCGCGCGCTCGTCGGCGACGTCGCGCAGCAGCTTGTAGAACTTCGCGCGGTCTTTGAGGTTGGGGATCTGCGCAGCTTCGTCGAGCACCAGCAGGCGTGGCTCGCGCGCCAGCGCCCGTGCGAGCATCACCCGCGTGCGCTC
>DATARM010000150.1:0-2220 GCA_036264155.1 Solirubrobacteraceae bacterium
GGCCACGCGCAGCTACCTCGGCGCCGGCTACGCCCCCGGCGACGCGCTCGTCTTCGGCCGCGAGAGCGTCGGCCTGCCCGGCGAGCTGCTCGCGCGCTTCCCGGACCGCGTCGTCGGCATCCCCACCCTGGGCGCCGTCCGCTCGCTCAACCTGGCCAACGCCGCCGGGATCGCCCTCTTCGAGGCGCTGCGCGCGGCCGGCGCGCTCGCGGACACGTTCACGGGGTAGGCGGGGCTCGGGAGCGCTGTCGGGGAGAGAACCGCCAGGACGCCAGGGACGCCAGGATCCAGAACAAAAAGAATTTGCGGAGAGGGCAGTCCCCTGGCGTCCCTGGCGTCCTGACTCTGTACCGGCGCCATCGTCAAGGGTTCGACGGCATCTTTCTTCTTCGTCCGCGGGCTTTCCTGGTCGTTCCTGGCGGTGGGCATGGATGTCTCCTGTTCCGGTGACGGGATGTCATCGGCGTGGTGAAGCGCGTTCCTGCGAGCGAGGGCTACGAGCTACCTCTCGATTGACTCTTCGCGTTCATCGGACGGCCCGTGGGCTGACGTGGTCCGAGACGCAGTAGGGGTTGCGAGTACGGAGCGAGCCGCAATTTGCGGTGCGGCGTTCGAGCCGTCGCCGGCTCGCGCCTCCAGGACGCGCGCGGTCATCGCTTCCAGATGGGTGCTCTCAGCATGGCGCTCCAGGGCGCATCGCGAGGGGGTTGGCCTGTGGCGTTGCGGGTCACATGGCGGCTGCCCTCGACGTTTTGGCGCGCGGCGTGTGCGGGGTCGACTTGCGCGTCGACCTCGACGCTCGGCGCTCGATCTTCTCGGCCACGCGCGCCATGGCCTTCGCACGTAGCTCGCTGCTCTGCGCGGCCGCTCGCAGGCCCCGGGCACTCTCGCGCGCTTCGACCGCCGGGTCGTAGACCGTGCCGTCGCGCCACATCGCCCACAGCACGCCGGCGAGCCGGCGTGCCAAAGCGATGGCGGCGATCTTCTTGCCACGCGTCTTGGCCAGGTGGATCGCCCACCGCCGCAACGGGTCATCGTCGGCGCCGGCGCGCAGGATCTGCCACGCCGACTGCACCAGCATGGCGCGGGCGTGTGCGTTGCCGTGCTTGGTGATGCTTCCCAGCCGCTGCTTGCCGCCCGTCGTGTTCTCGCCGGGGACCAGCCCCAGGTACGCCGCCACCGCATGCGCGTTGCGGAAGCGCTTGGCCTCGTCGATGACCGACACGTACGTGGCCGCCACGATGACGGCCACCCCCGGGGCGGTCGCGCATAGCGCGATGATCGGGTCGGCTTTGGCGACTCGCGCCAGGTCGACGTCCACCAAGGCGATCTGCTCCTGCGCCACCTGCAGCGTCGCGACCAGCGGCGCCATCATCGCTCGCATCGCGGCGCTCAGCGGCGCCGCCTCGAGCTTCTCCAGGAAGTTCTCGATGCCGCAGCTCGCCACCAGCACGCCCTCGGCACGGGCCAGCCCTCGAAGCAGGCCGACCTGCCGGGCCCGCATGTCGACCAGCTCCCCGCGCACGCTCAGCTTCGCGCGAAGCTCTCGACGGGCCGGCGACAGCACGTGAGCCACCGGCACGCGACCCGCGTCCAGCGCCTTCGCCATCGCCTCGGCATCCAGCGCGTCGTTCTTGCGGCCGTGCTGACCCACGCCGATCTGCCGCACCCGCGTAGTGTCCAGCATCACTGGCTCCTTGCCCCACCGGGTGAGCGTCCCGTGGACGTGCCAGCCCTCGCGGCACGCCTCGAAGGCCACCTTCGCTGCTGGCGCATCGGGCCCGAGAAACCCCTCGAGCTCGCAGAGCCTCCGCACGCTCCCCCGACGCGTCACCTGTCCTCCCACCACCTCGCAAAATGCGATGTGGCGTGCCCCAAGATCCAATCCTACGCTGCGCATGACTGACCTCCCTTGGGCCCCTCCTACTTGTGCCTTCGAGCACGTCGGGGCGTCGGTAGCCTCGGCCATCGGCGGGAGGTCAGTCACTCTCTTCGCGTTCGAGACGGGACAGGCTCGCGCCGGTTCATCCCATCTGCGGTTTTCTCTTCTCCCCCTACCGCACCCTCAGCTCACCCCCGCCCACCAGCCGCACCCACGCGTGCCCCCGGCTCACCGCCCACGCGCTACTCGCCGCGCCCTGCACCGCCGCGGGCGACGCGACCGCCGCGAGCACCGTGCTCCCCTGTCCTTGCACCGTGCTCGCGCTCCCGCCGCCGGCC
>DATARM010000186.1:0-5604 GCA_036264155.1 Solirubrobacteraceae bacterium
CGACGCGCCTTCGGGCGTGGTGCCCGGGGGGAGCACTCCGAACAGGATCGCCACGTGGTAGACGGGCTTCGGCTTGGAGGGCTTGGAGGGTGCTTGCGGGGTCGATTTTTCGGTTGTGGTGCCCGATCCGGATTTCGCAGGTTCGCTGCCGGTCGAGCCGCTCGAGGTTCCAGCAGCGCTCGTGCCGCTCGTGCTCGAAGCAGTGCTGGCCTTCTTGGCGGCTGCTGCGGCTGCTGCTGCTTCAGGCAGGAGCGTGAAGGGGTTGTGGGCGGTGCCCCGACGCTGACCGGTGCCGCTCGTCACCTCGGCGAGCGCCTTTTCCGGCGTCGTTTGGGTAGCCGAGATGCCTGCGGCCACCGGCGCCGTGGCCACACCCGGAGCGCCAGCAGGCGTAGAGGCACTTGAACCGCCGCTCAGGACGGCATAGCCGATCGCGCCAACACACGCGACAACGGCGAGTGCCACCAGCGGCAACAGCCTCCTGTCGAGCAGGTCCGCCTTCAATGCGTTGAGGAAGTCAGTCATGGCGTCACCCTTGCTATCGCCGGCGCGGTCGGGGAACTTGAGCCTGTCGGGCTCGCAGCGGTCGGAGTCACGGCGCCAGGTGCCGCACTGGACGCACTGCCCGTGAGGCCTTGGCCCGCCGGCAGCTCGTAGGCGGTCGCCGTGATCGTGCCTGAGAGTTCGTGGGAGCCGCTCGTGGGCGTTCCGTCAGTGCTCGTGGGGGTGAGCTTGATGCTCTGGATCGTCAGCAAGCGTCCGCTGACTGCCACCTGCCCCGACGAGCTCACAGAAGCGAAGCTGTCGAGCCGGTGGAAAAGGTGTTCCAGGTCGAAGAAGTCTCCGTTGAAGACAAACGTGAACGGCATCTGCGTAAACGCAGCAGCAGTGCTCGCAGCAGCGGTGCTCCCCGCAGCAGCGGTGCTCGCGGCCGCGGTAGCAGTGGTTTTGCTCGTGGTCGTGCTTGCGGGCGCGCTCGCGCTCGGGGTCGTGCTTGCGCTCGGCCCAGTGGCGCTGGTAGATGTGATCGAGGAGAATTCGACGTCCTTCTGGTTGCTCGCCTGGGCGAGCTGGTAGATCAGAGACGGCACTTCCTGGCTGGGCGGCACGGCTTTGCCGAGGCTCACGACCGACGCGTAGGCAGCCGAATACTGCGCCTGGTCGCTGCGGGCGTGTGTCAGCTGAGCTTCAGCGCTCGACAGCGCGCTCTGGGCGGAGCTGACCTGGGCGTTCAGTTTGCTTGCCTGCTGGCGCTCGGGTGAGACCACGAGGATCCAACCAGCGCCGAGCACAGCCAGCACCAAGAGGCCAATCAGCACCATTCGGTCACGGGTGGTCATCTCGCTGCTCCCTGCGTCGGCGTGGCATCCGCAACTGCTGTGGTCGGGGCGCTCGATGCCGAGGTGGCCGGTAGCGGAGCGAAGTTGACCTCGGCGGCGAAAGTGACGGCCTTGGGCGGACACCCGCCGCCTGCAGCGCTTCCGGCCGAGCCGGCGCTGCCTTTGGTGGCGCTCTGCAACACGACTTCCTTGACGCCGTCGATCAAGCGCAAGCGCTCGAGCATCAGCGCGACAGCCGGTTGGCTGACTGCGCATCCCGCCAGCGTGAAGGTGGGCACAGTGCCGGGGGGCGTGACCGATGCGACGGAGCCAGCGGCAGCAGTGCTGGAGGATGTAGTGGATGCGGCCGCCGAGGCGGAGCCGACGGTTCCGTTGAGCGAGGTGATCGACACCTGCGGCGGGAGCACGCGACCGAACTCGTGGAAGGCGTGGGCCCAATCGAAGCGGGAATCGGCCAGCTGAGTGAACGCCTGCATGCGCGCTTCGCGCAGTGCGACGAAGCTCGTGTATGGAGCCAGTCGGCTGGCGGCAAGCTGGGCCTGCTGCGCCTGAGCGGAGAGCGTTGCGGCCTGCGCCCGGCGGCTGGATACCTGGTGCTGGGCCATGCCGTAGAGCAGAGCTAGGATCGCCAGCCCGGCAAGCAGCCCGACGACGGCATAGGCGCCGCCTCCAGAGCGCCCGGCGCCGACGCTTGCGCCTCCGCGCTGCTCGGCGGGGATCAGGTTGACGGCTCTCATTGCGGAGCCTCCACAGCTGCCAGTCCGGTGGCGACGGCAAGCCGGTGCGGCGAGACCGCCTCGGCGACCCTCCCATCGACGACGCCGACATCGGCCCTGCGAACCTCCACGCCGAGGGAGGCTTCGAGCGCCTCCGCAAAGCCGGGGATGTCCTCGGCCGAGCCGCTCATCACCACGTGGGAGACCTCACCGCCACCCTCCTGGGAGCGGTGGAAGTCGAGCGAGTTGCGCACCTCGCCGGAGATCTCGCGGATGCCGCTCTCGATCACGCCGAGCACATCGGCATTCGACTCGTCCTGGGCGGCTGCGGGGGTTTCCACCGCAGCCAGCTCCTCGTAGCTCATCGAGCGCTCGGACTCCTCGTGCTCCTCCGGGTCGACAGCCTCGTCCTCCGCGGCGGGTGCGCTCTCCTCAGCTACCTCGCTGGGCGGAACCTCGACGGCCGCTGGGGCGCTCAAGTCCACACTCGCGATCAGCGCGCGTGCATCTGCCAGGGCGATCGAACGGCGCTCGGCGAGCTCGATGGCCATGCCCTCCAGGCCGCTGCCGACGACACGGGTGAAGCGGCAGACGGGGCCCTCTGCGATTGCAAGGTTGGTGAGGCCATCGACGTTGAGATAGAGCACGCGACCGACCTGCTCTGTGTCCGCGCGGTACAGGGCTCGAATCAGAGCGAAAGCGGAAAGATCGATCCCCTCGGCGTTCAGACCCGCTTTACGCACGGCCGCGAGCAGTCGCTCGACCATGTCCCGCTGGGCGGCGACGAGCACCACGCGCTGACGGGGTCCGGCGGGCGTGTCGATGATGCCGAGCGGATGGAAGTCCAGCACCGCGTTGCTCAGCGGCATCGGCACCTGCTCCTGGGCCTGGAAGGTGACAGCGGCTGCGAGTTCCTTCTGGTCCGTGACCGGCGGGAGCTCGAGGGTGCGCAGCACAGTGCGCTGGTTGGCCACGCCCACGCGTACACGCTTGCCCATGCCACTTGTGCTGAAGAGCTCGCGCAGAACGTCGCTGAGCGCGTCGCCATCCATGACTTCCCCGTCACGCATCGTGTCGGCTGGAAGCGGCAGCGAGGCCGCCTGCTCAGCCACGATCGATCCGTTCACCCGCGCCTTGACGGCCGCCACGAAGCCGGGCTGGATGTCAAGGCCCACGACCTCGGCGCCGCTACGCCGGGGAAGGTTGAGCTTCAGGTTGGGGGATGGGATTCGAGTGGAAAGTTGCATGTGTTCAGTGACTGCGCTGGGGGCGAGCTGGTCGCCCGCAGGTGGGGTATCGGCGGAAGAGCCCTACCGCTTTAGTGAACGAAGTGATTGATGTATAGATCGACCAGCTGGTGACCGACGAACACCGCGCAGAGCGCACCGAGGGCGAGGAACGGGCCGAAGGGAACGGCGGTCTTGCGACCTACTTGTGCGCCCTTGCGCGCGATGATCGCCGCACCGAGCCCAACACCGCTCAACAGCGCAATCAGTAGTGCAGGCGCCACCGCCGAGCCCAGGAACAGGCCCATGACCCCGGCGAGCTTGACGTCGCCCATCCCCATCCCGCCGGGATAGGCGAGCGCTGCCAGCAACAGGAAGCCGCCGGCGCCACCGGCCGCGATCAAACGGGTCGGCTCACCCGCCGGGTCGAGCGCCAAACCCAAGCCCGGCGCCACCACAGCGCCGAGGGCAGTGATCTTGTTGGGGATGATCCTGTGCTCGAGATCAATCAGCGCAGCCGGCACCACGATCAGGATCAGGCCGATGCTCAGAGCGATCGAGGCGGCCGAGCGGTGCGCGAGGACCGCGCCTACACAGAGCGCCGCCGTGAGTGCCTCGACCAGCGGATAGCGCGGGGAGATAGGTTGCGAGCAGTTACGGCAGCGGCCCCGCAGCAACAGCCACGAGAGGATCGGCACGTTGTCGTAGGGCTTGACCGGCGCATCGCAGTTGGGGCAGTGCGAGGCGGGCGTCACGAGCGACTCGCGCCGAGGCAGGCGGTAGGCCACGACGTTCAGGAAGGAGCCGACTATGGCTCCCAGCACCCCAGCAAAGGTCACGGCCTCCATACTCAACTGATCGTCATCCGCGGCGTGGCGCTTGAGCGATCGAGCTGCAGCAGAGCAGACAGCCTCACCAGCTGCCGGTCGGGCAGCCGCCTTTGTTGGACGTTTCTGCTTTGCACGTGCGTTTGACTTCGCCGTTTTCCTTGCGCGTGATCGTGAACGTGTCCCCGGTCCCGGGAGCGACCGCCGTGACCACGTAACCTTTGCCCGATTCTTCGGCTTTGGCGACGCTGAGATAAGCGTTGTTCCCCCCCGCAGCAATCTGGATCGCCGGCTCGTATTCTTTGAGCACAGTGGGTTCGACGCCCGTGTAGCCTCCCGCGTGGTCGGTCGCGTAGGTCTCGGCAGCCTGGGCGCCTGTGCGGGCAAGTTCCTTTGCGTTGGCGTCTGTGGCCTTGCCCCGCTGGTTCAGGAGCGAGGGAATCGCGATCGCGGCGAGGATGCCGATGATCAGGATCACGACCAGCAGCTCGATCAGGGTGAAGCCCTGCTCGGCGCGCGGATGAGGTTTTGCTCGCCGTCTCACTGACACTCCTATCGGCAGTATCTCCGTGGGCTTTAGCGAAGGACCGCCTCAGCCCATGATCGGGCGAGGCTGGAGTCGCAGGGGTGCATGACGGGAGGGTGATGCAGCCCCGGCCCCATCGAAACATCGGGGCCGGGGCTGCTGCTACCAGGTGCCGGTCGGGCAGCCTTTGCTTCCCGCCACCTGCGTGCAGGTGCGGGTGATGACGCCACCTTTGTTGGTGATCGTGAACGTGTCACCACTCGTTGAGGTCGCCGTCACACTGTATTCCGTCGACGCAGCCGAGGCCGCGCCCGTGATCCACGCTTCTTTGGTGGGCGTGCCGGTACCTTCAACGATCGACGGCTCGTAGGCGTGGAGTTCTTTCGCCGTTCCGACTTTGGTGTAGCTGCCGTTGTTGTCGGTCGCGATCGTCTCAGCCGTGGTCTGAGCCGTACGAGCAAGCTCCTTCGCCTGGGCGTCGGTGGCCTTGCTCTTCTGACTCAGGAACGACGGAATGGCGATCGCGGCCAGAATGCCGATGATCAGGATAACGACCAGAAGCTCGATAAGGGTGAAACCACCCTCACCTCCGGCCTTAGTAGTTTTTATGCTTCTCATAGGATCCCATCGGCAGCCCACGGCGTTTCTTGATAGGGCCGCGAGTAAGTATTTGCGAAACACCCCAAGACGTTCGTAGAATGCAGGTCTGTTGCTGTCATTTCATTGCGACCACCGGCGCGCCGCACCGTCCAGGCCGTCCAGAGCAGCCCCTCGACACCTCACAAACATGAGGAAGGGCGGCCAATTGGCCGCCCTTCCAGATTCTTCATGATCATCGTCTACCCGGGGTCCGGGTAGGTGGGCCTTGGCATTACCAGGTGCCGGTCGGGCAGCCTTTGCTTCCCGCCACCTGCGTGCAGGTGCGGGTGATGACGCCACCTTTGTTGGTGATCGTGAACGTGTCACCAC
>DATARM010000112.1:0-2050 GCA_036264155.1 Solirubrobacteraceae bacterium
GAGGTCCAGGCGCAACGCAGTGGGCGCAAGCCGGTCGATGGCGTCTCGATACAGGGTCTCGGCGACCGCGCCTTCGTCCAGCAGAGCACGACATCGATCCTCGATGGCACCCGCCCAGGCCGTCCCGCTGGCAGAGGTTCCTTCCGTGAGGCGTTCCAGCGCAGATGCGGCAGCGACGGCCCTCCCCGTGCGGCTCGCCGCCTCGATCAGCTCAACCGTCGCCCACGGCGAGAACCACAGCTCGCGCGGGTCCTCGAGCGCCTCCTCCGCGGCGACGAACGCGTCGTGGTATCGGGCAAGGCCGTTGTACAGCACGGCGGCCGCCCATTGCGCGAGGGTGACTCCCATACCTTCACCCCTGGAGGCGAAGTCCCTGGCGTTGGCGTCGATCAACCGACAAGCGTCATGCTCGCGCCCCCGGAAGGCCGCAACTGCGACGGCTGCGTACCGGGCCGTGCGGGTGTCGGTTGCGTCGGCCACGGTCTCCACCTGCTCGACCAGCGAGGCAGCCATCGGCAGCTCCCCGGCGAACAGATGCACGCCAGCCCGGGTACTCAGGGTGAGGGGCAGCACGGTGAGCGCCCCCGTGTCGTTGGCGACTTGGATTTGACGAGCGGTCAGCACCTCCCAGCTGTCGTAATCCCAGATGAACGCCGCCGCACGGCCGGCCAGCCAGGACCAACGCAAGCGCTCCTCGGTGCCAACGGCCTGCCCACGGAATGCGCCCAACGCCTTCCGCAGGACTTCGGTCCCCGAGGCGGGCCCATCAGCGATCAAGCACGCCAGACCGTCAAGCAGCAGGTCTGAGGCCCGGGCAGGCCCGAGGGGACGTGGCGCAGCGAGTGCCGCCTTCGCCACGTCGCGAGCACTGCACCCGTTGGCGAACCGGCCTGCGAACAATGCTGCGGTCACGGCGTCGAGGTAGGTATCCCGCGCCCGTGTGGGGTCGTGGAGCTCGAGTCGTTGGGCGGCCTTGAGCAGGAGGAGGGGCGCGTCGTTCCCGCGGTTCGAACCAAACGAGATTTGAGCTCGAAGCAGGTCCAACTGAGCCTGCTGGAAATCGTCCAACGGCCCTCGCTGCGCCATGCTGGCGAGCACAAGCGCGGCATCGAGCGCACCGGCCTGGCGTTTGGCCTCGGCGGCGACGAGCGCCCGGCCCGCTCGGCGCGCCCGATCGACCGTCAATTCGGCCGACCGCTCCATGAACGCCGCAGCAGCCGCGAAACCTCCACGGGCCTGGGCTCGCCCCGCCGAGAGCTCCAGGTCTGCAGCCACCTCATCGTCTGGGCGCGACGTGGCCTGCGAACGGTGCCACGCACGACGGTCCGGGTCAACGGCCGCGTCGGTCGCCTCCGCAAGGGCGCGGTGGGCCTGACGCCTTTCCTCGGGTGACGCCGCGCGGTAGACGGCCGAGCGCACCAGCGTGTGACGGAACACGACCCGGGTGTTGAGCTCCAACAGGCCCTCGGCCTCGACCGCGGCCGCCGCCGAGTCGTCGACGCCGAGCTGCTCGGCGGCGCGCCAGACCAGCAGAGGATCGCCGGTCGGTTCGGCGGCAGCGACCAGCAACAGGCGCCGAGACTGCGCCGGCAGCCTGACCAGCAGTCGCCGAAAGCTCGCTTCGATGCGACCCGCCAGGGGGACCGAGACCGGCAAGGCGAACCCACCAGCCAGCTGGGAAGGCGTCAACCCCCGGGGCAGCTCGAGCAACGCCAGGGGATTACCGTGCGTCTCGGCGACCAGGCGCTCGAGCACGCGCTCATCGACCCGGCCGGGTAGCACCGAGCGCAGCAAGGCCATTGCAGCAGACTCGCCCAGGCCCTCGATCACGAATTCGGGGAGTCCGCGAACCTCATCGGTGACGCCCCGTGCCCCGAACATGAATGCGATGGGCTCGGTCGCCAACCGGCGTGCGACGAAGGCAAACGCCTGCGCAGATTCTCTGTCGAGCCACTGCGTGTCGTCGACGACGCACAGGAGCGGTCGCTCGGCGGCGAGCTGCGAGAACAGGCTCAGAACAGCCAAGCCGACCAGTAACCGATCCGGCGCG
>DATARM010000109.1:0-5508 GCA_036264155.1 Solirubrobacteraceae bacterium
GGTTAGTGACCGCACGGATGGGGCAACCCACAGGTTGGCGGTTGAAGGCGAGCTCGACCTTGCCACTGTCCCGGTGCTCGCTAACAGCATTGTCGATCGGCTTGGGAGGAGCCCCACGAACCTGACTCTGGATCTGAGTGAAGTGACCTTCATGGACTCCTCGGGGCTGCGCATGCTGATCGAGCTGAGCGAGCGCGCTCGCCAGGAGCACTGGGAGCTGACGCTGCTGGCGTCCCGCCACGAGGGGGCAAACGCGGTACTCCGGATGACCGGGGCTGACACAGCGCTGCCGTTCGGGACCCCTCCGCTGTCGTGACAATGGGATCCGGGGAGCCGCTGCCTCAGGAGGAGCCTCCGATCCTGCGCATGACGCTCGAGCGGGACCCCAAGGCGCCTGCGCGCGCGCGCTCGGCCGTGACCGGGTTCTCCAAGGAGCGCAAGCTGAGTGCCAAGAGCCTCTCCACGCTCGAACTGCTCGTCTCCGAGCTCGTCACCAACGCCGTGATCCACTCCGACGCGCCGCCCACCAGTGGCATCCATTTGTGTGCCCGACTGCTCGGGCCCGACGCTGTACGTGTTGAGGTCACCGATCAGGGCAGCGGCTTCGAGGCCGCCCCTCGCGATCCCGAGCGTGTGGAGGGCGGCTACGGCCTCTACCTGGTCGAGACGCAGGCGAGCAAGTGGGGGATCGACCGCCGCTCAGGTACGTGTGTGTGGTTCGAGCTCGTCGAGGGAGACGGCTGAGCCCAGGTGGACCAGGACCTCACACGAGGCTCCCAGCTCACCCGGGCGCGCTCCTGACAGGCCCAAACGACCAGTTCTCCGCCGGCCAGAGGGCTCTCAGGAAGCTCTCAGGCCGGGCACACAGACGCCTCAGCGTGCGCAGCGACACTGATCTCAGCTCGAAAACCAAGACTTCAAGGAGAACGCAATGATCCTCTCGCTCGCCATCATCCTCAACGTCATCTTCGCAGCCGCGCTGATCGCCGGCCTCGCATATGCGATGTCCCGCACCACGCTCCTCACCCCGCACGCAGCCGCCGAGGAGCGCCTTGAATCGCGGCTGGCCCGCTCTATCCGTCCCGCGCGCGCACATCGGCAGAGCACGCGCGTGGCCCTGGCGAGCGCTCGGTCCTAGCGCTGCCCTCGAGCGCATGACGCGAGAGATCGAAGGGGCGTCGGCGAGATCTGACCACGATCAGCTGGGTCGCGGGTGGCGAGACAGATTGTGAAGGGTGCGGTCGCGGCAAACGCCGCGCTGCAGCTCGCGAACCAGCCCAGCCCCATCACCAGCAGCGCACATAGGCGCAGTTGCATTCTCGGCTCAGCTTGCCCGGCGTAGGAGTGAGCGCAGGGTGGAGGCGTGCCGGTAGCCGACAAGTGGAGCGATCTGCTCGAAGCTCATACCTGTGGTCCGCCGGAGATGGTGGGCTCGCTCTACGCGCAGGCGCTGAACGAGGGAGTGGGGGGTGAGCCCAGTCCTGATCCGGGTCCTGCGCTCGAGCGTTCGCCTGGTGGTACCGATCGCCTGTGCGGCTGCTGTGACGCTCAGGTCTTCCTGGTCGAGGTTTTTCCGTACCCAATCCTCGAAGTCGGTCACGAGCGTGTCCGCATCTGCCAGGTGGCCGATTGCGGCCTCGACGCTCAGCGTTGGACGCTTGTCCACGAGCATGAAGCGGGCAACCGTGTCGGCAAGGCGCGGGCTAGCGCGCGAGACGATGCTCATAGCGAGGTCGATGTGGGCGAGGGCTGCTCCCGCAGTCGTGATCCTGTCGCTGTGGATCACCATGCGCGACATGTCGAGCTCGACATGGGGGTAGCGCCGGCGGAACTCTCCCGCTAGCCACCAGGTGGTGGTGGCCGTGCGCCCGTCGAGCAGGCCGGCCTCGGCGAGCACGAAAGTACCGGTGCAGGCGGCAGCCAACCTCAGATCGTGGTCCAGCTCGGTGAGCCGGCCGCGCAACTCTCGGACGGGTCGACTGGCGAGCGCATCCAGGAGCGCGGGCGCCTGGCCCACGCCGAGGCCGGGAATGCTCAGCACGTCGAGACCCTCGAACGCGGATCGGTCCTGCACACGCGCGTCGACGACGAGCGACAGGCCCGAAGCGGTGGTGGTGAGCGAGGAGCTACCGATGATGGAGACCTCGATGGGTTCGATCGCCGCGTCGATCTCTGGTCGCAGCTCCTCAGCCGCCCGCAGCACATCAAGCAGCACGGCCAAGCCCGAATCGAAGCATCTGGGAAGCGCTGCGATGCCAACACGCATTGTCGCTAACCATATCCGAGGGGTCGCATTTCGTATCGAGACGCCGCTTAGGGTTGCTGGTCTGCAAGCAACCCAATGGGGGACAGAGTGAAGATCGAGATGCTGAACGTGGGCTGGTTCACCGCTCCAGCTGGAGTGCTGCGGGCCGGGGAGCCCATGGATAGACCGATTCGTTTCCCGGTCCCCGCATATGTGATCGAGACGGAGACGGAGCGGATCTTGATCGACACTGGTCTGGATCCGGCCGCAATCGCTGATCCCGTCTCCTACTACGAGCGGCCGGACATCTTCGCCGTGTTCACACTCGAACAGGAGCAGAGCGTCGTCGAGCAGATCGATGTGCGCACGCTGACCAAAGTGGTGCTGACACACCTCCACTGGGATCACGTCGGCGCGCTAGGACTGATCCCGACGTCAGTGCCTGTGGTCGTGCAGCGGACCGAATGGCAGGCCGGTCACGATGAGGCGGCCGTGGCGCGCAACGGGTTTCTGGCACGCGACTATGCGGGCAGCGACCGCGAGGTGCTGCTCGTGGACGGCGACCACGACCTGGTTGGCGATGGAAGCATCGAGCTGCTGCTCACGCCGGGGCATACACCTGGGCACCAGTCGATCCGCGTGGGCAAGCTCGTGCTTGGGGCCGACGTGGTCCACTTCGCAAGCGGCCTGGATGACCATCGCTTCCCGGTCTTCGGCGACGACCGCGAGGCGCAAGGACGCTCGGCCAACCGACTGCGGGCGATGCGCGACGAGGGCTTCACGGTGATCCCCGGCCACGATCCAGGCGTGCTGCGGGCCGGTCCGCTGTCGGTGTGATCGGCCGAGCGACCGATTCCCGCTTATGGCCTGAGTGTCACAACGGTGAGCGTTGCAGACTGGCGCACGCGAAAGCCAAGCTGCTCGTAGAGCCGGATTGCTCCCGTGTTGGTGCTCAGGACGTGCAGGAACACCCGCTGCGAGCGGCGCTGGATGCCGGCAGCCAAGGCTTCGATGAGCTGAGAGGCCAGGCCTCCTCCGCGATAGTCGGGTCGTGTGCAAACGGCGCTGATCTCGATCCAGCCATCCAGATGGAACCGCTCGCCGGCCATTGCAACGAGCGCCCCGTCGCGACGAACACCCAGGTAGGCGCCGAGCTCGATGGTCCTGCTCAAAAACGGCCCCGGTTCGGTCTTGGCCACGAGCTCGAGCATCTCGGGGACATCGGCCGCGCTCAGAGGGATTGCCTCGGCGAAGTCGGAAGCGCTCACACGCTCGCCGACCATCTGCACGAGATCGAATGTTCTGAGCGCCTGCCAGCGGTCGGGTAGCTCGGCGTCGCTGTAGCGGACGGCCACGTAGCCTCCTGGGCCCACTAGAGCGGCTGCGTCCTCCCAGTCCTGCGCCGACGGCGGGGAGGGCAGACCGAGGAATGGCGCGACCCCAGGGTCGTATCGACGCACGCGTCCGCGCACCTGGGCGAACCGTGAATGGGCGCCGCACAGTGACGCGTACGCCGGGTTGTCGAGCTGGGCTTCGTCTGGCTGGGAGAGCATCGAGCGGGAAGTATCACGTGGTGGCCCGATGCGTGGCCCGTTGCGCAGCCTAGGTGGAGGAGCGCGCCTGGGGCCATGGCCTGCGATGAGCAGGTAGCTCGATGCCAAGGAGATCGTCGAGCGATGCTCCGAGGCCGTGGGCCAGAGCCATGAGGGTGGTGAGGTAGGGCTCGACCTTCCCTTGCTCGATTTTGCCGATCTCGGTTCTGTGCAGGCCCGTGAGCACGGCCAACCGTTCCTGGGAGACCGCCGGCTCCCTGGCTTCTCGCAGGCGACGGACGTTGGCCCCGAAGCTGGCGAGGATCTGAGTGCGCTCAGCTTGGTAGTCGGCGGTTTTGCTCATTGTCGAACTCTTACGTCTGACAGACACGGTTCGCCACAGATGTCCAACAGGCACTCAGTCAAGCGGCGGTTAGCCGTATGCCAGTTAGCTCAGTGGCAGATGACTGACTGCATATGGCATTTCGCCTAGGATCAGGGTGTGTTGGACGCCCAAGCTGACCTCCCTGGCTACGAGCTGGTAAGCGCGGGCCTCGACGATCTCGCGGCCGGTAAGGAGAGCGAGTCGGCGTTGTCGGTGGCAATGGCCGCGCCTCGACTGCGGGCGATCGGGATCGACGTCCCGCGGGGTGGGGAGGAGCAGCCATCCCATCGCCTCTATGAACTGCTCAGCGAGTCCGATGGGGGAGTCACAGTCGCTACAACGCGCTGGTCGCTCGGATGGTGAGCTTTGCGCGGGCGGCCGAGCATGCGTCCGCCAGTTGACGAATGGCCAGGCACCGACATTACAGCGAGCAAGAATTTGAGGCACTCGTTGGCTCAGCGCTCGATGAGCTCCCGACGGAGTTCCAACGAGCACTGGAGCATGTGGCGGTCGTCGTTTCCGATCGCGGCGAGAAGAACCACGCGTACGGCATGTATGTTGGCTCGAGGCTGGGTGGCACCGCCTACTTCGGGGGCGGCGGCATGCCAGACGAGATCCTGATCTTTCGCGACACGCTGGTGCGTGACTTTGGGGATGATCCAAACCGCCTCCGGGCACACGTAGTCCAGACGGTGCGTCACGAGGTTGGTCACCATCTCGGCTTCAACGAGGAGGGCGTACGCAAACTCGGGCTCTGATGCGTTCGCGCCCGGGCGAGCACTGTATCCTCGGCGAGGTGACAGCTATGAGTGAGCAAACGCAAGACGCTGGACTGATCGTCAATGCATGGAGCGTTCAGGACGGTCTGCAAGACCAGTTCGTAGCCGGCCTCACGGACCTCCTCGAGCATGTCCGCACTGTGACTGGGTTTGTGCACGGGCAGATCCTGCAGGGCTCCAATAAGACGCGCTACATCTCCGTCGTCGTGATGCGTTCCACTCTGGAGCGTGATCGTGCGCTCGAGGACCCCGAGACCCGGCGACGGCTACGAGAGCTGAGGCGCATCGCTCGCGCTGACGTCCACGACTACGTGCCACTTCGCCAATTCGCTCCCGTCAGCGATACCAGCTGAAGATGCGCGCGGCCCGCACCGGACGCGGCGACAGCCAGGTGATCGAGGATTCACTGCGTCGCGATTTGGGGCTCGATCTACTCGAGCGCCTTTGGAAGCGCAACAACCTCTTCGAGCGCGACGCCATCACGCTTGCTGTCGAGGCGCAGCACCAGACACGACCTCGTCGCCGCTGACGAGTGCGGGCGGTCCTAGACCCCAACGTGGTGATATC
>DATARM010000129.1:0-9865 GCA_036264155.1 Solirubrobacteraceae bacterium
GGAGGCGTTGGCGGGGAGGGCGGCGCCGCCTTCGAGCTTGCGACTCGAGCCGACGGCGGGCGCCCGGCTCAGCGCCTCGGCGCTCGTGTGCGAGTTGTACAGCCAGATGGCATAGAAGAACCCATGGCTGGGGGGCAGGTGCTGGGCCTCGATGAAGAAGGCGTGTTTGCCTTTTTCAGATAGCACGGCAACCACGCCCACGGTGCGGCTGGTGGCACTTTGCGAGTGCAGCGGGAACTGCGTGTCCGTCGGGCTGCCGGTGGTGGAGGTGCTCCCGGGGCTGGCGGCGGGTGTTTTCTTGGGGTGCGAGCCGCCGCCGCCCGAGGAGATGAGGATCACGGCCACCACCACGGCCACCACGATCGCGGCAAGCAGCAGCGCGCCGCCAAGGCGCGAGCTCGGCGCAGCGGGACTGCTGGAAGGAAGCGAAGCGGCCACCTCGCTGACAGGGATCGGCCGCGTGCCTGAAGCAGGGTCGCTGGGCGGCGCCGCGGGCGCGCGTGGCGGCTCAGGGGCCGCGGCGGCCGGGGCGGGCGGTATCTCGGGCAGGGTGGAGCCGGCCAGCGGCGCGAGCTCGGCGGTGATCGCCTGTGCCCAGATGCGGGCGTGCTCCGATTCGCCGAGGCTCGTGCGCGTGCGGATGCGCTCGGCCACCCCGGCCTGTCCCAGCAGGTAGTCGCCCACCTCCTCGCGACGCTCCGGCTCGAGCCCGCGAGCCTGGCGCGGAGCAAGCACGGCGAGGGCGGCATGAGCACGGTCGTGAACGGCCCGCTCGGCGATGCCGAGCAGCAGGGCGACCTCCGCGTAGCTCTTGTGCTGGCGCAGGAGCAGCGACAGCACCGCATGCTGATCTGGAGGGAGCTCGTCCAATCTGCTCATGGTCTTGGGAGCTCCGCCGACATTGGGTTGGCCACTGGGTCGGGCAAGGGAGGAGCGTAGGGTATCGTGGCGGCGAGATGGGCACAGTCAGCGCCGAGCAGCTCAATGCGGTGATGCACGGCTTCGATCGTCTCTATGGCCTTGAAATGCTGGCCTTCTCGGACACGGAGGTGCGCGCGCAGGTGACGGTGCGCGATGAGCTCAAGCAGCCGGCGGGTCTCGTGCACGGCGGCGTCTATGCGTCGATCGCCGAGTCGATGGCCTCGATGGCCACCGCGCTCGCGGTGCTCGAGCAGGGCGACATGGCGATGGGCCTGTCGAACAGCACGAGCTTCATGCGCCCGATCACCGACGGCGTGGTGCACGCGCATGCGACGCGCCTGCACCGGGGCCGCACGACGTGGGTGTGGGACGTGCGCTTCAGCGACGACGACGGCCGCACGTGCGCGGTCACGCGCATGACGATCGCAGTACGGCCCATCCCCGCAGGCGAGGCGCCCCCGGGGGCCTTGCGCTAGCCGAGCCGTCGCAGCGGGTTGGGCACCTGGCGCGGCAGCGGTTCGCTGGCAAAGCCCGTGTTCGGCAGGCGTACGGGCAGGGCAGCTTCGGAGGCACCAGGCACGTTGATTGGAACCATCACCTGCGCTGCGGCGCGGGCGAGTGGGGGACTGTCGGCGTAGATGTCCACGACCACCCCGCCGGTGGCGATCACGATCGTCTTGCCCGACTGCGCCAGGAGCGTCTGCACGCCCCTGATCGACTGCGAGCGCGTGGGCGTGTTGCCGCCGGGCAGGAAGCTGTTGTCGGGCGAGCTCACCACGCGCAGCGGCGGTACGCAGGCGCCCTCGCCGCCCTGCAGGCAGTTGCCGTAGACGACGCTGAAGGCGCCGCTGTAGTCGTGGGTGGCTTCACTGATGGACAGGCCGTGGAAGCTCCCGCCGAGCCAGTAGACGGGGAAGGGGGAGACGATCAGGTCCTCGAGCAGCGAGTGTGAGACCGGCTGTTGCTGAACGGTGTTCGAGCAGGCGCTGATCATGGCCGCGCACAGTCCGGCCAGGACCAGCGCCGTGAGGCGCGTGCGATGACTGTGGAGCATCTGCAGTCCGCCTAACCGCGGTAGCGGTTGGTTATCGGCATGCGACGATCGCGCCCGAAAGCACGCGCTGTGATCTTGATCCCTGGCGGCGCCTGGCGGCGCTTGTACTCGGCGAGGTCGACCAGTCGGATCGTGCGATCGACGTCCTCGGGCGCAAGGCCCTGGGCGATCAGCTGCTCGCGGCTGAAGTCGAACTCGACGTAGCCCTCGAGGATCCTGTCGAGCACGGAGTAGGGGGGGAGCGAGTCCTCATCGCGCTGGTCGTGGCGCAGCTCGGCCGAAGGCGCACGCTCGATGATCGAGGCGGGGATCGGGCTAAGCGGCGGCGGAGCGTCGTGCACGCCGGGCACGCCCACGCCGGCCGGGGAGTTCCGCCACTCACACAGCCTGTAGACGAGCGTCTTGGGAACGTCCTTGATCACGGCAAAGCCGCCGGCGAGGTCGCCGTAGAGGGTGGTGTAGCCGACGGACATCTCGGACTTGTTGCCGGTCGTCAGCACCAGCCAGCCGAACTTGTTGGAGAGCGCCATCAGCAGGTTGCCGCGGATGCGGGCCTGGAGGTTCTCCTCGGTGAGATCGCTCTCCAGCCCGGCGAAGCGATCGGCAAGGGCGTGCTCGTAGGCGTCCATGACCGACTCGATCGGCAGCTCGATCGCCTCCACTTCCAGCGCGGCGCTGAGCGCGCGGGCATCCTGCTGGGTCGAGCTGGAGGAGTAAGGGGAGGGCATGATCGTGGTGGAGACGCGCTCAGGTCCGAGCGCGTCGACGGCGAGACAGGCCACGAGCGCAGAGTCGATCCCGCCGGAGAGCCCGAGGACGACGTGCTGAAAGCCGTTCTTGGCGACGTAGTCGTGTAGCCCGAGCGTCAGCGCGCCGTAGACCTCGGCCTCGGCTGGAGCCAGCGGCTCGCGCAGCGCAGCGGGAGAAGTCTGGGCAGGCAGAGAGGAAGGCCTTGGGGGCTCCTCGAGCGATGCCAGCACGATCGCGCGGCGCTCGCTGCGGCGGGCCGCCGGGCGGTGGCTCGCGTCGCGCAGACGGGCGGCACGAGCCGCGCCCAGGTCCACATCGCACACGAGCATCTCCTCGACGAACTGGCATGCCCGAGCGAGCGTGCGCCCGGTATGGTCGATCACGCACGAGTGGCCGTCGAAGACGAGCTCGTCCTGGCCGCCGACGAGGCCGCAGAAGGCGACACAGGCGAGGTTGTCGCGGGCACGCTGGGCGAACATGCGCTCGCGCTCTGCCCCCTTGCCGGCGTGGTAGGTGGAGGCGGAGATGTTGACGATCAAGGTGGCTCCGGCGAGGCTCTCGTCGCTGGCCGGAGGCCCCGGCTCCCAGATGTCCTCGCAGACAGTCAGCCCGACGCGCTCGGCCCCGATGTCGATGACGGCACCCCCCTGGCCGGCCTGGAAGTAGCGCTGCTCGTCGAACACGCCGTAGTTGGGGAGGTAGACCTTGCGGTAGATCGCGTGCACGCTGCCGGCTGCCAGGACGGCGGCAGCGTTGTAGACGTCCTCGGCACGCTCTGGGAAGCCGACCACGGCCACGAGATCGCGGGCCTCGGCGGCGAGTCCGTGCAGGGCCTCGGCGGCGTCGGCGAGGAAGTGCTCCTTGAGCAACAGGTCCTCGGGCGGGTAGCCGGTGAGCGCCAACTCGGGAAACAGGACCAGATCGGCCTGCGCCTCGCGGGCGGCGCTTATGCCCGAGCGGATCAACTCTGTGTTGCCGGCTATGTCCCCCACCGTGGCATTGATCTGGCAGAGGGCAAGACGCACTGCTCAGATCGTATCCGTGCCGCTCGAAGCTCGACCCTCGAGGCGGGGAGACGGCGAGCGGATGGGGTCAGCTGGTGCTGGCTGACTTGCGGCTGGAACCGTTGGCGGCGGCTCCTCGAGCGGCCTTGGCGCGCGCTGCGCGAGGCTTGATGGCGCCCCTGTTACCGGAGGCACGCGCCTGCTTGGTCCGCGGCTTGACGCCCGCCGCGCGGCACAGCGTGGTGATCGCCCATTTGAGATCGCGTGCGATCTGCTCGAGATCGGGCAGCGCGTCGTAGTCGCCGAGCAGGCCGAAGCCGAGGTGACCGTCGTAGCTCATGACGGCGATCCCCAGCGCCTGGCGCTGGGCGAGCGGCACGACGGGGTAGAGGACTTCGAGGCGGCGCCCCAGCAGGTAGAGCGGGAACTGGGGGCCGGGCACGTTGGTGACGACCAGGTTGAAGAACGGCTGGCGGGCTTGCAGGCGTGCAGCTTGGCTGAGGATGGTGGGGGGAGCGAAGCCGGCGAGGTTGGTGAGTACCTGGGCGCCCACGGCCTGACCCGACTTCTTCAGGTCCTCCATCGCGCTGGCGATCTTGCGCAGGCACTCAGCGGGGTTCTCGACCCCCACGGGTAGCGGCGCCCACATGGCGGCGACCTGGTTGCCGAGAGCTCCGCGCTGAGACTTGGTGCGCACGGACACCGGCACCATCGCCTTGAGCACCAGCCCCTCGGTGTCGTAGTCGCGGCTGCGCAGATAGCGTCCGAGGGCAAGGCTCACGGATGCGAGCACGGCATCGTTGAGGGTTCCCCCGAGCGAGTCCTTGATCGCCTTCAGGCTCGTGAGGTCAGCGTCGAGGAAGGTGTAGCGCCGGTGCGGGCCGATATCGACGTTGAAGGGGCTGGGCGGCGCGGGCGCATTGATGCCGGCGAGGGTCGTGGCGCCGATGCTGGTGAGCCCGTCTTTGACCTGCGTGAGCGCCTTGAGTGGCCGGCGCAGCAGCCGGCGACCGCCGCGGAGCATCTCGGCGGGAACGGTCGAGCGCTCGACCAGCGCCTCACCGAGCAGCTTGGCCGGCCCCGGCAGCGGCTTGGCGCTCCAGGGGGTCGGCGGGGCGGCCGGCACGATGGGCTCGCGGGCGGTGTCGAACAGGACTGTGGTGATGTCCACGCCGGAGATGCCGTCGACGAGCGCGTGGTGGGTCTTGGCGATCAGCGCGAAGCGCCCACCGGACATCGCCTGCACGAGCCATATCTCCCACAGCGGCTTGGAGCGATCGAGGCGCTGCGAGAAGACGCGGCCGGCGAGTTGCTTGAGGGCCGCCTCGTCGGCGGGCTTTGGTAGCGCGGTGTGGCGGATGTGGTAGTAGGGGTTGAAGTGGGGGTCGTCGGTCCACACCGGCCGACCTTGGCCGAGAGGGACGTAGGCGAGGCGCTGGCGGTAGCGGGGGACGAGGTGCAGACGTCCGAGGATGTGCTCGACGAGCTCGTCGAGCGAAGGGGCCTCGCCCTCGAAGACCATCACCGAGGCGACGTGCATGTGCGCGGCGGAGTGGTCCTCGAGATGTAGGAACGTCGAGTCCAGTGCTGTCAGGCGGTCGGGATTGGCCACGATCCGATTGTTGCTGTTGAGCAGTCCCGAGTCAACGACCTGCGCGAAAACATCTCTCGAATTCGGTCGGGACGCCGGTTTCGGGGGCGGCTCGTCGCGGTTAGGCTGCAGGCGGCATGTCCGACGAGCTGAAGGTGGTTGCGAGTGCCGCCAACGAAGCTGAGGCGCAGATGATCTGCGGTCGGCTCCTGGACGTGGGTATCCACGCGCTTTCGCAGCGCAACATAGGCGGCCCCCAATGGGGGGCGTCTGGGGCGCGCAGCGTGTTCGTCAACGAGGCCGACGTGGAGCGCGCACGTGCGGTGCTCGAGACTGACGAGGGCGCCTTCAGCGACGAGGAACTCACGCGGCTGAGCGAAGAAGCGGTCGAGCCGAGGGAAGCTAAGACTAAGGAAGTCCGAGCAGCTTCCTGAACTCGGGCAGCGCGATGGCGGTCTCGATATGGCCGCGCTCCGAGCAATCAGGGCAGGGCTTGGTCTGATCCGCCGCGTAGCCGCCCGGTGTGGGCGTGTCCCAGCCGACGCGCCCTGAGCCCTCGCAGCGCTCGCAGGGGACCTGGATCAACACCTTGACCTGATCGGAATCCATGACGTCAGCGGGCCCCCGGCACACCGGCGGGCACTTCCTGGACGCCGTTGGACTTTTCTTCGACCTGGAGCATTGCGTTGAGAACATGGTGGGGCAGCAGCGAGACACCGATCTGGACGGCGACCAGCAGGATGAGCAGCAGCGACACCCACACGATCCATTTGCGTCGCGCGGTCGTGTTGCGCAGCCGGGTCAAGGTTCGGGCGAGGATCTGAAGAGCCTAGCCGGGGTGTTTGAAGGCACCTGCCGATGAATCTCGCCATGTCGGCGAGTCTCTTTCATGTAAGCAACAAGCAAAGGAGGCGGACTATGCCCGCCAGCGACCGTTTGCAGAGCGCCCGCGCCATGTACGAGGCGTACGGGTCGGGTGACCGTAGCGTCGTGGAGGGCCTGCTTAGCGACGACTTCACGTTCTACAGCCCGGCAGACGTTGGGATTGACCGCGAGCGTTATTTTGAGCGCTGCTGGCCGAACGCGGGCAGGATCGACGACTTCGAGTTCGTGCGGATGGTGGAGGCCGGCGACGAGGTCCTCGTGACTTACGAGAGCACGAGGACTGACGGGACCCGGTTTCGGAACACGGAGGTCTTGACGTTCGACGGCGAGAAGATCTCCAAGGCGGAGGTCTACTTCGGGTGGGATCTGGCGTAGCACCCTCGGGTTTCGCGCGCCGAGGGCTACGCCGCCAGGCGACGCGCCGAACGTCAGCGGAGACGGACGTAGCGATAGCTATCCTCGGTCGGCGTCGCGAGCAGCTTGTGTGATCCACAACACACATCAGCCGATATGGAACCGGCTAGTATGCGAACGACTGTTCGACTCGCCGAGTCGTTCCCGTGGATGGGAGCGAACGGGGGAACCACTGCCGGATCGCCTCAGCGGCGGACCGGATGGGGCGAATCGGCCGCTGATGCGGCCGTAATGCCCGGCTCACACGCGTCCAGTTCGCGTGTCAGGGGCCGGCCATGAGCCCGACAGCTAACCCCGTAGGCGAAACCGCAAGGAGGTTTCCCACAACCATGTACGTCCCCGTGACGCCCGCGCAGCCTGCGCCGGCGCTGGCTCCAGTCGCGGTCTTCTCGACCTCGCCTGCTGCCGCTGCTTCGCCCGTGCACACCAGTCTCACCGTGCACAGCTCACAGCTGAACGTCCTCGACGATCACCAGGCCAACGTCACCGGCTCCCTTCGCGAATCCCATGCCGCCCGTGCAGGCCGGATCGTCGCGCTGCAGGAGCTCACAGGACACGGCTGGCGGACACTCACCCGCGCCCGCACCCACACCGGTGGGCGCTTCAAACTGAGCTTCACCCCCCACAGCGTGGGCAGCGATCAGGTCCGGCTGCGCTTCGACGGAGACGCCTACGGGCACCCCGCGCACCGTCCACTCGGCCGCCTCAACGTCTACCGCCTCGCCGGCGCCTCCTGGTACGGCGGGGGCGGCAACCTCGCCTGCGGCGGCTCGCTCTCCAGCTCCACGCTGGGCGTGGCCAACAAGACGCTGCCTTGCGGCACCGAGGTGACGCTGCGCTACGACGGTCACACCGTGCGTGTGCCCGTGATCGACCGCGGTCCCTATGTCGAAGGTCGCGAATTCGACCTCACCGAAGCCACCAAGGCAGCGCTCGGCTTCGGTGACACGGGAGACGTGTGGACCACAAGCTGACCGCCGGCGCGGTTGGCTGGGCGCCTTCATGCAGAGGTTGGGTTATGCGCGAGGCTGCCGTTCAATCCCCTGCATGCAAGTAGCAAGCAAGCCCTCGCGCACCCAGGTCTGGCTCGACAGCCTGGGCGAGTGGAGTTGGCCTGGACAGGGCGGCGCGGTCGCAGAGGTGCTGCCGCCGCCCTGGGTGCCCGCCTTCCCGCCCCGCATTGAGCCAGCCACGCCGGCTGCTCCGGTCGCTGGTGGGCGTGCCCGCAGGCTGCTCATCGCTGGGCTGCTCAGCTGCCTGCTTGCCGTCTGCATCGCGCTCGCGCTGCAGGGCCGCCTCGGCGTCGAGCGGCTGCTCGGCATCACCACGCCACCTGCACCCGACCAGGCCCTCTCGCTGGAAAGCACCATCGCCTCCGCGCAGCCGCCTCTACCGGCGCTCGTTCCCGTCAGCAAAGACGCCGCCGGCAGCTCCATCGACTCCACCGCCTACTCCTCCGCTGCGCTGCATGGCAATGGCCTCCTCTACGTCTACCTGCCGGCGGCATACGCCTCCACCAACAGGCACTACCCCGTGCTCTACCTGCTCGATGGCAACAACCAGTCGGCCACCGCCTTCCTGCAGATCGGTCTGCAGGAAGAACTCGACCAGCTGATCGCCCGCCACGTCATCCCCCCGGTGATCGCCGTGATGATCCAGGGCGGTCCCGGCTCGAACAACTGGCGTAACACTGGCGGCCCGCAATACGAGAGCTACATCCTCGAAGCACAGGAGCTGGTCGACCGGATGCTCCCCACGATCCCCACCCGCGCCACCCGCGCGATCGCCGGCGACTCCATGGGCGGCTATGGCGCCATGCACGTGACGCTCGACAACCCCGAACGCTTCGGCACCGTCGAGAGCTGGATCGGGTTCTTCAACGGCCTTGGTGGCCAGTTGCACAAGGACCGGCCGATCATCAAGCGCCTCGGCCTGCACGCCTTCATCTACGGCGGTGAATCCGATCGCATCGCCAACCCCGCCGAGGACCCTGAATTCGCGTCCGCGCTGCGTGCCAACGGAGCACGGGCCACCGGCCTGATCTATCCCGGCGGGCACACCATGGAAACACTCCAGGCCCACCTCGGCAGCATGCTCGCCATCGTCGGGCGCGACTTCCTCGAGGCAGAAGCCGCCGCAGCGGCGCCGCGCACGCCAACGATCACCGCTGCCGCACACAAGGGCTCCACTCCCAATGGCGCTACTGCGAAGCAGCCCCAGGCGCGCTAGAAGCGCTCCCGTGAGCGCGTTCTTCGCTCGCGGTCTCGGTGCCGTATCGCTAGGCGCGCTCGCAGGTGGGGCCATCGCCGGCGGAGCTGTGGCAGTCGGTGCCATGGCCATTGGGCGCCTGACCATCAAGCGGGCAACCATCGGATCGCTCGAGGTGGGCGATCTCCGCGTGGGACGACTCGTCGTGCGGGAGCTCCAGGTCGAAAACCAGAGCTGAAACTTCCATGCTGGCCAGCCAGCCAGTATCATCGCCGCGTCCCGTCCCAGGTATCGGACTCCGGAGGTTCAGATGGCAACGGTTGGCAGCGATCTCGACAGCGTGCTCGTCGGCGAGCGCGAGAACTGGCAGGACGGCCCGCCGCATGAGATCTTCGGCGAGCTACGCCAGAAGTGCCCGATCCACTGGACATCGCATATCACTGAGTACCCGCAGGAGGCCGGCTACTGGTCGGTGACGACCGCCGAGGACGTGCACGCGGTCAGTCGCGACTGGCGCACCTACTCCTCGGAACTCGGCGGCATCACGGCCGTCTCCGAAGTGATGCCCCTCGAGCTGATGCGGGCGATGTTCATCGGAATGGACCCGCCCAAGCACGACCGGGTCAAGGCGTTGTTTCAGGCTGGGTTCACGCCGAAGCGGATTGCTGCGCATGAGGATGCGATCAGGGGGATTGTGACGGGGGTGTTGGATCGGTTGGAGGGGCGTGGGGAGTGCGATCTGGTGAGCGATGTCGCGCAGCCGGTGGTGGCGAGGGTGATCGGGAGCTTCATGGGTATCCCCGAGGCCGACGACGCCATCTGGGCCAGGCTCATGAACTCAGCGCTCGGCGCCGGCGATGTCGACCTCAGCCCCGGCGGGGTGGAAGCGGTTCTCGCCAAAGACATTCCTGAGATTTTTGAGCGGTGCAGGGTGTTGATTGCTGAGCGGGTGGAGAGTCCGAGTGATGATTTGACGAGTGTGTTGGTGCATGCGGAGGTGGATGGGGAGAAGCTCGAGGAACATGAGATCGTGATGGG
>DATARM010000025.1:0-2614 GCA_036264155.1 Solirubrobacteraceae bacterium
AACACCGCCTGTCCGGGCTCGAAGTCGCGGGGGACGGCCACCTCCGCGATCCGCTCGAGATCGCTCTGCTCGAGCGTGGAGAAGACGGGCACCCGGCCCAGCAGCTCCACCACCTCCGTTGAGCTCGTCACCCCCATCGACTCACGGAATACCACAACCTGCTCGCCACGGAGTTGACCGGCAGCGTGGTGGGCGCCGCGGCGGTATCGTCAGCAGATGCTTTCGATCGAGCGAATCGGCCTCATTGGGGTTGTAACCGCCATCATGGCGCTCTCATCGAGCGTGGCGCCCGCCGTCGCCAAGAAGTCCTCCACGAAGCCTCCAGCGCTGGCCAACGCGCACGCGTTGCTCGCCTCGCGTGAACTGTGGGCCACGATCGACGTGTGCAGTCCGGTTGATCAGCCCGACACGGTGGGCGTGCGCGGCTCGATGCCAGGCGATGGGCATGCGGGCGACAGGATGTACATGAGCTTCCGCCTGCAGTACATGAGCGCGGCCAAAGTGTGGGTCGACCTCGAAAGCGCCGTCCCCGTGTTCGGGGCTGTCGGCGGCGGAGCGGCGGCGCGCGAGGGCGGCTCGAGCTTCCAGCTGGTGCCCGTCGTGGGCAAGCCCGCCACGGAGCTGCGCGGCGTGGTCGACTTCCAGTGGCGGCGCGGCAAGAAGGTGCTCCTGTCTACCAGCCGCCCCACCACGACGGGACGCAAGAGCGTGACCGGCTCGGACCCGGCGGGCTTCAGCGCCGCTACGTGCCTGATCGGCTGAACAGCCGCGGGTCGTTGGTGATGATGCCGTCGACCCCCATGGCGCTCAGCTTGGCGATCATGCGAGCGTCGTCGACTGTCCACACGTAGATCTCCCCGCCGCCTTCGCCCACGGCCCGCACGAGCGCGGGAGTGACCACGCGCCAGTGGGCCATGATCGCGTCGAAGCGGCCTTCGCGCAGGGCCTGGCGGGCACGACGGGGCAGCGTGGCGCGGTAGCCCGTGAGCATTGCCAGGGCCGGGATCGCTGTGAGCATGTCGGTTGTGTAGTCGCGGCGCACCCGCGGCACCGACCAGCCGAGGCGCAGCGCCGGCTCGGCAGCGCGGATCTGGGCGAGGCCCGAGGGGAACATGCCGCTGATCAGCGTTCGCTCTACGAGCTCGTGCTCGCGCAGCGCCTCCAGGACACGCAGCTCATAGCCGGGGAGCTTCACGTCGATGTCGAACTCGAGGCCCGCGAAGTCGGGACCGGCGAGGTGCGCGAGCGCATCGTCGAAGGGGAGGGGCTCGCGCGCGTTCAGATCCTCGCGGTCATGGGCGACGAGCAGCCGTCCGCTGCCATCGGGGTGCTCGGCGAGGACGTCGAGCTCGATCATGTCGACGTCGTGCGCAAGCGCCGCGTCGAAGGACGCGAGGGTGTTGCCCGGCTCGATGTGGTGGGCGCCCTTGTGGCCCACGCGGCGGAAACGCTTCGGCGGCGCGCTCATCGCCGCCCACGATTGCAGAGTTGGCGTCGCTAGTGCTGCGGGCGGCGCGCGGCCTGGATCGTCTCGACGGCGACCTTTGGCCCGACGTATGGCGCGAGCACGGTGAAGGTGAGCTGGTCGACCAGCGAGGGCAGCCGCGAGAGGCGGTTGTTGGCGACGTAGCTGCCGATGATGCCCCACAACGCGCCGGTGACGGCTTCGCAGGCGACCGCTGGGCCGCGCAGCGGCACCGGTCCTGCCTCGGTCAGCAGCTTGGTGAAACCGTCGATCGAGCGGGTCATGCGCCCGATCATGCCGGGGCCGACTTCGAACAGGTCGATGAAGGCGATCCGCAGCAGAGCCTGGTGAGCGACGAGGTACTCGACGAAGGTACCCATCGCGCGGTAGACGGCCTCCGGCCACGAGTCGGTGGTCTCGAGGCCTGGCCTGACTGCGTCGAGCCCTTCGGCGACGAATTCGTCGAGGACGGTGAGGAAGCACTCCTCCTTGTTGGCGAACTGCTTGTGGAAGGCCTCGGTCGAGATCCCGGCGAACTGGGCGATCTGCGGATCGGTCAGCGATGCGTAGCCGGAGTCGAGCGTCAGGTGCACGACCGAGCCAAGCAGCCGCGCGCGCCGGTCGTCCCGCGCCAGGAAGGCAGCAGGAGTGGGCGGTACGTGCGGCGGCTTGACCAGGCCGAGCATCCCCAAGCGCGCGGCTGCCGGCGTGCGATACGACTCGATCCAGTCGAGCACTTCGTCGGTGAGCGCATACAGCTCGCGCTCGCGGCCCTCGATCATGCGCATGAACACCACGTGGCGCACGCCGCTGACGACCGCCCGCGAGGTCAGCTTGGGAAAGCCGACGTCGTTGGGGGCGGCGGCGAACGCCGTGGCGAGGAGGCGCTCGAAGGTGAAGCTCGCGAGATGCATGCGTTCGCGGGCCTTCGGGCCGATTCCCAGGGAGTCCACCAGCACCAAGCGGGGTCCCTTGGGGTTCTCGGCCACGTCGTCGAGCAGCGTCTTACAAGCGGCGTGGACGCGGTTGGCCCACCCGCGCTCCCCCGCCCACGCCTCGAGCATCCGCTTGCGCGCCCCTGCAATCACGATGTCGTAAGTGCAGAGGAAGCACTCCTCCTTGTTGGAGAACTGTTCGTAGAAGGCCCGC
>DATARM010000028.1:0-10645 GCA_036264155.1 Solirubrobacteraceae bacterium
CGCTAAGCAGAAATTCTCGATCCGCCACACAGAGGCCGTTAGAGAGCGTGTCCACGAGGCGAGGCGTGTCCTTGATCTGTCGATCAACTACTACAAGCAGTTCAAGCGCCAAGGCGACCAGCTCGCAAGCGAACGCTGCACCGAGCGCCAGCTCCGCGTCGTACTGGACGGGCTATACCCCAGCGGCACTCAGGACACCGCGAGCGCCCGCACCCGGCGATCCCGCGAGCACACCAAGGACCGCATCGTTCAGATCTTCCTGAGCGGGGAGACGCAGGGCAACTCCCCCGGCTCGAGATGGGCCGCAGCGAACGCGATCATCGAGTACGGCGACTGGATACGACCAGTCCGCTCAGCAAACAGCCGTTTCGCCCGCGCCATCGACAACAGCGCCGAGAAGACCCGCGCCCTCCAGCTAGTTGGGGCCCTTGGCTGATCCGGAAGTGTCCCGTCTGCCCGGCTGGCGGCCTTCGCCGAGCACATCGGCGCTCTAGCTGTCGATCCCCCGCCCCTTCTATCTGGGGTGTCGAGCGGCTCGAGGGCAGGGGACTGTTGCGTATGTGGTTGTCGTTGTTCCGTCGAGGAAGGTAAAGGTGGCGGCGAATCGGAAGCCTGCGTGTGGGCAGGTTTCGGGGAGTGGGACGCCTTTGGGCTGGAACTTGATGCGGTGTCCTTTGGCGTATTCGTAGTAGTTGATGTGTTGGGGTCCGAGTGTGGAGCGGAATTTGACGATCGAGATGGGCCGGCCTTCCGGTAGGACGGTAAGCAGGGGGACTTTCATGCTGAGTCCGCCGCCGTATGGGGGGTTTGCGGAGAGGACGAGTGCGGGCATGACGACTTCGGTGGTGACGGGGGTGTGCGCTTCGGCGTAGATGAGCAGGCCCACGTGTTCGCCTTCGTTTGCGGTGCGTAGGATCGTGACTTGTGCAGTCTCGGGGATGATGGTCGGTCCGAGGGCGACCTCTGCGGTTACGGTGCCGTAGCCCATGAGTGAGTTGGGGGGGCATCCGGGGACGCCGAAGCTTTCGAGCGTGATGGCGGTGCAGTGTGCGAGCCCGAGTTCGCTGAGCGCGAACTGCAGGTCAACGGGATAGCGAACTTCGACATCGGTGAGTGGGGCTGGGACTTCTCCGTGGGGTGCCGTGATCTGGAAGCTGAAGCCGATGGTCGTGCTTTGGCCGAGATGCTCGGGCGTGAGGGTCGCTTGGAGGCTCGCGGATTGCTCGCCCGGTGCTGGGCTTGCGAGCGCAAACATGCTCGCGGCTAGGAGGGCGAGGACAAGGGCGAGGCGCGCTGCTCGAATGCGCCTCATCGGACTGGGCGTTCTAGTAGGACAGAGCGCCGGTGGTCTGGACGACGAGGGCGTAGGTTCGCCGGTTGAAGGTTCCGTACAGGCCAGCACGGCCGCTGGCGTTCTTGTAGATGCCGCTGCCGCCTGTAACGGTCAGGGTTCCCGCGAAACTTTCATAGATGCCTGTGCCGTGGGGTGCTGCCTTGCCGTTGCCGGTGATCGTGCCGCCGTGGAGGTAGATCGTGAAGGTCGCGGTGAACGTGCCGCCGAGGTAAAGGTCGGCGTGCATGGTGCCGGGAAGGTTTCCGTGGGCGGTGCCTTCCTCGATCAGACCCGATCCGGGTCGCTTGATTCGGTGTAGGTAGGCGGTGTCGGTCGCGCGGAGTGCTCTTGCAAAATGGGCGGTCTGTCCTCGCGTCGCGGTGGCGGGGAGCGGGGAGCCGGCGAGGACGATTAGCGCGCTCGCGATACCTGTGCTGATCAGCTTGCGTCCGGTCATGCTGGGGGATTTGTGGTTGTTGATGCCAAGGTAGTGCTCTCCGCGCTGCTCGCGGACTGTCGTGGCGCTACGGAGTCGAATCGTTCGCTCCGATCATACTTAGATGTCTGGGGTTGTATCGGTAGTCGGGAGGCCGTGATCACGGGCACTTGCTCGTGGCTGTGCGGGGTCGGTGTGGTGTATTCGGCGAGTGATGCGAGAAAGGCTTGCCGCGTGAAGTCGGGCCACAGTTCGTCTCTGAATACGAGCTCTGAGAACGCGGCCTGCCAGAGCAGGTAGTTTGAGAGGCGCCGCTCGCTTCCGGTTCGGATGATGAGCTGGGGGTCGTGCATGTCGGGGGCGTAGAGGCAGCGCCGGAACTCCTCCTCGGTACTGCCGGTAAATCGCGCGGCCGCGTCGAGGATCTCTGCGCGTGCGCCGTAGTTGATCGCGAGAAAGAGCGAGAGCCGTTTGTTGCGGGCGGTGAGCGCTTCGGCGCGTCGCATCTGCTCGAGCATTGCCTGGGGGGTCCCGGTTTGGCGTCCGATGAACCGTATGCGTACTCCGTTGCGGTTCAGGCCGGGGGTCTCGGTGCTGATCCGCTCGGTCAGCATTGCGATGAGACTTAGGACCTCGTGGGCGGGCCGCTTCCAGTTCTCGGTCGAGAAGGAGTAGATCGTTAGCTCCTCGATCCCATAGTCGATGGCGTCGCAGATCCGGGCCTTCAGCGTGTCAGCACCCGCCCTATGGCCAACGGAGGGCGGGAGCCCGCGGGCTTGTGCCCAGCGTCCGTTTCCATCGGCGATGATCGCCACGCGATGTGGGGGAGTGCTCATGGGAGTCTCGCGCGGATCGTCTTGGCTGCGCGCCACGTTCGCATCACGCCTAGGGTGGGGGCCATCAGTGGTTCCAGCTCTGCGCACACGCTCTGCGTGATGGGTAGCGCGAGCTCGCTTTTGGCTGCTGGGTCTGAGATGTAGTACGCGGCGACGCCCACGAGCGTCATTACGTGGTGTGCGCCGTTCGGTATTGCTGTGGAGTGTTCGACTGCGTGGCGGGCGGACGCCGCGAGATCGTCGGCGAGCTGCTCGTGGCTTTGGTAGTAGCTGAGGTATCCGGTATGTCCAGCTGCGGCGTCTTGGTCGTAGTCGATGAGGCTGTCAAGCATGGTGCTGAGCGCGCAGGTTGAGAGGTACACCGTGTCCAGCTCCTCGGCGTCAAACCTTGCTGTGTGCTCGTTGCTGGCGGCAGCGATGAGGGCATGGACTGAGAGCACCGAGGATGCCGAGCCGGCGAGAAACTGGCGCCAGCCGAGGTCGCCACCTACTGCTTCTCGTTTGGCCCAGCCTTCCAGTTGGCCTGCGCCGAGGCTCGAAGCCGCGTGCGCGCGGAGCTGTGCCTCAGCGCAGCGCTGCGCGGCTCGGGTCGCTGTCGCGGTGATCGCGCTCGCGCCGGGCAGCTGGGCGAGCGCCTGCTTTACCACTCGCACCATCTCTGCCAGGTACCCACCATCGTCATATTGCTCTGGCAGGGAGTAGCTTCCTCCCTCTTGTACGGCCGCGATGAACGCTCCGTAGAGTGCGCGGCCTTGCGTCAGCGGGTCCTCGCTGGGCAGCTCCGTTACGCCGTCTAGGTAGTCGTACATGAGCTCATAGGCGACGATCGCCTCAACAGCGGTCCGTCTCCAGTGCGGTGGTGCCAGGGTCGCGAGGGTTGCAGCGACCTCGGAGTTGAACCGCTCATCGGCCAGCTTCTCCAAAGCTAGCCTCTGCAGGTGGGGGTCCTCGATGCGTTGAGCGCGCTTCCCCCATCTCTTGAGCTGGCAGCTGACCATCGGAGCTATTGTTGGCCAGAAGCGGGCGTTGGCGAGCACCAGCGCGGTGCCGGCTCGGGCGAGGAGCCCGCGATCGGCGAAGGCGGACACACTCTGACCAGCCTAAGGACTCGAACGCGATGGGTGTGGGGCTGTCTGGGTGGTGGCTGGTGTTTGCGGGCTAATCATTGAGCGCGAGTGTCGCGGGTACCCGCGATGCGCGCCAGCCAGGGATCGCCACGATCGCGAGGACGACCGCGATCACGGCCACGAATATCTCGATGGGGCGCACTCCCGTGCTCGCGCTAGCGACCGGGAAGCCCGTGACGTGCTTCAGGTAGCCGTCGATGATGATCTGGCCGTAGACGCCTGCTACTGCGCCGGTCAGGCATCCAGCGGCGAGCATCAGCGCCGATTCGGTGAGCAGCATCAGCCGGAGCTGGCGGCGGGGTGCGCCTTCGAGGCGCATCTCGGCGAGCTGCGCGCGTTTCTGCCATAGGCTCGAGCCGAGCGCTGCCGCCATCGCAAGGATTGCCGCGATTACCAGCAGCGTTGCGATCTCTGCGAGCTGGCCCAGTCCTTCGCTTGCGGAGTGATCGATCGTGCGTTCGCGTGCGCTTGCCGTCAACACTTCCAGGCCACCCTTGCTCGCGAGGGCTCTTGCGATCGCATCGCGAACCGCCGAGATGCTCTCGCCGGGCTTGACATCGACCCCGAGGGCCGATGGTGCCGAGCTGCCCCACGCGCGTGTGTAGTCCGAGGTGCTCATCAGGATCGCGCCGGGGCTCCAGCCGAAGTTCGTAGTCGTCGCGGCCACCCGGAAGGCGACCGTCCCTGTTGGTGTGGGAAGGCTGATCGTGTCTCCCACTCCAGCGCGATGTTCGGAGGCGATCTGGTCGGAGATCGTGATGAACCCTGACTGCTGAAGACTCGCGGCTGCTCTCGCAGTGTTGCCGCTGACGATCTGGCTGTTGAGTAGGGTCGGCGGGGTGCTGTTCGGCCACGCGATCACCCAGACCCTGCGGTTGCCGTAGTCGAGAAAGCTGCCTTGGAACTCGCGGACGCTCGCGACACCGGGCACGCTCGCCACCCGCGAGGTGTAATCGTCGGGCGCGAAGTCGTTGATTGCCTGGTTGTCTGCCGGGTTTACGACCCAGATCCTGGCGCCCGATACGTAGTTGGCTGTGTAGCCGTTGATGCCGCGCAGGAGGTCGTCGCGGGAGCTACCTAGCGCGACACTGCCGAACAGCGCGACAGCACCCGTCGCCGCGAGGGCCAGCGCACGGACCGATGTCGCTCTGAGGGTCGTCAGTGCTAGCAGCAGCACTGTCATGCCGCTTTTCCGGAGCGTTAGTGCTCGCGCGGCCCGGAGGACCATCTCGAGTACCAGTGGGACTGCGAGCATCGTCGCGACGGCCAGCGCGACACACGCGATGATCGCGGCGCTTGGCAGCAGCAGGAACAGCGTGGTCGCGATGACTAGCAGCAGGACTGTCCCGGTTAGCAGCAGGCGGTTCGCAACGCCTGTCGTTCCGTCGCCGCCTTGAGTGTCTGAGAGCGCGGCGTCGATTGGGCGCCCTGCGCGCAGGTCTGTGAGGGGCACTATCGAGGCTAGGCAGCTCGCCACGAGCCCGCCGCCAAGCGCGAGGACCACGGGTAGAGCCCCGATCACGTTCCCTGTCCCCAGCGTGAACGCCCTGGTCAAATACCCCGGCGACTGGTCAAACACGCCAAGCGAAAGGAGATAGCCACCCCCAAGGCCGACGAGCGAAGCCGCGATCCCGAGGCTGAACGCCTGGAATAGCGTCATCTGGACGAGCTGGTGTCGCGCCATCCCTTCAAGGCGAAGATCAGCGATCGTTTCTCGCCGCTCAGGGGCGGTCAGAAGCATCGCGTTGAACGCGAACAAGAAACCCAAAAGCGCGCTCAGGCCAGCGAACAGTGCACTCGCCTGATTGCTCGGACGCAGCGCCTCATGCAGGAGCTGAACGTCCTGGTCGGCCGCCGAGACAGTCATCCGGCCGCCAGCCAGCGCGAGCAACTCGTGACGGACGGCCGCGTGCGCTCCAGGCTTGCTCTCGATGAGGATGCGACTCACCCGCCCTGAAAGGCCGGCCAGTTGCTGCAGCTCTTTGAGCGGCATTACCGCGACTCGTGCGTGTGCCAGAGCGCCGGCAGCTTCAGGCCCCAGAACCGAGGAGACCCGGATTCGCTGGGCACGCCCTCGCAGCATCAGCGACACAACCGTTGGTCGTGCCCTCGGGGCATACCCACCAGGAATCTCTAGCTCTCCAGCGGTCGTCTGACTCAAACCGATGCCGCCAGGAGAAAGCGCCCCGAGCGGCAGGGAATGCGCCAGGCCGTCAAGGAGCGCCAAGCCTATGTTCGTGCCCGCGACATCGATGCTCGCGCTGTGCCCGGCGGGCGAGACTACTGTCGCGGTCTGTTCGAGAAGCGGTGCTGCCTGTTCAACTCCGGCGAGCCGGTCAACTCTGGAGAGGGCTCGTTCGTCGATCCCGTCAGGGCCACGCCCGTGAAGCTGAAGATCAGCTGGCCCGACCACCGCACGCACGACGTTCTCGGCCGAGCTCGCGATGCTGCTATTGGCGACCGTCACGGCAAACACGAGCGCCACCGCTACAGCGACCCCTGCAGCAGCGAACAGCTCCTGCACACCGTGGATACGCAAGCGCCGTCGATAGAAGAACAGCTGTTTGCCCAGGCTCAACATCCTTCCGGCCTGTTCGCCTCAGGCGCCATTGCCACCAAGCCCAGCACCGCCCGTCTCAAGGACAGCTGCAGGCGGATCAGCTTCAACGAGGCGCCCGTCGCGCAGCGTGCAGCGCCGATCAGCCAGCGCAGCCGCCTCCTGGTCGTGGGTAACTAGGAGTACGCACGCGCCGCGCTCGTGCGCGAGCGAACGCAACAGCTCAACGATCTCGCGGCTACGGACGCTGTCGAGATTCCCGGTCGGCTCATCGGCAAGGATCAGGCCAGGTTCGCCCGCAAGCGCCCGCGCAATCGCAACACGCTGGCGCTCACCGCCCGAGAGCCGCTCCGGCGGATCATCAAGACGGCTACCCAGCCCGACCCGCTCGAGCCACGGCACGGCCCTCGCTCGCGCCTCGCGCGCCCCGAGCCCACCGATCATGAGCTTCCGTGCTGCATTCTCAACAGCGCTCACGCGCCGCATCAGCTGAAACCGCTGGAACACGAACCCGACATCGCGAAGCAAATACTCCCCGGCCTCCCTCTCAGAGAGCGAAGAGACCTCCCGGCCGGAGTAGCGCACAACACCACTATCAGGCCTCAAGAGGGCGGCAATCAAGAGCAGCAATGTGGTCTTGCCCGAGCCGCTGGGCCCGTAGAGCGCAACCATCTCGCCCCCGTCGATCCTCAAACTCACGCCGTCGACCGCACGAACTTCCTCCCCGACGCCACGGTAATGCTTTACCAGCTCCTCCAGCTCCAGCATCAGCCCCCCATACCCCGCCCGAGCGCGTCGGGCTCAGCCGCGCCGAGCTTGGCGCCAATGACTGATGTCATCCACCGGCGTGAGCTCTGGCGTCAACTCACCACGCAGCCTGCCCTTATCAACAGTGAGCTTGCGATCAGCCCCCAAAAGGCCCGGACCCTCGCCGGTACTCGCCAACACCGACATACCGCCATCCGCGAGCGAACGAAGCAGATCCAGGATCGAGTCCCGCTGAAACAAATCCACGCCTATCGTCGGCTCGTCAATCACAAGAAGATCAGGCTCAGCAGTAAGCGCACGAGCAATCGCGACCCGCACGACCTCATCGGCCTTCAGATCCGCTGGACACACGCGGCGCAGCTCCCCTGCGTCTACGCGCTCAAGCGCACGACTGGCCCTCGCCAGCGCATCCGCCTCCGGAACTTTCCGGGCAAACTGGCCCATTAGCAGCTGATCGAGCACCGTCGGCCCCGCCGTACGACGGAACGACGTCCTACAAAACCCGATCTCGATGCCCGTGACGCGGCTACGTGCCGTCAGCGGCTCACCCTTGAAGCTGACGGTTCCCTCGTCCGGTGTCTCGACGCCCGCAGCGACCCTCAAAAGCGTCGAGCGACCGGAACGCCTCTGCCCCAAGACGGTGACCAGTTCGCCCGGATCAAGCACGAGCGAGACCCCATCGAGCGCCAAGCAGCCGCCATAGCGCCTGCTCACACCCTCAAGCTGGAGAAGGCTCATCAGGCGCCTTTCCCGCACGCGCCTCGAACACGGCCCTGACAACCCCAAGCCACGCAAGCATCCCGCCCTCATCGATCCGCTGCTGCTCGAAAACCAGTGCGTCGATCAGCTGCGAGGGATCATCAAACGAGCGGCGCATCGAGGCTCCCCCGGACCCTGCTTTGCGCTGATACTCGCGCTCATACCGGCTAATCACCCTCAGCGCACCATCGCGGTCATGAATAAAGCTCGAGAGCTGGCGCACCCAAAGCTCGGTACCGCGCGAACGCTCCACCACCTGCGAGACCAGATAGTCCTCATAGCTTTGACGCCCCGCAGGCGTTGCTTCGTAAATGGGCTTGGGCTGGCGCCCGAACTCCGTCCCAGAGAGCATCTCGATCAGCTCGCGCCTCTCCAGCGCATTAAGAGCCTGGTAGACGTGCCCATCGCCACTAAGCCTTAGAACATCGGCGTAGACGCGCCTGAACCTCGTCGCGATCTCAAAGCCATAGCTCGGCTTTTCGATAACCAGCCCGAGTACCGCCCAATTCACAGGCGATCTCATCGCCCGGGGCTGCTGTCGTGCGTGAGCCGCTCCCATGAACAATGCAGCTTACTGGAACTCCACCAGAGTCAAAACGCTGTTTTTATCTCTGGGAGCACGTCTATTACTGCCCAACCATGACTTAGAGCTTTCCAAATCATGGCTACAAATCGCACGGCGGGGCGCTCATCATGTCCCACGCCATGACCTTTAGCCAGCTCGCCAGCTCGAACTTCACTCCGCCTCCTGCAACAGCTCGGGGGTCGCTATGACGCCCTCTGAACCATCCAGGCAGATACGTTCCCAGCCCTCGCCGACCATCCCGCAGAGCGGCGCGACCCAAATCGTGATCGAGCTATCCAGGTCCCGGGTCGACCAGATCATCCGCGCAGCAAGCCAGAGCGCTGGTGCCGCCTCCCTGTTCACCGGCCTGTATGAGTCTTCGACAACCGACATTTTTGTGGTCGCGCGTGGTAACCCCAGGCTGTCGGGCTCGCTGCGAACAGGGTTGGCGGTACTCGGTGTGTTCTCGCCCGACGGTAGCGAGTTGTCGAACGCCGAGGTAGCTCCCGCCTTGAACATTGGGATGAGCACCGAGCATCGCGACGCCGCCACGCTGCTCGCGGCCGAACTAGTCCACCGAGACCCGAACGCTCGACGCTTCAGCGTCCCTCAATGACGCCCACCCCAGGGAAGACAGCACCTGCTGGAAACTTGCCTGACTCTCCGTGGCTGAGCCGGCGCGCGATTCGCTGTGTCCCGCCCCGCGAGAAAGGGCCACGCAAGAGTCTCCCGGTCGTGTATCACGGGACTGGTGCGTCGCGTGCGTGGTCCGTGCATCTCCCGGCCGCGACGATCGCCGAAGCGCTCGAACGAGCGCCCCTCCTGCGGATATGGCTATATCCCGCAGCGGACGCGCTATGGCAACGCGCGGAGGACGCCTACGCTAATGCGGGCCTAGACAAGCGGGTCGCGGATGTATTTGCGGTCCTCGCAGCGCTCCCTAACGATCCGGGAACGACACGCGATCCCGGTTATGTGGCGGTGTCTGACATCGCGCCTGTCGTGCGCTGCCGCGCGGCAACGGTAGCGAAGATCCTCCGCACCCTCACGCATCTCGGCGTGACTGAGGCGCACCCCGGGGGCCTTGAAGCGTTCCGGCTAAACGACAGCGCCTCTGGCCATCTCGACGAGGCATGGCAGGCGCAGCTATGACCAGGAGCGGTGAGCGGCGCTCCACAGCGAACCGGGCCACGCCCAGCCCGGCCGAGCAGCTCCCGCGAACCCCGGTCGAGGAGCGGCCCATAGCGATCGAGCTATCGAGGTCGCAGGTCGGGGAGGTCATTCGTGCGGCTAGCAAGGGTGCCGGTGGCGGGTCCCCGTTCAAGGTTCTGCGTGAGTCTTCGAGGATCGATGTTGCTGCTGTCGCGGGGACTAACCCGAAGCTGTCGAGTTCGCTGTTGACTGGGTTGGCTGTGCTCGGTGTGTTCCCGTGTGACGGTAGCTCGTTATCGAACACGGAGGTGGCTCGTGCTTTGGGCATCGGGGTGAACACGGCGTATCGCTACGTCGCGACGCTGCGTGCGGTTGGGCTGGTGGTGCGAGACCCGAGCACCCGACGCTACAGCTCCGTCCTATGAATCCTGGGGCGGGGAAGCAGAGACCTGCTGGTGGGCTGCCTGACTCTCCGTGGTTGAGGGTTCTGGCTAGCGAGTTGGTTGCCTCGGGTGTGATGCGTCGCCCGCAGGCTCACGTCAGCAGTGGGCCGGGGTTGCCTTTGCCTGATGCGTCTGCGGCCTTTAGGCGCTGGAACTCGATTCGGCTTACCGAGCCGCAGGCGTCCTTTGTCGCTCGTGCTTTGGAACGAGGGGCTAGGCGGGTACCGATGATCCGTCTCTCAGACGATCAGATCGCTGCGCTTGCCCGTACCGCGATGCCGCTGCTGCCGATGTTCTTGGCGAGATCAGGTGTGCGGCTGTGGTTGCGCGCGAAAGACGCTCGAGAAGACAAGGGCGCTGCTCGTGACCTGATCGATGGGTGGATCGTGCTCGCTGCGATGCCGCCTGACTCCAGCTATGTGGATGCGGGCGCGATAGCAGCGGAGACCGGGATCACGACCCGCCGTGTCACACGGCTGCTCTACACCCTGGCGCTCCTACGGCTCGTGGAGCTCGACCCCAACACCGACAGATACAGGGTCACTCGATGGCCCCAATAGCCAAAACGCCGGATAGCCGCGGCACACGTCTACACCGGCTTCCCGGATCTTCAGATGCCCCTCAAATACAGACCCACAGCGTCCTGGAACTCGGATTCGAGCCGCACAG
>DATARM010000047.1:0-4283 GCA_036264155.1 Solirubrobacteraceae bacterium
CGACTCGACCGAGGCGAGCTTTGCGGCGAGCGCGATGGAGATGCGCTTCCTCGACGATCCGCTCGCGCTGGGACCGGCCCGGGTGTGGATGCGCCTGCGCCACCCCTTGCTCCCCGACGAACCCGCCTCCTCGCTCGCTCGCCTCGCAGCCACGGCCGACTTCGGCAACGGCGTCAGCGCAGCGCTGCCGTTCGCCGACTACCTGTTCATCAACGCCGACCTCACCATCCACCTGCAGCGCCAGCCGCGCGGGGAGTGGATCGGCCTCGACGCCCGCACGCTCCTGTCGAGCGGGGGCAGCGGGCTGGCCGAGAGCGTGCTGCACGACCTCGACGGTCCGCTCGGCCGCGCTTTCCAGACGCTCGTCGTCCAGCCGCGATAGCGCTTTCGACCCGAGCGCGAGCCGCTCCAATACGCCCCCTCCCAAACTAGTTGTGTGTGCAAACAATGTTGCTAGAGTCGACACATACCGATTTGCCCACCTTCTAGAAGGAGATCCCAATGTCAGCAGCAGACACGACCACCACGCAGACCGCGCTCCCCACCGGCACATGGAACGTCGACCCCGTCCACTCGAGCGTTGAATTCCAGGTCAAACACCTCGGCATCGCCACCGTCAAGGGCCAGTTCAAGGAGTTCGAGGGCACGCTCGAGGTGACCCCCGAGGGCGCCACGGCCAGCGGCAGCGCGGAGGTTGCAAGCGTCGATACGCGCGAGCCCCAGCGGGATGCACACCTGCGCTCAGCCGACTTCTTCGACGCCGAGACCAACCCCAAGATCACATTCACCTCGACTGCCATCAACCCGGTCGACGAGGACACCTTCGAGATCCACGGCGACTTCACGATCCATGGCGTGACCCGGCCGCTGACGCTGAAAGCCACGCTCGAGGGCACGGAGACCGATCACCAGGGCAACCCCCGCGTGGGCCTCTCGGCGAGCGCACAGATCAACCGCTCGGACTACGACATGAAGTTCAACATGGCCCTCGGCTCGGGCAACGTTGTCGTCGGCGACAAGGTCAAGATCCTGCTCGACGTCTCCGCCGTCAAGGCCGCCTGAGCAGCGCAGAGATTCGATTCGAGAAGAGGCCTTGTGCGACGTCGTCAATCAGCGAACGACGACGTCGCCAAGCGCCTCGTCGATCGCTGTCAGCGTGTCGTCGCTGAGCGTGATTCCCGAGGCGGAGGCGTTGGCGTGAACCTGCTCGGGACGGCTCGCACCGACGATCGCCGAGGCCACGTTGTCCTGGCGCAGCACCCACGCGAGCGCGAGCTGGGCCATCGTCAGGCCGGCCTGCTCGGCGATCGGCGCCAGCCGCTGGACCGCCTCGAGCACAGCCGGCGCCATCAGCCGGTCGATGAAGCCGCTCATGCTCTCGCTCTCCGCGCGCGAGTCGCTCGGCACGGGCTCACCGGGGCGGTACTTGCCAGTGAGCACGCCCTGCGCGAGCGGCGACCACACGATCTGGGAGATGCCCCCGCGTTCGCACAGTGGGATCAGCTCGGCCTCGGGGCCACGCCACAGCATCGAGTACTGCGGCTGGCTGGAGACCCAGCGCACGGCGCCGGGAACGGCAAGCGACGCCTCGACCTTCTCCACAGGCCACTCGCTGAAGCCGATGTGGCGCGCCTTGCCCGCCTGGACCACTTCGGAGAGCGCGGCCATGGTTTCCTCCAGCGGCGTCTCGGAGTCGAAGCGGTGGCACTGGTAGAGGTCGACGTAGTCGGTCTGCAGACGCTGCAGCGAGGCGTCGATCTGCTTGTGGATCTGGGCGCCGGAGAGCCCGCGATCGCTGTCGGACATGGGGAAGAAGACCTTGGTGGCGAGCACGTAGGAGGAGCGCTCCCGGCCTGCAAGAGCCTCACCGAGCAGGCTCTCGGCGGCGCCGCGGCCGTAGACGTTGGCGGTGTCGATGAAGTTGATCCCCGCCTCGAAGGCCGCATCGACGCAGGCTCTGGCCTGCTCGCGCTCGACGCCGCCGGAGTAGGTCAGCCACGAGCCCAGGCTGATCTCGGAGACCTCGATGTCGCTGGAGCCGAGCTTGCGGAAGTTCATGCTGCAGAGCACACTACCCTGGAACGCGAAGGACAAGACTGCTGACATGACTACGAGCACGATCGATCCCGCGCTGCGCATCGGCGCTGTCGAGCTGGCAGTGAGCGACCTGCAGCGCAGTGCCGACTTCTACGAGCGCGTGCTCGGGCTGCCGTTGGTCTCCAACGACGACGAGACGGCCGTGCTCGGGCCCGACCGCGAGCACCCGGCACTCGTGCTGAGGCGGCTGGCGAGTCCCATTCCCGAGCCCCAGGGCGCCACGGGGCTGTTCCACGTGGCATGGCTTCACCCCTCGCGCGCATCGCTGGCCGAGACGGTACGCCGGGTGGCCGCGGGCGGCTGGCACTTCGACGGCGCCTCCGACCACGGCGTCTCCGAGGCGCTCTACCTCAGCGATCCCGACGGCCTGGGCATCGAGATCTATGCCGACCGTCCGCGCGAGCGCTGGCAACGGCCGCCCGAGGGAAAGGGCGTGAGGATGTACACGCTCCCGCTCGACCTCGACGACCTGCTGGCCCAGGCCGCAGAGCCGACTACGGCGATGGCGCCCGGGAGCGGGGTCGGGCACGTGCACCTCAAGGTCGCCGATGTGGATCGCACAGACTCCTTCTACCGCGACGTGCTCGGCTTCGAGGAGCAGGTCAGGATCCCCTCGGCTGCCTTCCTCTCGGCGGGGGGCTACCACCATCACCTGGGGCTCAACTCGTGGCAGAGCCGTGGCGGCTCACCGGCTCCCGAGAACGCCCCGGGTCTGCGCCGCGTGGACTTCGAGCTGGGCGGAGCGGAGGCGCTCGAACAGCTCGCGCAGGGGCCGGCCGGGGCGGCTTTGCAGGTGGCGGATGGAGTCAACGAGAGCCCCGCAGAGCGCATCTCGCTGCGCGACCCCGACGAGCAGCTGCTGACGTTCGGGCAGTCCTAGCCCGCGACAGATGGGCCTGGGAGCACACGAGCTGCTCGAGCGCGACGCCGCCAGGATGCGGGCACGTGCCTGGCGCGACGGCGCCCATGCGACTGTCTGCGATGTGATCGAGCCTTGGGCCCACGGGACCGTGGTACGCGCCACCCGCTACAGGCACTACTTCGACTTCAACGTGGTGCGTGTGGAAGACGAGCCGGGAATGAGCGTGGAGGCGCTCGAGTCCTTCGCCGAGGAGGCGCTCGCGGGCCTCGCCCATCGGCGCATCGACTTCGACTGCGTGCGCGCCGGCGAGGAGCGCAGGGCGGCGTTCACGGCGAGGGGCTGGCGTACGACGCGCCTGCTGTGGATGCGACACTCGAGGCCCTCTGGCATGTCGGGCGACCCGCGAGTCGAGGTCGTGCCCTACGAGGCCGTTCAGCAGCTGCGCGACCGCTGGCACGGGGACTTCGGCGACGCAACGCCGGAGTACAACGACCAGGCGCGCGAGGTGGGCCTGATGCGGGGAGTGCAGACGCTGGCGGTCTGCGACGGCGGGAAGCCTGTGGCCTTCGCCCAGCTCGAGCGCTTCGGCATGGCGGCCGAGATCACCCAGGTCTACGTGGAGCCCGAGCATCGCGGTGCGGGGCTCGGGACGGCGATCACGCTCGGTGCGATCGAGCGTGCGAGCGTAGCGAGCGACCTGTGGATCTGCGCAGACGACGAGGAGCGAGCCAAGGAGCTGTATGCGCGCCTGGGTTTCGAGCCGGTGTGGAGAACGATGATCTTCCTGCTCAGGCCCGAGGAGAAGCCGCGGCGTGAGGAGTCAGGCGCCGCCGGCTGAGCTTCAGGCGCCGGCTGCGCTGAGGCGCTCGATCTCGCCGGGGGCGAGCTGCACTTCGGTCGAGTCGAGCAGGTCGACGAGCTGCGCGGGCGAGGTGGCGCTGGCGATCGGGGCGAGGACGGTAGGCTGCGCGCCGAGCCAGGCGAGCGCGACAGCGGCGAGGGAGCTCCGGTGGGTGGCGGCGATCTCGTCGAGGGCGTCGAGCACTGCGAACCCGCGCTCGTTGAAGTAGCTCTCGCGCACGCCGGTCGCGCGGGGACTGTCGACGTCGTCGCCGTCGGGCCGGTACTTGCCGGTGAGAAAGCCCCTGGCCAGGCCGAAGTAGGGGATGCAGGCGAGGCCGTGACGTTCGCACAGCTCGGCCAGCGGCCCCTCGTACTCGTCTCGCTCCACGAGGTTGTAGTGGGGCTGCAGCGCGACATAGGCGGCCATGTCCTCGCGCTCGCCGAGGGTTAGCGCCTGCTCGAGGCGCTCAGCGCTGTAGTT
>DATARM010000050.1:0-16619 GCA_036264155.1 Solirubrobacteraceae bacterium
GCCTACACGATCCCCACCGATGCCCCAGAGGGCGACGGAACGCTTGAGTGGGACTCGACGACGATCGTCGTGGTGCAAGCGCATGCGCAAGGACACGTCGGGCTCGGCTACACCTACGCCGACGTCTCCACCGCGAAGCTGATTCAGAGCAAGCTCGCCGATGTCGTGAAGGAGCAGCCCGTGGAGTCGCCGCGGGCATCGTGGGCGGCGATGGTCAGCGCCATCCGTAACCTTGGCCGGCCGGGGATCAGCTCGATGGCGATCGCGGCCGTCGATCTTGCGCTGTGGGATCTGCACGCGCGACTAGCCGAGATGCCGCTGTGCGCGCTGCTGGGTATGGCGCGCGATCACGTCCCCGTGTACGGCTCGGGTGGGTTCACGACCTATACCCACGAGCGACTGCAGCAGCAGCTCGCGGACTGGGCCGAGCAGGGAGTACCGCGCGTGAAGATAAAGATCGGCGCCCACCCTGACCAGGACCCCGAGCGGGTGCGAGTCGCACGCGCCGCGATCGGGCCGGACGTTGAGTTGTTCGTCGACGCCAACGGCGCGTATCAGCGTAAGCAGGCCCTGCAGCTCGCCGACACGTTCCGCGAGGAGTCCTCAGTCAGCTGGTTTGAGGAGCCCGTCAGCTCCGATGACCTGCAGGGTCTGCGACTCATTCGTGACCGCGCGCCCGCGGGCATGGCGATCGCCGCCGGAGAGTATGGCTATGACGCTGTCTACTTCAAGCGGATGCTCGACGCGGGCGCCGTCGATGTGTTGCAGGCGGACGTCACACGCTGCGCCGGGATCACCGAGCTACTGCACGTCGGCGGCATGTGTCGCGCGCACAACCTGCCCCTCTCATGCCACTGCGGGCCGGCGATCCACGTCCATCCCGCCTGCGCGGTCGACGGGCTGATCCACCTGGAGTACTTCCACGACCACACCCGTATCGAGGAGATCCTCTTCGACGGCCTACCCGAGCTACGCGAGGGCGCCCTGTGGCCAGACCTCCACCGGTCGGGCAACGGGCTATCTCTACGCCGCTCAGACGCCGAGCGATACGCCGTGTGACTAGTCCCGGCTGGGCTGGAGTGCCGCCGTCGCGATCAGCTCCACGCAGGTATCGAGTGCGATCAGGGTGGAGTCGATCAGGAGATGGTTATCAGCCGCACACGTTAAGTCTGCCCGTTCCGGCGGGATGTGAATCGGGCGGCGTCAGCGCTCTGACCAGCAGCTCGCAGAGGCCCGTCACGCCGGCCATCGAATACGGCGCGACCGCGAACGCGGCGTATGCTGGTGACACCGATGAGCGCCTCTGACACGCCGCCAGTCCCGCGACACCGTCGCCGGGATAGGTGTCTGCGTGGCGTCGCTGCGGTCTCAGCGGTCATGCGTGTCCTTGCCTACACGGTCGACAGCGACGAGGGCGCTCCGTCGAGCAGGTGCGGAGATCTTCAGGTCACTGGGCGAGTTGCCCGTGCTGCTGGGACTCGCGTGACGTCCGGGATGCCGGGGAGGATTGACCGATGCTGCTTGGAGTGCTGGGGTCCGCTGCCCGCGAGGTTCGTGACGTTCTCCGTGCGGCGACCGCCACGCACCGTCGGCTGCGAGGCCACCTCGTAGCGATCATCACGGCGACGATCGGTGTCGACCTGCTGTGTGCGATCGCCGCGTTTCTGCTCGAGCGCCATACATCGGAAACTGAGATCAAGACGTTCGGTAGCGCCTTCTTCTGGACGAGCACGCAGCTGCTGACCGTCTCCTCGCAAATCAAGAATCCGATCTCGGTAGGTGGACGAGTCCTTGATGTCTTCATGGAGATCTGGGCGATCTCTGTGATCGCCGTGCTCGCCGGTGCGTTCGGCAGCTTCCTGCAAAAGCGCGGCGAGGAGATCGACGGCAAGCGCTGACGCGGGCGGCCCTTGGGCGCTTGATGGTTAGGTCGGACGATAGGAGGGCGTGATTGCGCCAGGAGCGAGCTCCTGTGTGAAGATGGGTAGCCGGGCTGTTGGCCTGGGCGGCGAGGTTACCTGGGGTGTCGCGTCGTCAGCCGCTATGCGTCTGGGTCGGGGGGCTTGCGTGCTGTGGCGGGGACTGTCTCGAAGCCGCCCGCGCGGTTGCGGCTGATGACTTGCCCGTCCCATTCTCTGAGCGGGTGGGCCTCAGCCCGCGCGAGCTGCGTGCAAGTCCGCCGTGTGAGCGCGTACGTGAGCATGGGCACCACGAAGAACGCGGCGCGGAAGAACCAGATCGCGCCTTCGTAGGCGAACCCGAACTGGTAGAACAGGCGGTCGGCGGAGCCGGCTGCGAATACGACGAGTACGAGTGAGAGCACGGCGGCGGCGAGCGCGCTGCGTCGGGGGTTATCGCGCGGTCGCTCGAGCAGATCGTGGCGTCGATGGTCCTTGGAGATGTAGCGCCGGTCGAGCCACGGCAGCGCGTAGAGCAGCGTGAAGATGATGCCTGGGAACAGCACGCCGCCGAAGAAGGGGTTCGGCACGAGCGTGTGCCCGAAGGCGTGGATCTCGAGGTTGGGCATGATCCGCAGCGCCCCGATCAGCCAGCCGAGGTACCAGTCGGGTTGCGCGCCGTTGGTGCCGATGTAGGGGTGGTAGGCCCCCCACAGCCACATCGGGTTGATCTGGATCAGCCCGCCCATCAGCACGAGCACCGCCGCCACCGCCGCGAACAGCCCGAGCGAGCGCAGCGCATATCCCGGCCACATCGGGGTGCCAACGACGTTGTCCTCGCGCCGGCCGGGCCCGCGGAACTGGGAGTGGCGCTGGATCATGATGGTCGCCAGGTGCACGGCGATCAGCCCGGCGAGCAGGGCGGGGATGATGAACACGTGCGCGATGTAGAGCCGTGACTCGAACGTCGTTGCGCCGGGGAACCGCCCGCCCCACAGCGCGAACGCGAGCGGGCCGCCGATCAGCGGCAGTGACATCGCGACCCCCCAGGCGATCGCGAGGCCCATCCCGGATAGAAGGTCGTCGGGCAGTGAGTAGCCGGCGAAGCCCTCGAGGATCGCCAGGATCAGCAGAGTCAGGCCGATGAAGTAGTTGATGTCCCGGGGCTTGCGGAACGCGCCGGTGAAGATGATCCTGAGCAGGTGCAGCGTGATCGCGGCGACGAACACGAGGGCGGCCCAGTGGTGTGTTTGGCGCATCAACAGGCCACCGGAGACGTTGAAGGAGAGGTGTAGCGTGGAGCTATAGGCGGCCGAGACTTCCTGGCCTTGCAGTGCGGCGTAGCTACCGTGGTAGACGGTTTGGGCGGTGCTGGGGTCGAAAAACAGTGCCAGGAACGTACCGGTGACGATCAGGATGACGAACGAGTACAGCGCGATCTCGCCGAGCAGGAAGCTCCAGTGGTCGGGGAATACGTACTCCATGAGGAATCGCAGGCCGCGTGCGGCGCCGAGACGTTCATCGAGGAAGCTGACCGCATCCATGGCGCCATCACCGGGACGCGATGAGGGCTTGCTCACTGGCTGTCTCCCCACCAGGACGGGCCGACGGGCCCGGACATCGGTCCGCCCGCGGCGAGCGCACCGGACGCGTCGATCTGCAGCGGCAGCTGCGGCAGCGCACGGCCGGCGGGACCGAACTCGACGGTGCCGCCGTCGAGCACGTCGAACGTCGAGTAGTGGCACGGGCACACCAGCGCGGGGCCGCGCGACTGGGTGGTGGGACTCAGCGGGGAGCGGAACAGGGAGATCGCGCAGGCCGCGTGCGTGCAGATCTTCGAGTAGGCGAGGATGCCATCCGGTGCCCAGGACGCTCTGTGTGCAGGTAGCTTGAGGGTCGCAGGGTTCACGCGAACGACGACGACGGGCGAGCCGAGGTTGTCCTTGTCCGCACCCTGAGGGAAGGCTGTCACGAAGCTCCCTTCGTTGACATTCGCGGCCAGGATCGGGTTGCCTTCGTCGTCCACGAGCGCCCGTCCCGCGTGCCACGGCGTATCGCTGAGCTGCTGTTCGATCCCGGGGCCGAGGGCAACCACGGGTATCACGACCGCGGCGGTCAGCCCAGCGCCCGCGATGCCCGCCGCTCCCCCGATCAGCCTGCGGCGGGTGATCCCGTCCAGGCCCGCGCGGGCCTGGACGGCCACCTGCTCGACGGCTTCGCGGTCCCCGTAGATCGGGCGGTCCTCGACCTTCGTCTCCTGGGGGACCAGCCAGCGTCCGGCGATGATCAGGGCGCTGGCCAGCAGCGCGAGCGCCACGCCGAGGCACAGACCGAGCAGCTGCGTGTTGGGGTCAACGAGAAACAGGGCGACGAACCCGAGGCCAGCGAGCGCCGTGGGCGCCAGCAGCGCGGGGATCAGGCGCTGCGCCCATTCGGGTGCAACGGTCTCACGACGCGACGGGTCATCCGCCTCGCCCAGCTCTGCTGTCCTGCGGCGGCGTCGCAGCGCTCCGATAAGCCACAGTGTGAGCATCAGGATCGCCTGCCACAGGCGGTGAATGACCCTCCGCCCGTGTGGATGCTCGCTCATGTTCCGTCTCCTGGGCGGGTGCTGGAGCCGTGTTTGAGCGCAGGCGTACGCTCACCGATCAGCCTTGCGATCGCCAGCAGCGCAGCGGCAGCGAGCAGCCATGCGACCATGCCCTCGGGTATCGGCCCGATCCGCCCGATACCCCAGCCGCCGCGGTCATCGGGGGACTGGGTGCTCTGCACATAGCGCGCGATCGAGTCGATGTCCGCTTCGGATAGCTCCCCGGGGCCGAAGCGCGGCATCACGTACGGTCCGATGCGGATCGCCTCCGCGATCTGCCTGGGCGTCGCGACGTTCAGCGAGGGCACGACCGCGCCCGTCACGATTCCTCCCGATCCCTGGATCGTGTGACAGCCGGCGCAGTTAAACGCGAACAGGCTCTGCCCCTTCGACAGCGACCCCTGCTGTGGGTGGACGGCGGGGATCGCGGGCCCGCCGAAGGACGCGACGTAGTCGATCAGCGTCTGGATCTTCGCCTGGGAGAACGCCGGGCGCGTGGGCATCGGCTGCGCTCGCGAGGACGGCAGCGGCATCCGTCCCGTCTCCAGATAGAAGTCCGCGGCCAGCGCGCCGACGCCGTGCAGGCTTGGTGCTCGCCCGGGGATGCCCTGCGCGTTCATGCCGTGACACGCCGAGCAGGAGGAGAGAAACAGATCGTGCCCTCGGGAGACGAGCGACCCGCTCGGGACCGCAGCTACGCCCGCGAGCGTGCCCGCAGGCTGGGTCTGGCCTTCTCCGTGTGCGACGAGGTCGAACAGCGACAGACCACCGCAAACGATCGCCGCAAGTGCCAGCAGCCCGCGTCTCATGCGCCCACCGTCTCACCGACCAGGGCGCTGGCCGGGTTGCCCGGCTCCTCGCCGTCCGCATACAGATACTGGTCCCGGCGCTGCTGGCGTCGCTCTTCGAGAATCATCGCTTCCATTGCGACGAGGATCGCCAGTGCCGCCATCGCGACTCCTCCCGCGAACAGCATGATCATCCCTGCCGCGTGCTGGTCTGAAAGCGCCGATCTATGGAGCGTCCGGGCGGGGGCGAGGTAGAACGGGTAGCGCACGTGTTCGTCGAACATGAACAGCGCGGCCGGTATGAACATCACGGTCATCGCGGCCATCAGCCAGCAGAACCTTGAGATCGCGCTCGGCGGACGGGGAACAGGGTCTGCCGCGAGGATGGGCAGTAGGAAGATGAGGCCCGACCAGAAGTAGGCGGCGTGCTCGAAAGCGTGGACCGTCTGGCCTTTAAGCGCCACTTCATACAGGCCCGTCAGGTGGGTTCCCAACACCACGATCGTAAACAGCGCGAACCCGCACGCCGGGCGCGTCAGGACTCTCAGCCAGCGCTGGCGCAGAACCGCGCCGATCGACCGTCGCCCCGCAGGAGAACACGCGCTCAGCGCCAGTCGCACCGGCGCCCCCCACAAAAGCAGCGCCGGCGCTGCCAGGATCAGCAAGAGATGCTGAACGACATGGACCGAGAGCAGCTCATCGGAATAGTGACCGATTCCCGAGAGCAGCGCTCCCGTCAGCACGAGCAGACCAGCCATGAAGGCAGCGGTCCGCCATAGCGGCCAATGCTTGGGAGAACGGGCGACGCCCCATCCGTAGAGCCCTGCCGTCGCCGCGCAGATCACGAGCACTCCGGGGTCAAGCTGCCAGCTGCCGAGCAGGCGTGCGAGGGTCGGGGCGGCGGTGCTCATCTCGTGTCTCGTTCGCGCAGTGTTCGTCCGCGTGCACGCTGCTCACGCACGATGCCTCCCAGCCCGAGCGCTCCCATGCCGGCGCCGATCAGGATCAGCCACAGCCCGAAGCCCGATCCGAGCAGCGCGAGCGCCACCCCGACCATGAGTGTCCCAGTCGCGGAGGAGCTGTCGGTGATCAGCCGCGAGCGCTCGTCGCGCTCACGGTTCCTGTCGGCTGCCCACAGCGCGAGCCCGGATGTGATGCACGCCGCCGATGCCACGCCAGGGATCGCGAACTGGATCGCCTTCGGCGCAAATGCGGCCTGCAGGGCGGTGAGTAGACCGAGCCACAGGCCCCAGGCGAGCAGCCAGATCGCGGCGCGCTTCACGCGGACACCCCGGCGGCGGTAATGCTCGGGTGGTTGGCGGCGTGCTGCTCTGCAGCTTCACGAAGGTCGAGCAGCGGCGCGTAGGAGCGAATCGGCGGCAGCGCCACAAAATTATGCCGCGGCGGCGGAGAGCTCGTGGCCCACTCGAGCGTGTGCGCCCCCCAGGGATCGTCCCCTGCGGGGCGGCGGCGGCGCAGGGAGATCACGATATTCGCGATGAAGACAAGGACCGAGACGGCGATCACAAACGAGCCGACGCTCGCCACGATGTTCAGCCCCTGCCAGCCGCTGGACGCGGGGTAGCGGGCGACGCGGCGGACCATGCCCTCGGCGCCGAGGAAGAACATCGGGAAGAACGTCAGGTTCGCACCGACGACCATCAGCCAGAAGTTCAGCTTTCCGAGCCGCTCGCGCAGCATCGCGCCGGTGATCTTCGGAAACCAGTAGTAGATGCCGCCGAACAGGCCGAAGGCGCTGCCCGCGAAGATCGTGTAGTGGAAGTGCGCGACGACGAAGTAGGACATGTTCAGCCCGTAGTCCAAGGGTGGCGAGGCGAGGATGATGCCGGTGAGCCCGCCGATCAGGAACTGCACGAGGAACCCGAGCGCGAACAGGAAAGCGGTGGTGAAGCGCAGCTGGCCTTGCCAGATCGTCGCGAGGAAGTCGAAGTACTCGATGCCAGCCGGGACGACGAGCGCGGTAGAGGTGAGCGCGAAGTACTTGTTGGAGAGCACCCCGAAGGTGAACATGTGGTGCGCCCAGACGGTCATCGACAGGCCGGAGAAGATCAGCAGCGCGACGATGAAGGCGGAGTAGCCGAAGAAGCGCCGCGCCGAGAACGTCGCGATTATCTCGCCGACCATCCCCACGAACGGGAAGAACATCACGTACACGACCGGGTGCCCGTAGAACCAGAACAGCGCCTGGTAGTCCACTGCGCCCGCGCCACCTGTCAGCACACCCCCGAGATGCCGCTGGGCCCACAGCAGACCGAGCGCGAGAATCAGGGCGGGGAACCCAAAGACGGTCATCGTGCAGGTGGCGAGCATCGTCCAGGTGAACATGGGCATCCGCATCAGCGTCATCCCCGGTGCGCGGCGGCGCAGCGCGGTCGCAAGGATGCACGCTGCCCACAGGATCTGCCCGAGCGTCGCGAGCATCACCCCGAAGATCCACAGGTCCATGCCGCTGCCGGGCGAATGGATCGATTCCGAGAGCGGGTCAAAGCCCCACCACGACGCGCTCGCCGCGCCACCACTCGTGAAGAAGCCCGACCACATGCACACCCCGCCCAGCACATACAGCCACAGCCCGGCCAATGCGACACGCGGCCCCGCGATCTCGGCCGCCCCGACCTGCAGCGGCACGAAGTACAGGCCGGCCGCGAGCGCGACCGGCACGATCACCAGGTAGACCATCGTCGAGCCGTGCATCGTGAAAAGTTCGTTATAGGTCTGCTGGGTGACGACACCACCGTCCGCGGCAAGCTGGCTTCGCATCAACAGCGCGAGCAGACCGCCGGCGAGAAAGAACACGAGCGCGATCACGCAGGCCGAGCCGGCGATCCGCTTGTGGTCGGTCGAGGCCAGCGTGCGCAGCGCTGGCGCGCGGCTGGGTATCGCGACGGTACTCACCCCGAGCGCCCCGTGCTATCGACGGCCCCCGCTGAGGAGCCTTCACGGGCCCGTGCGCCTTTACGAGCCAGCCATTCCCGAAAGCGCGCCGGGCTCACAGCCTCCAGGGCAAAGTGCATCTCTGAGTGATCCTCACCGCATAGGACAGAACACTCGCCTGTGTAGAGCCCGCCTCTTTCGAAGATGAGATCGAAATGGGTGGTGTAGCCGGGCAGAACCTGGCGCTGATAGTGAAGCTCCGCGACGAAGAAGCCGTGGATCACATCCTCGGAGGTCCCGCTGAATTCGATCTCGGTACCGGTCGGCACATACGCCGGCGCGGGGTGCCAGGTGTCGATGTCCGGGACCTGAACACCGTTTGAGTAGATGAAGCGCCAGCTCCACTGCGCGGCGATCACCTTGATACGAACGCTCGGCCGGGCGACGAGCCGGTCGATCGGCGTCTCCGCCCCAAACGTCACCCAGACTAGAAACGCCGCTATGCACGCCAGCACGAACGCATAGGCGATCTCCAGCGGCAGCGCCTCCGAGCGTCGGTCCGGCCGCGAGCGACGGGCGCCCGCCACCAACAAAACGATCAGCGTGCCGATGACGATCGCGAACACGACGATCGCGATCGGGAGAAAGATCCCCCAGACGTGCTCATAAGCGTGCTCGGTGTTCGGCATCGAACCGCTCGTGTCCCCGTCTAGCCGCGGGCCTCTGCGTAGCCCGCGCCGGCCAGTCTTCCTCGCTGGTCATAGTGCACGCTGCAGGCGGCCAGCAGCGTGGCGCCCGCCACGTTAGCCAACGCAAGCTCGCGCCGAGCAGGTCGCAGCCACGCCAGAAGGAGCATCGTCAGGGCGTGGGTAGCGTCGACGGCGGCGCCGGCGAGAATCCAGTCGTGGGTGTGGCGGCGTGCCAAGACGGCCGCCTCGGCGAGGTGGCGGGCACCGAGGATCCGCGCGAACACGCGCACGGGCCGGTCGATCCGCTGGTGGGGTAGAGCCCCCACGACCTTCCCCGGAGCGATCAGCAGGGGAAGCCCGAGGCAGACGTGTAGACCGATCAGCAAACGCACCGGCACCGGCGGGCTGGTGTTGGCCGTGGGTCGGATCTTCACTCACTTCCCTCCATCTCGGTGGGCGAGTGCTGCGCTACTGCGCACTCCAGTAGCAAGGCGTGTACGAAGGCTTGGGGGAGATTGCCGCGCAGCTGACGTTGGCGGACATCAAACTCCTCCGAGCACAGCCCGGGCGGACCGCACGCCGCGCGGTTTCGCTCAAACCACCGCGCTGCCGTGACGTGATCGCCCTGCTGGCTGTAGGCGAGCGACATGAAGAACCCGCACAGCAGAAACGCGCCCTCGGCCTCCCCGAGGGGGCGCTCGTCGGGGCGGTAGCGGTAGCAGTAGCCGTCCTGGGTGAGCTCTGCCTCGACCGCTTGTAGTGTCGCGACCGAGCGTGGGTCAGAGGCGGGGATCGCACCGCGGATCGCGGCGAGCAGCAGCGCCGCATCCGGCCGGGGGTCGCTCGGGGAGCGCTGCCAGCGCCCGGAATGGTGCAGCGCGTGCTTGGCGGTGTCGGAGACGATCTCATCGGCGAGGGAGACCCATTGCGCGGCGTGCTCGCCGGCGGGGCGGCGCTGGGCGATCTGGCGCAGCCCGGCGGCACAGACCAGCCGGCTGTGAGTCCACGCGTCGGGGTCGATCTCCCAGATCCCGGCGTCCGTGTCGCGCTCACGCCAGCGTTTGACGATCGCGTCGACCGCGAGCTCTGCGGCGCGCCAACCATCGGTGTCGAGATGATCGTGCCCTGCTGCTGAGGAGAGGAGCAGCAGCGCCTCCCCGAACGCGTCGAGCTGGAACTGCTTGTTGACCCAGTTACCGACGATGTCGGTGCCGCCAGGGTAGCCAGGCAGATGGAGGTGCTGCTGGTCGGGCACCCTGCCGCCGGTGGTGGTGTAGGCCGGCTTGAGCCCGGGGCCGTCCGCCAGGAGGCGTTCGGTGACGAAGCGCACCGCGTCGTCCATCAAGGGATAGGGGCCGCCCTTCGCGACCGCCTGCCCGGTGTAGCACTGGTCGCGGATCCACACGTACCGGTAGTCGTAGTTGCGGCCCCCGCGGGCGCGCTCGGGCAGCGAGGTGGTCGCCGCAGCGACCATCCCACCGCCCGCGCTCGTGAGCCCAGAGAGGACGGCGTAGGCGTGACGCGCGTCACGCTGGGCGACTGTTCCCTCGAGCTGCGGCACCCGTTCGCGCCACTCCCTCTCGACACCCTGCCACGCCCACTCCGCCTCCGGGGCCTCGACATCGGACCCTCCGTCGGCTAGTACGAGCACGAAATCGTGATGCGCGCCCTCCTGGACGGTCAGGGCGAGGGTCAGCGCCTTGCCGCCGTGCCCATCGGCCTGGGGGGTTGCGTCCTGGCCTCCGATCCAACAGGTTCGTGTGTCCGTGAGCTCGCCCGTCCACGCGCCATCGTCGCGCCTTGAGAGCTTGCTGATCGCGTCCTGGCCGAAGTCGCCGCGAGGGTTCAGCACGACGTCGACGTGGGCGGTGCCCTTGCGCGCGATGACCCGCCGTAGGATCACCGCCCGGCCAGGGTCGCTGGGGAGGGCGAGCGCTTCGCGGCACTCGATCTCAGCGTCGCTGGTGACCCAGCGGCTGCGCCAGACCAGGCTCCCCGGCTCGTAGTAGCCGCCCCATACACAGCGTTCCTTAGGGGTGATCGCGTAGCCGCCGGAACCGCCGATGATCGAGGAGAACACCGCGGGAGAGTCCCAGCGCGGAAAGCACATCCACACGAAATCTCCGCGCGGGCCGACAAGCACGCCCCGCTCACCGTCGGCGAGCAGCGCATACTCGCGCAGCACATGAGGCCGCTGGATCCCCAGCGTCTCTCCCCCGGCCGCGCTGCTCACCGCGCGAGCCCTTTCGCCGCGATCGCTGTCGCGGCGGCCGCCCCGGCGAGCCCGGCGGCGAGAGCGCCGCGGTGGGTGGCGGCCCACAGCTCGGGACTGCGGGCTTTGGCCTTCGCGTCGAAGATGCCGTGCGTCGCCGCATCGCCTTCGACCGGCTCAAACAGGTTCCCAACGCGCTCGCCGTCGATCGGCATGTCCTTGACCTGCTGGCCGGAGATCCCGGTCTTTGCCAGATAGATGTCGCCGAGCACCCCCGGCGCGAACCGCGAGCCTACGATCGCCTCCACGGCGCTGTAGCCGACCCACAGCTCGCGACGCCTGTGCTGAGCAGCCCAATAAACGGCCTCCGCGGGGATCTCCGGCTGGTAGATCGGCGGGACGGGCATCGGGTGATCGGGAAGCTTCGAGCGACACCAGCTGAACTGTGTCGTGTTGATTCCGGGCAGCTGCACCATCGTGATCTGCACCTTGCTCTTGTCGTGGCGCAGCTCCGTACGGAGCGAGTCGGTGAACCCTCTTATCCCGAACTTCGCACCGCAGTAGGCGGCCTGCAACGGGATCGCGCGGTAGGACAGCGCAGAGCCGACCTGCACGATCTTGCCACGGTCGCGCGCCGTCATCCGCTTCAGCGCGACCATCGTGCCGTACACCGTGCCGAGGTAGGTCACTTCGGTGGCGCGCTTGAACTCCCCTGGATCGGTGTCGGTGAAGCGCGCGAACACGGTCGCCATCGCGTCGTTGACCCAAACGTCGATCTCGCCGAACTGCTCTTCGACCGCGGCCGCGGCCGCCTCGACCTGATCGTGCTCAGACACGTCCGTCGGGACGGCCAACGCGTGGCCACCAAGTGTCTCCACCTCCCGTGTGGCGCCGTCCAGGCCCTCCCGGCCACGGGCGAGCAGCCCTATATGCGCGCCGCGCTTGGCGAACGCGTGCGCGATCGCCCGGCCAACCCCGCCCGAAGCTCCCGTCACGACCACGACCTGAGGCTTGCTGCTCATCGTCTCCTCCCTAATGTCATCGCGCGACCGCCATGCGGCCCTGCCGGACCTGCTTGCTCGCCAGTCGCTCAGCCAGGCGTGAGGAGAGCGCCATGATCGTCAAGGCTGGGTTCGCGCTGCCCTGGGTAGGGCAGACGCTGCCGTCTGCGATGAGAAGGTTCTCGACCCCCCACACGCACTGGTCTGAGTCGACGACGCTGTTCTCTGGCGCGGCGCCCATCCGGGCGCCCCCGATCAGGTGCGCGTAGCGCTGGATCGTGAGGGTGTCCTGCGCCCCGGCGGCCTGCAGGATGCTCTTCAGGATCTGCTTTGAGTACTCCATGTTGGCCTTGTCGTTCTCACACCGCGAATGAGCGAAATGCGCGACGGGTATCCCGTAGGGGTCCTTCTCTGCGGCGAGCGTGACACGGTTCTCCGCCTGGGGCAGCAGCTCGTTGAGCACACCGATCGTGATCCAGTGGTTGTAGTCGCGCATGTACTCCCGCAGCTCCATGCCGAAGTGCCCCTCGGCGATCACGTGCTCAGCCCACCCGATCGGCAGCGGGGAGATCGTCTGGATCGAGAAGCCACGCGCGAACCCGCGCGACTCATCCGTCTCATAGAACTGCTCGGATGAGACCTCGGGTGGCGGCGCCTTGTACATCCGCTGTTCATCGGGGAAACGCCCAGCGCTCTGGGAGGCGCCCTGCACCATCACATAGCGACCGACCTGATCCTCGTTGTTACCCAGGCCGTTCGGGAACCGCGCCGATGTCGAGTTCAACAGCAGCCTCGGGGTCTCAATCGAATAGCCACACACCGCCACCGCAGCGGCGCGCTGGAACCGCTCGAGCGCCTCTCCCTCACGGATATAGGTCACCCCGATCGCCTTTGTCCCGTTCTCGTCGAGCTCGACCCTCACGGCCATGCTGTCGGAGCGGATCTCCACACCATGCTCGAGCGCGTCCGGGAGATGCGTGACGTAGGGGCTGGCCTTCGCGTTGACCTTGCAGCCCTGCAGGCAGTAGCCACGGTAGATGCAGTGCGGGCGGTTGCCGAACGTGCCGTTGACGATCCCGACCGGCCCGGCGCGCATCTCGATCCCGACCTTGCGTGCACCATGCCAGAGGGCCTGCGCGGCACCACTCACCGGGTGCGGCGAGAACGGGTAGGAGTGCGGATCGCCCCAGGGCCAGTTCTGTCCGGCGACCGGCAGCTCCCGCTCGAGCTCCTCGTAATGCGACTTCAACTCCTGGTAGGAGATCGGCCAGTCCGCCCCCACCCCGTCCCGCGCGAGCGTCTCGAAGTCGGAGGGGTGAAAGCGAGGGGTGTAGCCGGCGTAGTGCACCATCGACCCGCCGACCCCGCGCCCGGAGTTGTTCTTGCCCAGCTTGATCGGATCCTCCCCGCTGATGATCCGCTTCTGATTCCAATACAGCGCATGTGACCCGGCCTCATCAGAGACCCAGTCCTCGTCGGGATGCCAGAACGGCCCGGCCTCAAGGATCACGATCCGCCAGCCGTTACGCGCGAGGCGCTGCGCGAGCACCGAGCCGCCCGCACCCGCACCCACGATCACCAGGTCGACCTCCTCGCTCTCGGGGTAGCGGCGCATCGTGTCCTCGCCGGGGAGCTCGCGGCGGTGGACGTCGAGCAGGTAGCGCGAGTCGTTCGCCTTTGGGCCGCGGGAGCCCTTCAGGAGATTTCCGATCATCCCTCGAGCCCCGAGGCGACGCGCACAGGATCCTCATCGATCGCACCAGGTCGCTCACGCGGCTCGAGCACGCTGACAGGGCCGAGGCGCATGTACCCCTGCGGGTAGGCGGGGCCACCGAACCCGATCTCATTCCACGCCCACGGATGGGAGTAGAACGCCTCAAGCGCCATCCGCGTGCACACCTCCCACGCGTGTGCGACGTTCACCTCCTCCCACGCCTCGCCCGCGAGCTGACCGGCGGCGAAAGCCTTGATGATCCCCTCCTGGTCCTCGGCTGCGCAGTTCGCGAAGGATGCCTTGCCATGCCATTGCCGCGCCGCCGTGTCGAGACCGTCGAGCACCAGCCGCCACGTCTGACGATCATCGGGCATGTCCTCGTACTCATAGCCATCCAGGCGCCCGTCGGCGAGCTTCTCATCGACCAGCTCGAGGACAGGCACCCTGGGCTCGGCGTCCTGGGCGAGCAGCACATCACAGAACGCGCGCAGCGTCCGTGCCTGCCCGGAGGTGAAGAACCTCAACGCTCGCGGAGGATCCAGCCTCTCCATGACCACCTTGCGAGTAGCAGCATCCCAGTCCGCTGTGGAGGCAAGCACGTCATAATCGGGATAGCGCCCCACCATCTGCGGCGTGGTGCCCTCACGCTGACGGGGCAGCCAGTCCGGCTTCGCCGCCTGCCCGCCGGGGCGCAAGTTCGGCAGATGCCCGGGATCGCGCAAGTCTGCCATCCCGGCTCAACCCTCCCTACGCAGCAGCGCGGCGAGCACGCCCATCAAACCGACAATTGACATCAGTCCTGGGGCCATGATCGGCGGCCCCATCGGGATGTTGTAGCTCGCCTGACTGAAACCGCCCGGTCTCCGCGAGACGCCACGCGCGTGGTAGTACTCGCCGACCAAGCCGTCGAGCATGTAGACCGTCGAGGCGACCGGAAGCACGGTCTTCGCCCACCGTTTGCTGTACACACCGGCGATGCCCGCCACCACGACGGGTGGGGTGACGACGATCGGGCTCCACATCATCTTGTTGCCGAAGCTCGCCCGGTAATGCTCGGCGTAGACCTCCGCTGTCGTGACCAGCGCGGAGAACGCCGTCAGGCCGCAGAGCGAACGCTCAAAGCGCCCATGTTCGACGTTCGCGACCCACCGGTCCAGGCGATGCTCCGCGCGCCCCACCGAAGCGCCCGTCCGTACTTTGCGCAGGCGCATCTCAGCGTCCCGGCAGGAACTCGTGGACCTTCTCCCGCACCGACTCCACCGCCCCAGGCAACCCGCTCTGCGGATCCGCGCGGATCGACTTGGCGAACTTCTCGGCCTGTTCAAAGGTGATATGCGGCGGCAGCGGCGCCTCGTTCGGATCGGTGAGCGCACTGATGATCACCGGCCGGTCGGTGCTCAGCGCCTCACGCCAGGCGCCCTCGATCTCACTTGACCTAGTGATCTTGATTCCGTGCAGCCCGATCAGCTGCGCCCACGCGGCATAGTCGACATAGGGGATCTCCTGCGAGGCCTTGAACTCAGGGTCACCCTCCATCACCCGCTGCTCCCACGTCACCTGGTTCAGATCCTCGTTGGTGAGCACGAGCACGATCAGCCGCGGGTCCGCCCACGTCTTGTAGTACTTCGCGGCGGTCAGCATCTCCGCCATGCCGCCCATCTGCATCGCACCATCACCGACCATCGCGATCGACACACGATCGGGGTAGGCGAACTTCGCCGCGATCGCGTACGGGACTCCGGGAACCATCGTGGCAAGGTTTCCCGACAGCATCGCCTTCATCCCGCGGCGGATCCTGATGTGACGCGCGTACCAGTTCGCTGCCGACCCGGAGTCGCTCGAGAGGATCGCGTTATCTGGTAGCTGGCTGGAGAGCGCGGTGAACAGGCCCTGCGGGCGCACACGCCCGTCGCGGTCGGCCGGCTCGCCCTGTTCATCCATCAGCCTCCACCAATCAGCGACGTTCTCCTTGATCTGATCCTGCCAGGAGCGGTCCTCCTTGCGCTCAAGCAGCGGCAGAAGTTCCTTGAGACTTTCCTTGCTGTCGCCCTCGAGCGCGAGGTCCATCGGGTAGCGGATGCTCAGCATCCTGCCAAGCAGGTCGATCTGGACCGCTTTGACCTGTCCTTCCTTGGGCAGGAACTCCGAGTAGGGAAAGCTCGAGCCGACCATCAGCAGCGTGTCGGCGCCCCGCATCATGTCCCAGCTCGGCTTCGTGCCCAACAGGCCGATGCTCCCCGTGCAGAACGGCACGTCGTCGGGCACCGCGGCCTTGCCGAGCAGCGCCTTCGCGACCCCGGCTCCAAGGGCGTCGGCGACAGCAATCACCTCGTCGGTCGCGTCCAGAGCGCCCTGCCCCACGAGCATTGCAACCTTCTCGCCCGCGTTGAGGATGTCCGCCGCCTGCTTGAGCTGCTCTTTGGCGGGGATCCGCCGTCCCCGCCAGTACCCGACCCCGGAGTGGACCGTATGCGTCTTGTGCGGCTGCGCCTCCACGGCTTCCATGTCCTGCACATCGGCAGGGACGATCACGCACGTCACCGTCCGCTCGGTCTGCGCGATCCGCATCGCGCGGTCGATCAAATGGCGCACGCTCGAGGGCTCGTTCACCTGCTGACAGAACGCGGAAGCGACATCGCTATATAGCTGAAGCAGCTTCACCTCCTGCTGGAAATCTCCACCGATCGCGCGCACGAACGTCTGCCCCACGATCGCCACCACAGGCCTATGGTCGAGCTTCGCGTCATACAACCCGTTGAGCAGATGAATCGCACCGGGACCCGAAGTCGCCATGCAGACCCCGACCTCGCCGGTGAACTTCGCATGCCCACA
>DATARM010000052.1:0-7054 GCA_036264155.1 Solirubrobacteraceae bacterium
GCTGCTCGTGTTCTCCCAGGGACGCGAGCTCAAACGCTTGCGCGAGTGGGCCGGCCGTGCGCCTGAGCGCGACGCCGACATCGAGCAGCGGGTCGCAGCTGCTGCCGCCGCTCGTATACAGCAGCCGACCCCAGGAGCGCCCGTCGCCCGCCCGATTCCGCGCGCCGCGCCGATCCACAACCGCACAGCTGCAGTGGGTACCGGCGCAGCCGCGCCCACCCGCGTGGTGGGCGCTCCTCAAACGGCTGCACAGCCGGTGGCCGGCCAGCCGCTCACCGCGGCGGGTACCCCGGCGACAGGCGCCCTGCAGCAGCCTGTTGCCACGCCTCCCGCCACGCCGGGGCAGCCCACGGCCCCGGGTCAGCCGGCAGCGAGCTCGGCCACGCCGGGAGCGCCCGTGCCATCCCCGGCGGCTCCGGGGCAGCCAGGCCTCCCGACCCGTCCGGTGGCGTCGCCCATCCCCGCCGGGTCGACGCCGGCTTCCCCCGCCGCCCCCCAGGCCGCTCCTGTGGCCGGCTCCGTACCGGTTGGTGCCCCCGCCTCAGCGGCAGGAGCCGCGCAGAGCTCCCGGTCCCTCGTCTCGACCCCCAACACGGCTGCATCTGCTCCCGCCGTGGGCGCACCGACGCAAGCCGCGCCTGCCAGCGCTCGCCCGTCGACGCCTGCGCCGGCCACAGCGGCCGCGACGGCGAGTGCCACTCCGCGAGCCCCCAGTCCGCCGATCCCCGGGAGCCCACCGCGTCGCCCCCCGGCTCCTCCCGCCCCCGAGGCGCCCCGGCGCGCGGTGCAGCGCCAGCCTGCCGGCGGGGTGGGAGCCCCTCAGTCCGCCCGTCCCAGGCCGTCCACGGCACGGGCAACCCCAACGCCCTCTGGAGAGGGGCACAGGAGCACCGGGTCCTCGCGCCGCTCACCTGGCAGGACGACGCTGGCGATCCTCGCAGCGGTGATCGTCGTGGTGGTAGTTGCGGTCGTGCTGCTCGCGGGCGGCGGCTCGGGCAAGAACGCCGCCACGAGCACCTCTGGTGCCACGACGACGAACGCAGGCAAGACCAGCACCGCGGCCCACCACAGCAGATCCTCGAGAACCTCGGGCTCTGCAGGCCACGCGGCCAACCCGGCGGAAACGATCGTCACGGTGCTCAACGGCACCGAAAAGGCGGGGCTGGCCCACCAGATCTCAGGCCAGTTGCAACAGCACGGCTACTCACAGGCAGCGGCTCTCAGCGGCAGCCCGCCCGGTACCAACCAGGTGACGGTCGTCCAGTACGCGACCGGCCACCAGGCCGACGCAGAAGGCGTGGCCCGCTCGCTTGGCGTCACGCACGTGCAGCCGCTGGAATCCGCTGTTGCGACGCTTGCGGGCACGGCCAAGGTAGTGGTGATCGTCGGCGCCGACGAGGCCGCGAAGCTGCCATAGCCGACTTCCTGGACATCCCAGCGCGCTCCACCAAGCCGCGCGAGCGAGGTATCACCCACGTGATCGACCGCGGCCTGTCGGTGGCCGAGGTCGACGGCCTGCTCGAGGTCGTAGGACCGGCCGTAGACATCGTCAAGCTGGGCTGGGGGACGGCTCTCGTGACGGCCAACCTGAAGCCCAAGCTCGCGCGCTACGCGGCCCACGACATCCCAGTGGTGCTCGGGGGCACTCTCACAGAGGTAGCCATCCGCCAAGGCCGGGTCGATGGGCTGGTTGCGTGGCTGCGCGAGCTCGGCCTGCGCCACGTGGAGATCTCAGACGGCACGATCGAGCTCGATGCGGCCGTCAAGCGCGAGCTGATCGAACGGCTCTCAGGCGAGTTCACCGTGTTCGCCGAGGTGGGAAGCAAGGACGCCGACTTCATCATGGCCCCCTACGTGTGGGTGGAGCAGATCGAACGCGACCTGGATGCGGGCGCATGGAAGGTCATAGCCGAGGCGCGCGAGTCGGGCACGGCGGGCATCTACCGTGCCAACGGCGAAGTGCGCACGGGCCTGATCGACGAGATCGTGCACTCGATCGATGAGGACCGGCTGATCTTCGACGCCCCCTTGCAGCAGCAGCAGGTGTGGCTGCTGAAGCGGTTTGGCACCGAGTGCAACCTCGGCAACATCGCGCCCGCGGACGTGCTCTCGCTGGAGACGCTCAGGCTGGGGTTGCGCTCGGACACGGTCGAGCGGTTCGCCCTGGGCGGCGGGGATTGACGGGCGCACCGGCCGCGCTCGAGGACATGGGGGACGCAGGCCAGGTCAGAGGGGAGGGCCGCGACCCGTTGGCTCGCGCGGTGTTCGCACTGCTGGTGGTGGCCTGTTTCGCGGCGTTCTTCATCACCCAACGCCTCAAGCACACGCCCACCGCAGTCCAGGACTTCAAGCTGACGCCGCGCTTCTCCCCGACGCCGGCGGGCCACCTCAAACAGGAGGAGATCTCGTTCAAGCTCGCCGAGGCCGGCACGGCGACCGTGACGATCATCGACTCCGACGGCAATCTCATGGCAACGCTCGTGCGCGCCCGCCACGTGCCGCGCTACAAACAGTTCTCTCTGCGCTGGGACGGGCGCCGCGGCAGCGCTTCCGACTTCACCACGATCAGGACCGAATCGGGGCGTGCCATCATCGTGCCCCGCAACCCCGGGGCGCTTGCGCCGCCGGGTGAATACAGGGTTCGCGTGAGCCTGCGTGGCCGCAGCCAGCCGGTGCTCTCGCCCCGCAGCTTCACGCTGGTGGGCTCATGAGCACGGAGATCGCCCTGGCGGTGGGCACGCGCCTGCCGAGCGCCGGGACGCTTGCAGCCGGCGCTGCCATAGCGCTCGTGATCGTCGCGGCGCTCGTCGCGCTGATGCGTCGCCACCACGAGGCGTTTCCGCTGCTGGCGATCTTCGCGCTGCCTTTCCGGTTGCCGATCTCCACCGACGGCAAGACAGTCAACCTGCTCATCCCCCTGTATTTGGTGGTGGCCGCGGGCGTGCTCGCACAGCTGCTGCCACGGCTGCTCGCCCGTGGTCGCGAGTCGGCTGACGCGGGGGCTGCTCGTCCCGGCGAACCCCCGGCTGCGATCACCGAGCTGCGTTTTTGGAGGACGCCCAGGGGCCTCGAATGGCTACTGCTGGGGGCGGTGGGGCTCTATGCGCTGCAGGGGATCTACTCAGCCGATCACGCGCGGGCGGGCGAGAACATCGCCTTCTTCTACATCCCCTTCGGCCTGCTGTTCGTGCTGCTGCGCGAAGTGCACTGGACGCGGGAGCTGCTGTTGCGCTGCCTGGGTGTGATGGTCGCGCTGGCCGTGATCTTCGCGGGCGTGGGCTTCGTGGAGTACGCGCGCAAGTCGCTGTTCTTGAACCCCAAGGTGGTGACGGCCAACGAGTACGACAACTACTTCCGCGTCAACTCGTTGTTCTTCGACCCCAACATCTACGGCCGCTTCCTCGCGCTGGTGATGATCGCCCTCACGACGATCGTGCTGTGGAGCGTCCGCCGCCGCGACATCGCGCTTGGAGGCATCGCCCTGGCGTGGCTGCTCGGTGGACTGGTCACGAGCTTCTCGCAGTCGAGCATCGCCGCGCTGCTGCTCGGCCTGACGATCCTGGCTGCGTGGCGTTGGGATACGCGCGCGACGCTGTATGCGGCCTTCTCGCTGGTGGCGCTCGCGGGCGTTGTCGTGCTCGTGGCGCCCACCAGCCTGCACTTCGGCCTGAAGGGATCCAGCGGATCGACCAGCAATGCGACCAGCGGCCGTACCAAGCTGATCTCGGGGGGCCTCGACCTGTTCGCCAAACGCCCGCTCGAGGGCTACGGCGCCGGGTCCTTCGAAGTGGAGTACAAGCGCCACAGCAAGGGGAGCGAAGCCAGTGCCCAGAACGCCACATCGGCCTCGCACACGATCCCCGTGACCGTGGCCGCGGAGCAGGGGATCCTCGGCCTCGGGCTCTACATAGCGCTGCTGGTCGCAGCCTTCTTCGTGCTCTTCCGCGGCGCGGGGCGCTCGCCCCCACGGATCGCCGTGGCGGCGTGCTTCGCCGCGCTCGTGCTCCACACCTGGACCTACGCCGACTTCCTCGAGGACCCCTTCACGTGGGCGCTGCTGGCAATCGGGGTGGCGCTGGCGCGGGCGGGCGAGGGCACGGCTCCCGCCACGGTTCTCTCCAGTCCCGCTCTCAGCGGCCACGACAGCCGGTGACGCTGTGCTCGGCTACCTCAAGCGTCTCGTCACGACGGGTGCGGCCTACCAGTTCGGAGACATCCTGGCGAAGGGGCTCGCGCTCCTCACGCTGCCGCTGTACACCCACCACCTGAACCCCGAAGCCTACGGCGCGGCCGAATCGCTGCTGACGGCGGTGATCCTGTCGAGCATCCTGCTGCGCGTGGGGGTCGGCGAGGCGTTCATCCGCTTCTACTTCGACGACGAGGACTCCGAGCGCAGGACCCGAATCGCACGCACTGCCACGGCCGCTGTGGCCTGGACGACCACGCTCGCCTCGCTGTTGGCTCTGCTGTTCGCCGGCGATCTATCGAAGCTCTTGATCGGCATCCGCGACCCGCTGTTGTTCGACTGCGCTGTGCTCGGGCTGTGGGCGTTCACCAACCTGGAGATGGTCTACGCGCAGCTGCGTGTAGACGAGCGCGCCCGCGCCTACGTGGTCGCCTCTGCCGCCAACGTGGCCATGACGGTGGCCTTCACGATCGTGTTGGTCGTCTTCGCCGACCAGGGTGCGCGGGGGCTGCTGCTCGGCAACTTCGCCGCCTCGGCGTTGGTCGTGCTAGGTCTGTGGTGGGTGCTGCGCGCGCGCTTCTCGCTGCGCGTACGGCTGGGGGACCTGCGCGCGATGCTGCGCTTCGGCCTGCCGACGGTTCCGGCCGACGCGAGCGTCTACGCGCTGCAGGTGGCCGACCGCTTCTACCTGTTCAGGACCTATTCGCACGGTGCTGCCGGGCTGTACGCCGTCGCGATCAAGCTCGCGACTGTGGTGTTCGTGGCGGTCCGCGGGTTCCAGTACGCGTGGCCGCCGTTGGCCTACTCGATCGAGAGCGACGAGGAGGCCGCGCGGCTGTACTCACTCGTCACCACCTACTACGCGCTGGCCACGGGAGTGGTCGTGTGTGCGGTGGAGCTGCTCGGACGCTGGATGGTGAGGCTGCTGGCCGCGCACAGGTACTTCGATGCCTACCGCGCGCTGCCCTGGCTGGCGCTTGGGTGGGCGCTGTATGGCCTGTACCTGGTGTTCGTCGCGATCTCGGGGCGCGCGCGTGTCACCTCGCGCAACTTCCCGGCAGCGGCCGTCGGGCTCGCCGTCAACGTCGTGCTGCTGCTCGTGCTCGTGCCGGGCAGCGGCGCCGGACTGGGGGTAGCGGGCGCGGGCATTGCGCTGTGTGGGGCCTACGCGGCGATGCTCATCGTCATGTATGCCCTCACCCGCGGCCTGTTCAAGGTGGGCTTTGAATGGCTGCGTCTGGCGCAGCTGAGCGCGATCCTGGCGGGAGTGGCCATCAGCGGCGAGCTGCTGCTGCCGAGCCACGGCGCGGTGGGGCTGCTGGCGCGGATCGCCTGGCTTGCGCTCGTGCCGGTGGCACTGCTGGCGAGTCGTTTCTTCCATCCCCACGAGCTGGCGGGCGCGCGCGCGCTCGTCGTCGAGGGGCGCCGTCGCGCGGCCGCCTTTCGCGCCGGCCACGGCGAAGTGGAGGCCTACGCGGAGGACCCGCTGCGCGACGTCTGACGAAATCGGGCCCTCCCGGCTCAAGCGGGGGGGCCCGTGGACCGATTACGCGACCCATGCGCGAAGTCTCCGTCGCAACCGTCGAGCAGCCGAAGGCTGGACAACAGCAGCCCGTGGGCGCACGCGAGCGGCTGCGCCGGGCGGAGGCGCTGCGTCGCCACCACGAGGACAAGCGCTCGCGCCCCATGGCCTCGGCCGGCGAGCTCGGTTATCTGCGCGCGCAGCTGCGCCTGGCGACACGCTTGAACGCGCGCCTGGCGGCGACCAACGAGGTTCAGGAGATGGTCGAGCTGGTCGTCGAGGAGCTGCACGGCACGTTCGCCTTCTATCTCGCCGCCGTCCAGCGCCTGGACTCCGACGGCATCCTGCGACTGATCGCCGGCAGCGGCGCTCTGGCCGAGGTGATGACCGAGTTCCTGCTGCTCGAGCAGTCCGTCCAAGATGGGATCAACGGACGCGTGGCGCGGTCGGGTCAAACGGCGCTGGTGAGCGACACGCGTGAGGACAGCGACTACGTCGTGCGCGACCCCGAGACCGACCCCCGCTCGGAGCTGAGCGTGCCGATCATGGTCGACGGCGTGGTGTGGGGCGTGCTCAACCTCGAGGCGCCCGAGCCGGAAGCCTTCAGCCAAGCCGATGCCGTGCTGGTCGAGGCCGTGGCCGCCAGCCTCGGCTCCTCGGTGCACCGCGGGCTGCTGGTGGGCGATCTCGAGCAGACGTTCACGACGACGCTCACCGCGCTGATGAGCACTGTGGAGGCCAAGGACGAGTACACCGCCTCGCACGAGCAGCAGGTGGCCGAGCTGGCCGAGCGGGTGGCGCTGCGGCTCGGAGAGCCCGACTGCCGCGCCCGCGACGTCCGCTACGCAGCGCTCCTGCACGACGTCGGCAAGGTGGCCGTGCCCAGCGAGATCCTGCTCAAGCCCGGGCCTCTGGACGACCAGGAGTGGGAGGTGATGCAGAGCCACGCCGCCGTCGGCGGGCATCTCGTCGCGCGGATTCCAGCGTTTGCCCACCTCGCGCCCGCCGTGCGCGCTAGCCACGAGCGCTGGGATGGTCGCGGCTACCCAGACGGACTGACCGGCGAGGAGATCCCGCTCGCCGCGCGCATCATCTCCGCCTGTGACACCTACGAGGCGATGGTCACCGACCGTCCCTACCGTGCCGCGCGCACGCTCGCGCAGGCACGGACCGAGTTGCGCCGCGTAGCCGGCTCGCAGCTCGACGCGGCCGTGGTCGGCGCGCTGATGGAGGAGCTCGGCGTCAGCTCTCGGCGTTGTATCGAGCGGCCGCCTCGCGCAGGCCGTCGCCCCGTCCAGGGCGCAGCGTCGCAGTGACCTGGCGCCAGTAGCGTCTGGCGGAGTGAC
>DATARM010000102.1:0-14359 GCA_036264155.1 Solirubrobacteraceae bacterium
TATCGCGTCCCGAGCGTACGCTCGTCACCCGCGTCACAAAGCGGGCAGTGGCATCGCGACGGCCCCACGGCGCGCACGCCGCCCGATCGTGGGAGCGGCCCCGCCAAGGCGGAGCCGCCCCCATACAACCTCCGGCCTTGCCGGCGCAAACCTCCGGCCTTGCCGGCGCGCCCAGGAGGAAGCGCGCCTGCGCCGGTCGGGCTGCCTTGCCCTATGCGCCGGCTCCCGCTCCGGCGGGCAGCACGCCGCCGGGCTGCCAGCCGGGAGCATGGGGCCCCCCGAGCGTCGGCACGTCCGACGGGTAGACCTCGTTGCCGTGGATCGCGTGATCGCCGATCTCGAGCTCCTCGTCGGAGAGACGGAGCGGGAGAACGATGCTCACGAGCTTCAGCAGGATGAACGTCATGATCGCGCTGAACAGGATCACCCACAGCCCGGTCTCGGCCTGCCAGCGCAGCAGCGTCCAGCTGCCGCCGTACAGAACGCTGGATTTACCAGGCAGGTTCGATGCTCCTCCGACGCCGATGTACTCGACCATCTTCGGATCGGCGAAGAAGCCCACCAACAGCCCTCCGCATAGCCCCGCGATTCCGTGTGTATAGATCACCCCCAGGGTGTCGTCCACATGTCGGAAGACCGGCGCTCGGCTCAGGAACCTGATCGCCATCCACACGATCGTCGATGCGATCACACCGATCGCGATCGCCCCCCAGCCGTTGACGAAACCGGCGGCAGGGGTGATACCCACCAGCCCTGTGATCATGCCGTTGACCGAGCCCAGCAGGGACGGCTTGTCGCGGAAGATGTAGTCCCACGCGATCCAAACCAGCATGGCTACCGCCGTGCACAGGTTCGTGTTGACGACCGCCGCCGACGCGTTCGCGCCTGCGTAGTAGGAGTCTCCTCCGTTGAAGCCGTTCCAGCCGAGCCACAGCAGACCTGCTCCCGCCGCCACCATCAGCAGGTTGTTCGGTGCATCGATCTCTCTATCTCGCTGCAATCGTGGACCGATCACCGCCGCGGCCACGAAGCCGGAGATCCCGGCTGCCAGGTGGATGACATAGCCACCTGAGTAGTCCAGAGCACCGTGCGCAGCGAAGTAACCACCGCCCCAGATCAGGAACGCGTTGACTGTGTACACGAATGTGATCCACAGCAGCACGAACAGGATCCAGGCCTTGAAGCTGATGCGCCCGAGAACCGAACCGAGCATCAGGATCGGCGTGATGCCTGCGAACACGAACTGGAAGTAGACGAGCGAAGCCTCCGGGAAGTGGAAAGGCGGCCCTTCCGTGATCGACGGAATGACCGCTTGACCCTCCTCGGCTCCGGTCGACAGCACGGTGCCCGACTTCCCCCAGAACGTGTCGAAGAAGCCTTTGCCGTGACCGATCGGGCTGCCGAAGCCCATCTTGAACGCCCACAGACACCATGCCACCAGCACAAGGCAAAACGCCACGAATGTGAGCATCATGCTGTTCACCGACCAACGCTTCTGCATGACGCCGCCGTACAGGACCGCGAGGCCCGGCAGGCTCATCAGGCCCACGAACGTCGCAGCAGTCATCTGCCACGCGTTATCTCCAGCGTTTAGCCAACTTGGGTATGCGAGCCAGCTCATGTGCCTCCATTTCCTGCTGTCGTAGACACGGTGAGGGAGTTCGCTACGCGAGCCCCGTACCGATAGTCCCGCAATGAAATCCTCCATGCAGGAATGCGGGTAGGGCCATCCTGGCCAACACTTGCGCCAGGGGTTTCGACATTTGTCTAGACGCTCAGCTGGGGGCGCGATACGGGAAGCCCGCACGCTCGCAGGCGAGCTGCAGTTCCTTGGCCACGTGCGGGAACGACCCCGAGGCGCAGATGCGCCTCGCCTGTGCGCCGCAGCCGTGCAAGTCGGCGCCACCAAGTGTGCTGGCGAACGTCACACGTACGCAATTGGAGGCTTCGGCGCCATTGTGGGTTTTGACCCCTCGGACCGCGAGCACGACCACCGCGACCACCATCAGGCCCACCACGACTGCGATCACAGCCTTCTGGCGGGCGCCCCACCGCAGCGGTTCGGCCAGCCGGCGCGATTGTTCCTGCATGACCATGAGCTTGAGAAGGCTACCCCCTGAGAACGCCAGGTGAGGGCGGGGGCGTTTGGAGCGTCAGCCCCCCGCCGGCTCCTCGGGCGCGAATTGGAGCGCTGCCGAGTTGATGCAGTAGCGCTGTCCTGTCGGTCCCGGACCGTCGTCGAATACGTGGCCGAGGTGCCCGCCACAGGTGCGGCACACGACCTCGGTGCGGCGCATGAACAGGCTGTTGTCGGGACGCAGCTCGACCGCTTCGGCCACGGCCGGCTCGGTGAAGCTCGGCCAGCCTGTGCCCGAGTCGAACTTGGTGTCGGCGCTGAACAGAACCGCCCCGCACGCTGCGCAGCGGTAGTCGCCCGAGGCCTTGTTGTAGACGTACTCACCGCTGAAGGGCGGCTCGGTGCCGGCCTTGCGCAGCACGTCGTACTGGGCGGGGGTGAGCTGCTCGCGCCACTCCTCGTCGGACTTGGCGATCTTGGGCTGCTCAGCGGAGGACATGCACAAGTTCTAGCACTCCAGCTGGCGCTCGCATCGCTGCTATTCTGATCTTTACGTTCACGTAAGCTTTAGCGCCAGACCAGGGAGTTGATCGCCACGATGAGCACCATCAGCAAGCCACAGCCCACAGCCCGCGAGGTCAGCGGCGGACGATTCGGTGTCGCCGCCGGCCACGAGCAGTACAAGTGGTGGGCGCTGTCGTGCACCAGCCTGGGAATGCTGCTCGCGGCCACGAACTCCGGCACGCTGATCATCGCGCTCCCCGACCTGGAGCGCTCGTTGCACGCGAGCCTCCTGGCCCTCGTGTGGGTGATCCTCGCCTATCTGATAGCCGCGACTGTGCTCGTGCTGATGGCCGGGCGCCTCAGCGACCTGTTCGGGCGCAAGCGCGCCTACGTGGGAGGGTTCGTCGTCTTCGCGCTGGCCTCGCTCGGGGCCGGCTTCTCGGGCGATGCGACGGTGCTGATCCTGTGGCGGATCCTGCAGGGAATCGGCTCGGCCTTCCTGTTCGCCAACGCCGCAGCTCTGGTCACCGACGCCTTCCCACGAGAGCAGCTCGGCCTGGCGATGGGAGCCAACACGATGGTCGCCGCCATCGGCCTCGTGCTCGGCCCGGTGCTAGGTGGCGCGCTGGTGGCTATCTCCTGGCACTGGGTGTTCTGGTTCAACGTTCCCTTCGCCCTCGCCGGCGCCGCCTGGGGCGCCCTGATCTTGCGCGAGCTGGCCAAACCTGACACTGCGCGCGGCTATGACGTGCTTGGCACGAGCACCTTCGTGGTGGGCCTGACGGGACTCGTGCTCGGCGTCTCGCGAGGCGGGCTCAGCGGCTGGAACGACGCGATCGTGATCGTCGGCCTCGCCGCAGCAGCCGTGCTGCTGCCCACCTGGGTGCTGATCGAGCGCCGCTCGAGCGCCCCGATGCTCGACCTGGGGCTGTTTCGCAACCGACTGTTCGCGGCCGCCAGCGCAGCCGCCTTCATCAACGGCCTCGCCCGCTTCGCGCTGATGTTCCTGTTCGTCTTCTACTACCAGGGCGCCCAAGGCAACTCGCCGATCACAGCCGGCATCAAGCTGATCCCGCTCGCGCTAGGCATGCTGATCGCCTCGCCCATCGCCGGCATCTACGCCGACCGCCACGGCTCGCGCGCCCTGGCCGCCATCGGCATGCTGGTGAGCGCCATCGGCCTCGCGGCCATGACCACCCTGCAGGTCCACACGGCCTACTGGCAGAGCGCGCTCTGGCTGCTGTTCGTGGGCATCGGCTCGGGCATGTTCAACAGCCCCAACACCGCCGCCATGATGGGCGTCGTCCCCGCCCACCGGCGCGGGATCGCCGCGGGCGCACGGACGCTTCTGCAGAACACGGGCGCCGTGCTCTCGATCGCCTTCGTGATGGCGATCGTCACCTCAGCCGTGCCCCAGGCCACCCTGTTCGCGATCTTCTCGGGCGTGGCCAAGGGCCTCACGGCCGCCAAGCTCGACCCGTTCATAGCCAACATGCACGTTGCGCTGTGGGTGCTAGCGGCCGTCTCCCTGGTGGGCATGTTCGTGTGCATGCTGCGTCCGGCCCACGTCCAGGCCGAGCCCGGGGTGAGCGTCGCGGTCGAGGTGGAGGACGCTGTCGCCGAGGCGATCGGCGCTCCGCAGCTGGCAGAGAGCTCCCTCCAAGCCGGCCCCGGCTCGCGTAACGGCTCCTCCACCCGGACCTCCGTCCCCGCCGGGCGCCGATGAGCGCCCCGGCCGGGACCGCCAGCAAGCGCTCGCCTCGCCCGTCGATGGAGGCGGGCGCCGACACGCCGAGCCTGCGCATCGGCGACGTCGCGCGACTGGCCGAAACGACGCCCAGGACGATCCGCTACTACGAGGAGATCGGTCTGCTTCCCCCCGCCCCGGCGCGGCCGTCGGGTCGTCATCGTCTCTACACCCAGGCCGAGGTCGAGCGCCTGCGCGAGGTCATGCGCCTGCGCAACCTCCTGGGAGTCTCGCTGGAGGAGCTGAAGACGCTGCTCACCGCCGAGGAGGCCCGCGCCGAGGTTCGCGCCCAGCTGAGCCGCGAGGACGTCGAGCAGGAGCGTCGCGCGGAGCTGTTGCAGGAGGCACTCGGTCACATCGATCGCCAGCTGGAGCTCGTGCGACACCGCTCGGCCGAGCTCCAGCGACTCGAGCAGGAGCTGTGCGAAACGCGCAAGCGCGCGCGTCGAAAGCTACGCGAGCTCGACGCACGCGACGAACCGAGCTGATGCACCGGCAGTCCGAGACGGTGCGGCTAAGGTCGAACGAGGTCGATGAGCGTGCTCGACTGACAGTTTCGCCAAGAGGATCGCGAGAGGAGCCGGAGCACAGATGACGATCACCCATCTCAAACCGAGCCCCGAGGGCGTCCCGGGAGCAGTGAGCGATCTGACGGGCATCGCCGCCGAGAACCTGACGTTCGCCGGCGCGAACGGCATACAGGTGAACGGCTACCTCGCGTGCCCAGCCGACATTCCCGCGGGCGAGTCCCGTCCGGCGATGATCGTGATCCACGAGGCTGGCGGCCTAAACGAGCACATTCGCGACGTGACGAACCGCTTTGCCAACCTTGGCTACGTCGCCCTCGGCGTCGATCTCTACACCCGCGAAGGCGGCCCGCCGCCGATGGACGACCTGCAGGCGATGATGGCCCGCCTGTTCGCCATGTCCGACGCGACTGTGCTCGGCGACCTCGAGGGTGCGGCCGATCATCTGCGCGCACGCGCAGACGTCAACGGCAAGGTCGGATGCATCGGCTTCTGCATGGGTGGGCGCTACACGCTCCTCTTCGCCTGCGCCAGCGACCGCCTCGACGCCGCCGTGGATTGCTGGGGTGGCTTCATCGACGGTGCCACGCCCGATGAGCGCGTGAGCGAGACCCGTCCCCGGCCGCCGCTGGAGCTGGCCGAGCAGCTTCACTGCCCGCTGCTCGCCGCGGTCGGCGCGGAGGATCAGAACCCCTCGCCCGAGCTTGGCGCGGAGCTCCGCAAACGAGCGCAGGCGAGCGGGCACGAGGTGAAAGTAGACGTCTACGCAGATGCCGGCCACGCCTTCTTCGCCGACTACCGGCCCAACTACCGCCCTGCGGCCGCGGCGAGGCTGTGGCAGGAGATCGTGCCCTTCCTCGAGCGCCAACTGCAGGGAGGTAACTGACTCATGGAGCGCAAGTGGTGGACGCTGATCGCCGTCTCGGTGGCGATCTTCATGTTGCTTCTCGACATCACCGTGGTGAACGTTGCTCTGCCCGACATCCAGAGCTCGCTACACGCAAGCTTCAGCGATCTGCAGTGGGTCGTCAACGCCTACTCGCTAACGCTGGCCGCGTTCCTGTTGACTGCAGGGGCGCTAGCCGACCTGTTTGGACGCCGGCGCGTGTTCGTCACTGGGCTAATCGTCTTCACACTCTCCTCCGCTGCCTGCGGGCTCTCTGGCTCGCCGCTCGTGCTCAACCTCGCTCGAGCCGTCCAGGGGGTGGGTGGGGCGATGATGTTCGCGACCTCGCTCGCATTGATCGCCTCGGCCTTCCACGGCAAGGAGCGCGGCGTCGCCTTCGGCATCTACGGCGGTGTGATCGGCGCAGCCGTCGCCGTCGGCCCAGTCATCGGCGGGGTCATCACCTCGGGCATCGGCTGGGAGTGGATCTTCTTCGTCAACGTCCCAATCGGCGTCGCCGCCGTCGCGCTGACCCTGACCCAGGTCTCCGAGTCGCGCGACCCCAACGCGCGCGGCGTGGACTGGCTCGGCCTCGTCACGTTCTCGGGCGCGCTGTTCATGTTCGTGTTCGCGCTCGTACAGGGCAACGACAAGGGGTGGGGCTCGACCGAGATCGTCGGTCTACTCGCCGGCGCCGCCGTGCTGTTGGCGCTGTTCTTCGTCGCAGAGGCACGCCAGAGTCGTCCCATGCTCGACCTCAGCCTGTTCCGCCGCCCCGCCTTCACCGGCGCCTCCATCGTCGCTTTCTCGGTGTCGGCCTCGATGTTCTCGATGTTCCTATACCTGACCCTCTACATCCAGGACATCCTCGGCTTCAGCCCCCTGCAGGCGGGCTTGCGCTTCCTGCCGATCACGCTCGTGTCCTTTGTCGTGGCGCCCATCTCCGGGCGGCTCAGCGAGCGTGTGCCGATCCGACTGCTGCTCGGCTGCGGCCTCGTTCTCGTCAGCGGCGGGCTGCTCGCCATGACCGCCGTCGATGCGAGCTCCGGTTGGACCACGCTGATACCCGGGTTCTTGCTCGCAGGCGTCGGCATCGGCATGATCAACCCGCCGCTCGCCTCCACCGCTGTGGGCGTCGTGCATCACTCGCGCAGCGGCATGGCCTCCGGCATCAACAACACCTTTCGCCAGGTCGGCATCGCGACCGGGATCGCCGGCCTGGGGGCAATCTTCCAACACGACGTGACGCAGAAAACAACCGCTACGCTGGCCTCGAGCGGAGCAGGGCGACAGGCCCTGGGCGCCTCTCACGGCGGGCTCAGCGGGGCGCTGGTATCCGGCGAAGTGCGCCACCTCGCGGCCTCCCTTCCCGCGCAGCCCCGTGCCGCCCTCCTGCACGCCTCGCGTCTTGGCTTCACCGGCGCCTTCACCACGATCCTGCTGATTGCCGGCGCCATCGCACTGGTCGGCGCCGTGCTCGCCTTCGCACTCGTGCGCAGCCGAGACTTCGTCGCCTCCGGGCAGCAGCCCGAGCCCAGCTCCGAGCCCGTCGGCGCCACCGTCTGAGCTGGCCCGCTTCAGCCCTCGCGACGCTCGTAGCCGGCGCAGCGCAGCACCGGTATCCGCGGGTAGCGCGGATAGGCTGGGTCCGAGCGCGAGAGCTTGCACAGGGAGAAGCTCGAGCCGCGGGTGTTGCGCACCTCCTGCTGATGAACACAGGAGTCGCAAAGGCCCGCTGGAGCGCCTGGTCGGTTTGACGGCTCGGACACGGGACCCAGCTTATGAGCGCCGCGCCCACGCCGTCTGCGTGGCCATGCGATAATCGTTGACCGCACAACTATGACGACCTTCAACAGACTCCTCGGTTTCCTTCGTCCCTACAAGCGCGGCCTGATCGCTTCATGGGCGCTCGCGAGCTTCGCCATGGTCATGACCGTGCTGCTCCCCTACCTCACGGGCCTGGCCGTAGAAGCCATCAAGAAGGGCACCGCCCATTCCCAGCATCACCAGCTCACCCAGCGCGCCCACGACCGGCACACGCTGCTCGTGCTCGCGCTGGTGATCATCGCCGCGGTGCTCGCCCGCTGGGCGCTGACCTACATGCGCCGCATGATCGCCGGGCGGATCTCGCTCGGCATCGAATTCGACCTACGTGAGCTGCTCTACGCCCATCTGCAAAGGCTCGAGCTCGGCTTCTTCGACCGCCAGCAGACCGGCCAGCTGATGTCACGGGCGACCATCGACCTCTCCGCCGTGCGCTTCTTCCTCGGCTACGGCCTGGTGTTCATCCTGCAGTCGGCCCTGACGCTGCTGCTGGCGGGGGCGGCGATGATCGCCATCAACCCCGGTCTCGGCCTGATCGCGATGGCGCCAGTGCCGTTCGTGGTCGTGATCTCCCAGCGCTACGGGCGCAGCGCGCGCCCGGCCATCCAGGAGACCCAGCAGCGGATCGCCGAGCTCACAGCCGACGCCGAGGAGAACATCTCGGGGGTGCGCGTGGTGAAGTCCTTCGCCCGCGAGCCGCATCAGCTCGAGCGCTTTCGCCACAGCGTGGCGCGCGTGTTCGACCAGTCGATGGTGGCCACGCGCTTGGAGGCCACGTACAACCCCGTGATCGGCTTCCTGCCCCAGCTGGGGCTCGCGGCGGTACTGCTGATCGGCGGGCGCAGCGTGATCCACGCGCACCTCACGCTCGGCCAGTTCAGCCAGTTCTACCTGTACCTCAACATGCTCATCGGCCCGATGCGCTCGCTCGGGGTCACGCTCGGGCTGGCCCAGCGTGCGACCGCCTCGGGCGCACGCATCTTCCAGGTTCTCGACCGCGACCCACGCATCGTCGAGCCGCCCGATGCGCCGCCCCTTCCGCCGGGCAACGGCCACGTGGAGCTCCGCGGCGTGACCCTGCGCTACGACGAAGCGGATGAGTTCGGCGCCGTCTACTCCGGCCCGCGCGAGGTCTCGATGGACGGCGGAGCGGCCCGGCGTCCGGCGCGGGCCGTGCTCTCGGACGTCGACCTCGACGTGCCCGCCGGCAGCACCGTCGCGCTCGTCGGGGCCACAGGCTCGGGCAAGACGAGCCTCGTGTCGCTGATCTCGCGCCTGTATGACGCGAGCTCCGGGCAGATCCTGCTCGACGGCGCCGACGTGCGCACGGTCGAGCTGCGCTCGCTGCGCGCAGCCGTGGCGGTCGTGAGCGACGATCCCTTCCTGTTCTCAGCCACGGTGGCCGAGAACATCGCCTACGGACGTCCTTCGGCCTCCACCGCCGAGATCGAGCAGGCAGCCCGGCGCGCCCAGGCATACGACTTCGTGATGCGCCTGCCCAAGGGCTTTGACACGCGCGTGGGCGAGCGCGGGCTCTCGCTCTCGGGCGGTCAGCGCCAGCGCCTGGCCATCGCCCGGGCACTGCTCGCCGACCCGCGCGTGCTGATCCTCGACGACGCCACCTCCTCGGTGGACGCCTCGACCGAGCAGAGCATCAAGCTGGCGCTCGACGAGGCGATGGCTGGGCGCACGACGTTCGTGATCGCCCACCGGCTCTCGACGATCTCGCTGGCCGATGAGATCGTGGTGCTCGACCACGGCCACATCGTGGCTCACGGCGACCACGAGGAACTGCTGCAGAGCTCGGAGCTCTACCAGGAGATCGTGGCCAAGGGGCTCCCCGACCAGGTGTTCCTCACGCGCAAGCCGCGCGAACCAGAGGTGAGCGGCCTGTGAGCCCCGGCGTGGTCAGGAGCGGCGGAGGCGGCGGGCGCGGCGGACCCGCGCAATGGACTGGCGAGCGCGCCAGCAAAGGCACCCGCGGGCGCAACCTGCGCGGGCTACTGGCGCTGCTTCGCCCCTACCGCCTGCGGGCCGCGGGGATGCTCGTTGCGCTGATCCTGGGTACCGGCGCCTCGCTCGCGCCGCCACTGCTGGCGCGGGCGGCGATCGACGAAGGCATCGACCACCATGACACGAGCACGCTCGTGGTGGTCGTGCTCGCCTTCCTCGCCTCAGCGCTGCTCGTGTGGGGTATGACCTATCTGCAGACCTACCTCGTCGGCTGGGTCGGCCAACGCGCGCTGGCCGACCTGCGCATCCGCATCTTCACCCACCTGCAGACGCTTCCGATCGGCTTCTACGAGAGCCGCCCCGCGGGCGTGCTGATCTCGCGCATGACCAACGACGTGGAGGCCCTCGACAGCCTCGTGACCGACTCCGTGGTCACCCTCTTCCAGTCGGGGCTCACGCTGCTCGGGACGGTCGGGATCCTGCTCTACCTCGACGTCAAGCTGGCGCTGATCACGTTCTGCGTGCTGCCATTGCTGCTCGCAGGGTCGCTCTGGTTTCGCATCGTCTCCGCTGGGGCCTTCCGTCGCACCCGCGAAACGATCGGCGCGATCACCGCCTACCTGCAGGAGACGCTGTCGGGCATTCGCGTGGTGCGCACGTTCGCCCAGGAGCCCGTGCACGCCGAGCAGTTCAGCGATCTGAACGATGACAACCGCGAGGCCAACATGACCACGGTGCGCCTCAATGCGGCCTACTTCCCCACCGTGGAAATGCTCTCCGGCGTGGCCGTGGCCGTGATCGTCCTCTACGGCGGCCTGCAGGCGATCAACGGCCACATCACCGTCGGCACGGTGGTCGCGTTCGTGGCAGCGCTGTCGAACTTGTTCGAACCGATCCAGCAGCTCTCCCAGCTGTATGCGACCTACCAGTCGGGCATGGCCGCGCTCGAGAAAATCTTCCAGCTGCTCGACGTGCGCCCCGACCTCGACGACCGTCCCGACGCGTTCGAGCTGGGGCGCATCCGCGGCGAGGTGAGCTTCGAGGATGTCTCCTTCGCCTACACGCGCCCTCCCGACCGGCGCGCCACGAGCAACGGCAACGGCGTCGAGCCGGAGCAGGTGCTGGCGCTCGACCACGTGAGCCTCGACATACCCCCCGGGCAGACGCTGGCGCTGGTGGGCGCAACGGGCGCGGGCAAGTCGACGATGGCCAAGCTGATCGCGCGCTTCTACGACCCCACCTCGGGTGCGGTGCTCGTGGATGGCCACGACCTACGCGAGGTCTCGAGCCGCTCACTGCGCTCGCAGATGGGGATCGTGCCGCAGGAGGCCTTCCTGTTCTCGGGCACGGTCGCCGAGAACATCGCCTTCGGGCGTCCCGACGCCGAGCCCAGCCAGATCCGGGCGGCCGCCGAGACGGTCGGCGCCGAGGACTTCATCTCCGAGCTACCTAACGGCTACGACACCGAAGTCGGCGAGCGCGGAGCCCAGCTCTCGGCCGGCCAGCGCCAGCTGATCGCCTTCGCGCGCGCGCTGATCGCAGACCCCCGCATCCTGGTGCTCGACGAGGCGACCTCGAACGTGGACCTGCACTCCGAGGCGCGGATCGAGAAGGGCCTCAGGCGGTTGCTTGCCGGGCGCACCTCGATCGTGATCGCCCACCGGCTCTCCACGATCCGCCAGGCCGGGAGGATCGTGGTGCTCGAGCACGGCCGCATAGCCGAGCAGGGCACCCACGACGAGCTGATAGAGGCGGAAGGGCGCTACTACGAGCTCTACCGCGACTGGGCGGCCCAGGCAGCCGCCTGAGGGGCGCACGGCGCTAGGGTCCAAGTGGAGATCACTGCCCACCGCCCAAAGGAGAGCTATGTCCAGCTTCGCTGTCGTGAACCTGCTGAACGTCGATGACTCGGTGGGTGAGCGGGCTCCGGGGATCGAGGGGCGCTTCGCGCGCAAGCACCTCGACTCGCGCGACCTCGGCATCAGCCTGTTCCGCTACGCCGCCAACCTGCGCAGCCCCGTGGCGCATAGCCACCGCGAGCAAGAGGAGGCCTATGTCATCGTCGCCGGATCGGGCCGGATACTGCTCGACGGTGAGGTAAAGGAGCTGCAGCAGTGGGATGTGGTGCGGGTCGCCCCCGAGGTCGTGCGCGCCTTCGAGGCGGGACCGGATGGTCTGGATGTGATCGCGGTGGGCGGTCCCAAGCCCGCCGACGGCGACGGCGTGATGGGTGAGGCCAGTTGGCCTGACGCCGAGTAGTCGCTCAGTCCAGCCACTCGTGCACGTGTAGCGAGCTACTGCCGGGCTGCACACCCCGCGGCGAGACCGTAAGCCATACGCTCAGCTGGCGATGTTCGCGGCGGAAGACACGGAGCTGTTGCAGCGTGCGGGTGGACAGCTGCAGGGGGATCCGTCGGCTGCCTGCGAACAGCGTCGCTTCCGCCGTGCGAAACGGAAGGTGCTGGGAGACGCCTGCGACCTTCACATAGCCCGAGAGGCCTGCTCGCACGGGAGCGGAGGAGCGCAGGTCGAGCACGATGCCCTGGCCGAGCAGGCGCGCTACGCCTGTGGTGGGCGTGGGTTGGGCCGCCGTGGCGGGCAGCGGGCTCGGGTAGGTGGACATTTCCGCGAGGACGCCGTGTGCCGGCGCTGGCGCGGCCGGGATGGGCGCGGGTTCCGGGGCCACGGGAGCACGGACATCGAGCGCAACCGTGTTCGAGGGGGCAGTGCCATCGCCCACATCGTGTGCCAAGAAGACGTGCAGGCCGACGGCAAGTCCATTAAGCGTCTGTGACCATTCACCGTCGCTACCCGCAGGAGCCGAGGTGGCGAGCAGTGTGCTCCCTTCGTAGATCGACACCACGGCGCCCGGCTCGCTCGCGCCGGCGAGGGTGACCGTGCCGCTGTAGTTGAGCGTCCCGTCGGTCGGTTCGACGATGCTCGTCGAGATCCGAAGTGGCAGGGAGCTCGTGTCCGGCCGCAGGCCGGCGAACGACCCGGCTTCGCATGTGGACGCGCCCTGCGCCTGGGACGGGAGGCCGTTGGCGGCCAGGAGCCCGAACTCGTCACCGCCGCCATGCAGAGCCGTGGTCAACAGCTGGCGATAGTCGCCGGGCAGCCGTATGGGGGCCTGTCCCTGACCGGGTTCATACCAGCCGCTGCCGCTCGCTTGCACGCTCACTTCGACCGGTCCGGTGCCGGGGCGGCCGCCCACGAGCATGCATTCGACAGTGCCTTCGAAGCCGTTGGCCGTGAGCTCGCGTGCATACTGGCCCACCCCGCCGGTGAGGCCTCCGTGGGAGTCGGCCACATAGACGTTCGCGCCGTCCGGGCTGACGACCACGCCTTCGGGGTTAGCGCCGGTAGGCGTCGCTTTGGCGATCGACGTGAGCGCTCCTGTTTCGGCGTTGCGCGCGAACTGGGAGATGTCGTCGGATTCAAAGCCCGTGGCGTACACGCTGTCCCCGTCGGGGCTAACGGCCACGTCTTCTGTGTATTCGCCGGCGGGCGCCGCTCCACGTGGGCTCAGGGTTCCGTCATGGTTGCGGGCTAGCAGCAGCACCTGTCCGTGTAGTTCGTTGTCAGCCACGTACAGGCTCCCGCCGTCCGGGCTGATTGCCAGTCCGTGAGGGTTCCCACCGGCCGCCACCGTGGGCGTGGCGAGAGGCGTGAGCGTGCCGTCTTCGTGGCGTTCGTACTGGGACACGTTGCCCGTGCCGTAGTCGGCCACGTAGGCGTCCTTGCCGTCGGGGCTCACGACGACGTCGTGGGCGTTGGCTTCAGCGGGGACTTCCTGAATGAGCGTGAGCGTGCCTTCTTGCAGATTGCGCGCGTACACGGAGACCGCACCGGCTCCCGAGGAGGATTTCGAGTTGGCCACGTAGAGGAAGGCGCCGTCGGGGCTGAGCGTGATCCCGATCGGTCCCATGCCCGCTTCGACCTGGCCCGCTTCGGCCAGGGTGCCGCCCGGCCCTCGCGTCAGCTCGGTGACGCTGTCGGTGGCGAAGTCGGCCACATAGACGTCTTTGCCGTCAGGGCTTTCGACGATGCCCTCCGGCACTGCCATGCCCTGCAGCGACAGCACTTCAGCGCCGCCCAGCGTGCCGTTGACTTCGCGCTTGTAGATCGAGAGCTGACTGGCGCCCCGATCCGTGGCGTATACGTTCGCTCCATCCGCGCTGACGATCACCCGTGCCGTCCCAGCTCCCGCTTCGACCTCGGCGGGCGAAAGCGGGGCGAGGCCGCCGCCTAGAGTGCTGGGCGCGACGGTGTTCAGCGTTCCGCTCGCCTTGCCCGCGCTCATGGTCGCGGACACCTGGGCTTCGATCCCTTCGGACTGGGCGCTCCCGCTGAGCGTCTGGGTCGGCGGGGAAGCCCACGCGCTGGAGCACTCGAACAAGCCGGAGGCCGCCACCAGCATCAGACACGCGAACGCGCAGGAAACTCGTGCGGCAATGTGCCTCCACGGCAAGCTATTTACGACCAATCACCATCCTCCGTGCTGTTAGAACACGCCCACAGGCTGAAATTCCTGCTCCCGCGAGCCTACAGGCGCGATCAGACCTACCCATGGTCGGGCTCGGCGAGATCCTGTTCGCTCGCCATCGGGCGCGAGTTCACGATATCCGCTCCAGGACACTCGTCCCGTTGCGCTAACAGGATTGGCCGAATTGGCACGGGCGACCATGACTCGCGGGATGCCTCATAAATTCAGGGCATCTACATACTCCGGGACAGGGACTCGAACCCCAATCTCCCGGACCAGAACCGGGCGTCACTGCCAATTGGACTATCCCGGACAGTGTCTAGCGCTGAAGAATAGCCAATCCCTCGGCTGATCC
>DATARM010000141.1:0-5950 GCA_036264155.1 Solirubrobacteraceae bacterium
CCGGCGTCCTCAGTCGCTCGCGTGCCAAGCACGCCACGCTCCTTGCGTCCTTGGATCGCTTGCCCTACGGACTTCTAGAGGGTTTGTGCGAATACCCTCCCTCCCGAATTCACGCGCTCTGCCTGTGCCCGAAGGGTACGTCCTTGCCTCGCTTGACCTGCTCCTAGCGGTGTAGTTCTATTCGCTTACCGCTGTACGTGATAGCGTACGCCGCGTGAGCGACTCGGTCAGCGTATTTGCGGAGCATGCTGCGCATTACGACGCTCAGCGTCGCCGGCTCGTTCCCTCGTTCGAGTTGTTCTACGGCACCGCTGTGGACATGCTGGCGCTGCGTGGTGGTGAGATTCGGCGTGTGCTCGATCTGGGGGCCGGGACGGGGCTGATGAGCCAGGCTGTGATCGACCGCTACCCGGCGGTCGAGCTGGTGCTGCTGGACGGCGCCGATGAGATGTTGAGCTATGCCCGCGAGCGCCTCCCGCCCGAGGCGATCACCACGATCACCCGCGACATGCGCGCCGAGCTGCCCGCGGGGCCGTTCGACGCGGTCGTCTCCGGCCTGGCCATCCATCATCTCGAGCATCCCGACAAGCGCGATCTCTTCGCCCGTATTCACAGCGTGCTGCGCCCCGGTGGAGCTTTCGTCAACGCCGAGCACGTCAGCGGCCCGACCGCCTGGTTGGATGGGGTCTATCGCTCGACGTGGCGTGAGGCGTGCATGGCCAAGGACGCGAGCCCAGACGAGGTCACACATGCCGTGCAGCGAATGGAGATGGACCGCTCCAGCGACGTTGCCACGCAGCTGCAATGGATGACAGACGCCGGCTTCGAGGACCCGGACTGCTTCTTCAAGCACCTGCACTTCGCCGTCCTCGCCGGCTGGCGATCCGACGGCGCGGGGCGCCACGGCTAGACTCAGCTCATGTCCGAGACCGCAGCAGTCCTAACAGAAGACGACGTGATGGATGCCCTGTCGAACGTCATCGATCCCGAGCTGGGCCTCGACTTCGTCGAGCTGGGACTCATCTACGGCGTCGACATCTCCGACGGGAACGTCAAGGTCACCTTCACGCTGACCACGCCCGGCTGTCCCATCGGGCCACAGGTCAACGAACAGATAGAAGAGTTCGTGGGCGAACTGGACGCCGTCAAGACGGTCGAATCCGAGATGGTCTTCATCCCCCCGTGGTCGCCGGAGATGATGAGCGAGGACGCCAAGTTCGCCCTCGGCTACTGATCTGAGGGCGCCGCCGGGTACTCAGACGGCGGCAGGAGCGCTCTCGCGAGCAAGCGAGACGAGCGTGGCGAGTTCCTCAGCGATGTCCTCGCCGATGCTGTCGATGTCCGGCAGCGCGTCGAAGTCGCCCAGCAGGCCGAAGTTCATCTGGCCGTTGTAGGACATGATCGCGATCGCCAGCGCATGGTTCTCCGGCAGGAACGCCACCGGGATCGCCTGGAGCATCTCCCGTCCCAGCACATACAGCGGGAACTGGGGGCCGGGGACGTTCGTCACGATCAGGTTGAACAGACGGGTGGAGAAGTTCAGGCGCGAGGCCTGAGCAAGGATGGTCGGCGGCGCGAAGTTCTGCGCACCCGAGATCACCTCGGCTCCCAGCGCCTGCTTGGACTCCTTCAAGCCGTCCATTGCGCTCGAGACGAAGCGCAGCCGGTTCAGCGGATCGGAGATGTAGACGGGGAGCGGGCCGCGCATCACCACGATGCGGTTGCCGCCACCGTCGTGCTCGGCCTCCGTGCGCACAGACACGGGCACCAGCGCCCGCATCTCCACACCCTCCGTCCGGCGCCCGCGCGAGATGAGGAACGAGCGCAGGGCCCCCGCCACCACCGCCAGGACCACGTCGTTGACCGTTCCCCCAAAGGCGTTCTTGACCGTCTTCAGGTCATCCAACTGGCTGGTCACGGCCACAAACCGTCTGTGCGGACCGATCGGGACGTTCAACGGCGTTTCCGGAGCTGGGTTGAGCCCCGCCCAGATGATCTCCCCGACTCCCTCGGCGGCTTCCCGCGCCCGCGTCAAGGCCCGCTCGGGGTGGGCCAGCGCATCCATCGCTCCCTCTGCCAGCGAGAACCCAGTACGCACCGCTCCGGCCACGCCCGATGCCAACAGGTGGGCCGTGCTGGGCTCAGGGTGGGGCTGCCACGGGCGGCCCGAAGTCGGTAGCGGCGGCGGGTCGGGCGAGAGGTCGAACAGCACCGTGGCCAAGTCGACCCCGGCGATACCGTCGATAAGCGAGTGATGCGTCTTGGTGATCAGCGCAAAGCGATCGTCCTCGAGACCCTCGATCAGCCACATCTCCCACAGCGGCTTGGAGCGGTCGAGCTGCTGGGAGAAGATCCGTGCGGTCAGGTCCTGCAGGTCCTTGAAGCTCCCCGGAGCCGGCAGGGCCGTGTTCCGGACGTGGTACTCCAGGTTGAAGCTCGGGTCATCGATCCACACCGGCCGGCCGCTGTCCAGAGCGGTGTAGGCGAGCTTGTGGCGATAGCGGGGGACGACGTGCAGGCGCCTGCGGATCTGTTCCAGGAACTCGTCCATCGTCGGCGGAGGCCCCTCCACGATCGTCAGACCGCCGATGTGCATGTGCGAGACTGGTCCCTCCTGGTGCAGGAAGGAAGCGTCTACTGGAGTCAGCCTGTCGAGGTGGCGCTGAGGCATCAGCGCTTAGCGTAGCGGGACGCCCCCTACAATGAAACCCATGCCCAACACCGTCGAGAAGCTGCTGTTGGCGGCGCCCCGTGGCTACTGCGCCGGCGTCGATCGCGCCGTGCAGACGGTCGAACGCGCGCTCATGATCCACGGCGCTCCCGTGTATGTGCGCAAGGAGATCGTGCACAACAAGCACGTCGTGGAGCGGCTGCGCGAGCGCGGCGCGGTGTTCGTGGAGGAGCAGACCGAGGTTCCCGAGGGCGCCGTGTGCGTGTTCTCCGCTCACGGCGTCGCTCCCAGCGTGCGCGAGGGCGCGCGCGAGCGGGGCCTGCGTACGATCGACGCGACGTGCCCGCTGGTCACCAAGGTGCACCGCGAGGCCGTGCGCTTCGCCGAGGAGGGCTACACGATCGTGCTCGTGGGACACGACGGACACGAGGAGGTCGAAGGCACGATGGGGGAGGCCCCCGAGCAGATGATCCTCGTGCAGAGCGAGGCCGACGTCGACGAGCTCGAGGTCGAGGACCCAAAGCGCGTCGCCTATGTCACGCAGACCACCCTTGCCGTGGATGAAACGAGCGCCATTCTCGCCCGTCTGCGCGAGCGGTTTCCCGAGATCAGGGGACCGCGGACCGATGACATCTGCTACGCCACAACCAACCGTCAGGCGGCCGTCAAGCAGATGGCCAGCAGCTGTGACCTGATGCTCGTGATCGGCTCACGCAACTCCTCCAACTCCGTTCGCCTGGTGGAGGTCGCCCGCGATTGCGGCACCGAGGCCTATCTGATCGACAACGCAGGCGAGGTCCAGGAGCAGTGGCTCGATGGGGTACGCATCGTTGGCATCTCCTCGGTGGCCAGCGCGCCCGAGAACCTCGTCGGCGAGCTCGTCGAGCAGTTCCGTGCGCGCGGGGTCAGCGACGTGTCGGAGTTCGACGTCGTGCGCGAGGACGTCCGCTTCATGCTCCCCAAGCAGATCCGCGAGGCAGTCGGCGGGGCACCGCGGCCGCAGGGTGTGGTCGGGGCCTCCTGAGCCACAGCATCACCAGCTTCGAGCTGAATTGCCGGGCGTCCCGGGGCGGACCATGCGCACGCTGATCCTCTCCGACCTTCACCTCGGGAGCCTGTCGGGTTCGGACCTGCTGCGCCGGCCCGAGTTGCGCGCGCCGCTGCTCGAGCGTGTGTCGCAGGTGGATCGCGTGGTTCTGCTCGGCGATGTGCTCGAGCTGCGTCACGGACCTCCGCGGGAAGCCATGGCGGCGGCACGCCCCTTCTTCGAGGACCTCGGTCGCGCGCTCGGCGAAGGGGAGCTGGTCGTGACCTCGGGCAATCACGATCACGCCCTCGTGGAACCGTGGCTGGCAGGGCGCGGCTTGGATGTCCAGCCCACGCCGCTGAGCTTGGAGCAGCTGATCGAGCCGGCCGATGCCTCACCGGCACTGGAGCTCATGGCCGACTGGGCCGCTCCCGCCCGCACGCGCGTCGCCTATCCGGGGCTGTGGGTGCGCCCGGACATCTACGCCATGCACGGCCACTATCTCGACGCGCATCTGACCGTGCCCACGCTCGAGCGCTTGAGCATCGCCGCTATGAGTCGCGTGCTCGGTCGGCCCGCCTCGAGCTTCAGTAGCGTCAGCGACTACGAGAGCGTGAGCGCGCCCGTGTTCGCCTGGAGGGACGCAGTCGCCAGGGACACCCGCACCGGGGCCGCCCTCAACGGCTATGCCACCGTGACCGCCTGGAGCGCGCTGCGAGAGCGGGGCGGGGCGGATCGCGCCGGTGCGAGCAATCAGCGCCGGCGACGTCTCGACCGTGTTTCGCTCGTGAAGTCCGTGCGCCGGCGCGCCATCGTCACCGGCTTTCCAGTGGCCGTGGCATTGCTCAATCGCGCCGGGCTTGGGCCGCTGAAGGCTGAGATCTCCACCAGCGAGCTGCGCCGCGCGGGCCTGAGTGCGATGGGCGACGTGGCAGCCAGGCTCGGCCTCGATGAGGCCCATGTGGTCTTTGGGCACACCCACCGTGCCGGCCCACTTCCCGGCGACGACCAACGTGAGTGGCGGGGGCGGTCGGGAGCCCATCTAGTCAACTCCGGAAGCTGGACCTATGCGCCCGTCTTCCTCACAGACACGCCCGGCGAAAGCCCCTACTGGCCCGGCAGTTGCGTGCTGGTAGAGGACACCGGCCCGCCCGTGCTCGAGCACCTGCTGGGCGATCGTGGCCACGCCGAGCTCGCGCCAACCCCGCGGCGGGCCAAGGCCCAGGCCCAGGCCAACGCAGGCGCGCCGACGCTTTAGGCGATGCCCGGTGTGAAGCAGGTGGCCAGACAGCTGATGCCCGGGCCGGTGGTGATCTCGAGCGCGTCCTCGGTGTGGCGCTCGTGCTCGATCAGCGGGTAGGCCCCGGCCTGCGGGATCTCGACCTCCACTCCGTTGACGTGAACGACCCCAGGCGCATCGAAGACCCCCCACACGGCACCTGCCTCATATGGTCCCGAGTAGGGGCCGGGCTGATCGGCCGTCTGGGCGTGCAGCTGCGCCTCGGGGGCATCCTCTGCCCGCAGCAGCTCGAGCGGCTCGCGCTCCACGCCCAACAGCTCCTGGATCGCAAGCTCGGTCTCGGTGTATGCGCCCTCGCCGCGGTGGTAGTCGAACAGCCGTGCGCGCCCGTCGAACAGGTAGCGAGAGGGCCAGCCCTCGTTGCCGTAGTCCTGCCACACCTCCAGCTCGCTGTCGATCAAGACCGGGTAGGAGATGTCCAAGCGTGCCACCGCGTCCCTGACTGCCTGCTCATCGCGTGAGACGTCAAAGCCCGGGCAGTGCACCCCGATCACGCGCAGCCCCAGCTCCTCATAGCGCTCGTACCAAGCCTTCACATACGGCAGCGTCCGCAAAGAGTTGGGCCTGCAGAAGTCCCAGAACTCCACCAGCATCGGCTTGCCCCGCCGGATGATGCTCGCCTGCCCACTGCTCCCCGCCACGTTCACCCAAGGCAGCGCCCTGGGAAACAGCGGAGCCGAAATCGTGTCGACCGGCGCCCTCACTGGGATTCAGAGCGCCCTAGGAGGTGCGAGTCGCGAGTCCTGGCAAGGACGCAGTGAGCGAAGTGTGCTCGGCACACGAGCGATCGAGGACGCCGCCAGGCGAAGCGAATCGTGCCTCCTAGCCGATGGAGCCGACCATCTCCAGCTGTATCAGCCGGTTGAGCTCGACCGCGTACTCCATCGGTAGCTCCTTGGTGACCGGCTCGATGAAGCCGTTGACGATCATCGCTGCAGCCTCGTCCTCGGTG
>DATARM010000161.1:0-7977 GCA_036264155.1 Solirubrobacteraceae bacterium
GCTAGGGCTGTCGACCGGCGCCCTGGACGGGCCCGTTCAGCAGACGCACATCGACCGCGTCGGCTGCAGTGCCGGCACCGCCGGTAGCCGTGTACGCGGCGGCGATCCTACGTGCTCCCTCGGTGCAAGTCATCGCTTCTCTGACCTTCTCGCGCAGGCGATCGGCGCGCAGACGCCTGGCGGGAAGACGCGTACCCGCATGGGCTACTTCGACGCGGCGGGCCACCTCGAGCTGATCTCGGCCGAAGGGCACAGCGCACACGGGAACGCCATGGGAGAGCGCCTTCTGCGTCGAGCCCATACCGCCGTGTGTGATCGCGCAAGCTGCCTGTTCGAGTATGGCTTGATGTGAGATGAAGCGCTCAACGTGCGCGTTCGCAGGTATCTCCAGGGCAGCAGGGTCACCCGCTGTGGGCAGCGTCGCCACGACGCTGACCGGCTCTTGGGCCAGCGCCTGGAGAGCGACTTGAACGAGCCGCCCGTCATTCTGAAACTCGGTGGAGGTGCTCACCAGCACGATCGGTCGGGAAAGCTCGGCCAGCCACGGTGGAGGATCGCCCGGCGGATCCCACGCGCAGGGGCCGATCATGACCACGTTCTCAGGCCAGTCGCGCCGCGGGTACTCGAATGGCTCTGCGGTCATGTAGAGCAGCAGTGGCGCGCGGGCGAACCACTCCGCCAGGGTGGCCACGGGCGCAAGGCTCATCTGCTCACGGATCCTGTTTAGCGCAGGACGCCCCTGCCGTTCGATGGTTCCAAACACCAGCGGGCGCAGCAGACTGTCCCGTGCTCGTCCGAGCGGGCCGCGTGCGGGCGCAAGTCCAGGCCCAAACGGCGGGGCGTCGATTGAGCGCAGCGCAAGCGGATAGGGGCAGAACACCGCCCACGGCCCACCCCAGGCCTCGGCCGTCATCAACGCGCCCCAGCTGTTGATGTCGACCAGTAGCGCGTCGGGGTCGGTCGCGGCGATGGCGCTGCTCAGATCGGGCGCGTCGTACTCTGCGCGCGCGCAGAAGGCGCGTGTGTTCTGGCGTACCGACTCGAGCGAGCTACGCGCCCGCCAGTCATCGAGTTCAATCGTCTCGATCGGTGCGCTGATCGGCTCGGTGTCGAATCCCCGAGCCCGCATCGCGCTCACCTCCCCGGAGAGGGTGCGCAGCATCACCTCGTGCCCGCGGCTGTGCAACTCGTCGAGAATCGGCGTGAGCGGGAACAGGTGGCTGCGCCCCGGCGAGGTGTAGGCAAGGATGCGAGCCATCAGGCGGTTCTAGTCGGTCTCACTGTATATTGATCTTAGTCGATATCAAATGAATATGCAAAGCCCACAGTCGAAGCGTCCCTACCGAATGGCCACCCGTGCCCAGGCCGCCGCTGCGACGCGCGAGCGACTGCTCGCCGCGGCCTGGCGACATTTCGCGACCCGCCCCTACGAGGACGTACTGCTGCGCGAGGTTGCCGCCGAGGCCGGCGTCACCCCGCAGACGCTGCACGCCCGCTTTGGCGGCAAGGAGCAGCTGTTCGCTGTCGCCTACGAATGGTTCGCGCGTCAGGAGATCGCAGAGCGCCCCGCCGTGCCCACCACAGACGTGCGCGCGGCGGTCGCCCAAGTCTACGATCGCTACGAGCAGCATGGCGAGGCCGTCTTGCGGATGCTCTCCCAGGAGGAGCGCATCCCGGCCATCCGACAGAGGACCGATGCCGGGCGGGCCTATCACCGCCGATGGGCGCAGCTCACTTTTGCCCCGCTGCTGCACGGACTGCGCGGCAACGCGCGCGAGCGCCGGCTGACGGCGATCGTGACCGCAACTGACCTACTCGTCTGGAAGCTCCTCCGCCACGACGCAAAGCTCTCCCGTGTCCACGCCGAACTGGCGGTGCTCGAGCTGATCCAGGGTCCGTCGAGCGTCGAAGGCCACGCGGGTTAGGCCCAGGCCACCGGCGCTATCCCCCGAGCTGCTATGCCAATGCCACCAGGGTGGATGGCTGTGTGTGAAGCCCATCGGCGACTGTAAGTAGCAGCTCATAGGTAGGGTCGATGTTCCCTCGCTCGAGCGCGCTAATGCTCGTGGCTCCCATCCCGCCCGATGGCCAGAACGAGCATCATGATGGGCATCGTCATGTGGGCGACGGTTCAGGGTCCGCGGCGCCTGCCGCGTATGCGGCTACGGGCAACCTCGAGCGATTCGATGTCGATTTCATCCTGGGGTCTGCCGGAGGCGCGCTTCATATCGATCAGATGCTCGAGCGACGCAATACGTACCGAGACTCCATCGAGCTCCAGGACATCGGCATGGCGTCGCAGCGCGGGGTAGCCGGGTGAGCCGGGAGGGTCCACGAGCAGGTCAAGATCGCCTTTGCGTGTGGTGAGCGTGAGCAGGTGCGCGTGGCGCAGCGTGCGTACGTCAGGAGTGAACGGCACGTCCTCCTCCATGCCTCGGAGCGTCGCTTCCAGGGCTATCAGCAGATTTCCCAACCGCTCGAGGTTTCCGGCGTCGGTCGCATAGCTGATGTCGAGATCGCGTGTGAAGCGCGGACTGGCCTGCACGATGACCGCCACGCCGCCGATGACGACGAAGTCGATGCCAGCGCGAGCCAGCGCGCCTACCAGTGCCAGCGGGCGAAAGTCAGGCCAACTCGCCACGGATCGCCGCCCCTGCGCGTGTGAGCTCGCGTGCTTGCTCGTACATCAGTTCGAGGCCCCTCAGTCGCTGCGTCGGCTCGAGTTCGAGCTGCTGGCGGATCAGGCTCTCATCGACTGCCGGCTTTCGCGGGCGCGCTTCGATGATCAACTCGACTCCAGTCGCTCGAAGGGCTCGATCCAAGGTCGCCAAGCGGGGATTCGAGTTGGCCCGCTCGAGCTGCGCTACGGATGCCTGGCTGATCTGCAGTCGCTTAGCGAGGGCGGCCTGGGTGAGACCTGCGCGCCGCCGTGCTTCTGATACGAGCTTTCCGGGACGCGATGCGCTGCCTTCGACCGGGTATAGAGGATGGGCGTCAGCTCCCATGCCCCAATTATAGGTTAAAACCTATTTTATGCAATCCGCCATCGAGCTCACCCGCGATCCGGGCGGCGACGGTCTCTCCGACTCAACCTTGATCAGAGCGCGTAGCCTTCTCCGCGATCAGATCAATGACGCCACAGAAGTCCAGCGAGAACTCCGCCATCCGCGCTCATGTCAGCGGAAGCGTGCAGGGCGTCGGCTTCCGCCAGCAGGCCAGGCGTCGCGCGCTCGAGCTCGGCCTGCACGGCTGGGTACGCAACGTCGATGACGGGACCGTGGCTGTGCACGCCGAGGGCCCACCGGCGGCGATCGAGGAGCTAGCGACCTTTCTGCGCTCGGGGCCGCCGGGTGCCGCGGTCGCCGATGTGATCGTGGAAGACGTCCGGGTGGAGGGGCACGAGCAGTTCGCGATTCGCGGTGTGCCCGCTGGTGTGTTCGTCGTGCAGGAGCATCAAGCCAGCACCCACCATTTCGACCTGCGCCTCGAGGTGGACGGCGTCATGCGCTCCTGGGCTGTCCCCAAGGGTCCATCGCTCGACCCAGCGTCGAAGCGGCTCGCCGTTCAGGTCCCCGATCACGACATCGCCCACAACAGCTTCGAGGGCGCCGGCGACGGTGGTGGTGTGATCGTGTGGGATCGGGGCGACTACGAGCAGGGCGGCCGGGTGGCTTGGCCGGAGGCTCTGGAGCGCGGACACGCGGTGTTCGTGCTCCACGGCGAGAAGCTCCGCGGAGGCTTTGCGCTACAGCGAACGAGGGACACTCCCAAGCCACAGTGGCTGCTCCTCAAGCGGCGCGACGAGCAGGCCAGACCAGGCTCGGACATCGTCGGCGAACGGCCGGCATCGGTGGTCAGTGGCCGCACGCTGGGTGAGCTGTCCAGCGACGTTTAGCGGTGCCCGCGAGCTTTAGCCTGCGCATCGCGGCTCTCCGGCGCCCGCTGGCCGGGTCGGCCGTCACCATGGTCGGGTGCGAGTCTTGGGAGTTCCGCTGCCAGCGCTATTCATACTCGGCGTCCTGCACCACCACACCCGAGCCTCGGGTGTCGACTACGTGGGCGTGTTCCTCGCTGCTGGGGCCAGCTGGTTTGCCATTCCTGGTCCGGGCGAGGCCGCCCTCATTGCGGCTGGCATCTCGGCTGCTCACGGGCGCCTCGACCTCACCGCCGTCGTTGCCGTCGCGTGGGCCGGTGCAAGCGCCGGCGGCACCGCCGGCTGGTTGATAGGGCTCAAGGGAGGTCGCAGCGTGCTCAGCGCCCCCGGCCCCCTGCACCACCTACGTGTCTCAGTGCTCGCGCGGGGCGATCATTTCTACGAGCGCTTCGGGGCGATTGCAGTCCTGTTCACGCCCTCCTGGGTGGCCGGCATCCACGACATGAGCGCTGTGCCGTTCCTGCTCGCAAACACCGTCTCGGCGTTGGTCTGGGCGGCATTCGTAGGGGCGGGCGCGTACCTGGCCGGACCGTCGATCGCAGACATCGTTTCCGATGCCGGCCTCGCCGGGGCCGCGCTCGTGGGAGCTTTGTTCCTGGTGGTGATCGTGATGCTGGCCAAGCGGCGACGGGCGAGTCGCTAGCGCTCAACGTCAGGCGGCGAGCACCTGGGATGACGCCGCATCGCTAGCAGGCAACCGGCGCGAGAACTTCAGAGCCGGGTCCTCGATCGGCCCGTGGCGGAGGTTCTTCACGTCCTGGGCGTAGCTCATGGCCATCGTCCACGGGTAGCGCGTGCCCTGGTTGGGCAACTCGTGTATCGAACGTTGTACGTAGCCCGCGTTGAAGTCCAGCAATGGACGGGTACCGATGGTGGGGTCGTCGTTGTGGGACACGCACTTCTCATAGCCGCGCCTGTCCATGTATCCCAACAGGCGGCAGAAGTATTCACATACGAGGTCGACCTTGAGAGTCCACGACGAGTTGGTGTAGCCGATCGCGAAGGCGAAGTTCGGCACGTCGCTGAGCAGCAATCCCTTGAAGGCCAGCGTCTCGGGCAGCTTGACCTTGCGCGAGTCCACCGTCAGCTCAATGCCGGCGAAGGGCAACAGGTTCAGGCCGGTGGCGGTGACGATGATGTCGGCCTCGAGCTCCTCGCCCGATGCCAGCCTGAGCCCTCGCTCGGTGAAGGTCTCGATGCGATCGGTCAAGATCGATGCCTGTCCCTTGCTGATCGACTTGAACAGATCGCCGTTGGGTACGGCGCACAGACGCTGATCCCAAGGGCTGTAGCGAGGGTTGAAGTGGACATCGACCGGATAGCCCTCCGGCAGCTGGCGTTTGACGCCCGCGCGCACCAGCCACCGAACCAGCTTCGGGCGGCTTCGGCTGAGGCTGTAAACGGTTTTCTGTAGCCAGATGTTCTTCCTCCGCGCCAACGAATATGCAACGTGGGCGGGAAGGAAGCGCTTCATCGTGTTGGCGATTGGATCCTTCTCGGGCACAGATACCACGTAGGTGGGGGAGCGCTGGAGCATGGTCACATGTGCCGCCCGCTCGGCCATAGCCGGGACCAGGGTGACCGCGGTCGCGCCGCTGCCGATCACAACCACGCGCTTGCCCTCGTACTGGAGATCCTCGGGCCAGTGCTGCGGATGCACGATCTCGCCCGTGAAGCGCTCTACTCCCTCGAGCTGGGGGGTGTAGCCCTCGTCGTAGCGGTAGTAGCCGCCCGCGCAGAACAGCCAGCTGCAGCTGATCTCTACGGGCTCACCCGTCGCGGCACGGATCGCCCTCACCGTCCAGCGCGCCTCCTCGCTGGACCAGGCCGCGCTCACCACCTGATGGCCGAGGCGAATCTGTGAGTCGATCCCGTTGTCCCTCGCTGTCGTGCGGATGTAGTCGAGGATCGCCGGCCCGTCGCCGATCGCCTTATCGCCCGGCCAGGGCTTGAACTCGTAGCCGAAGGTATGCAGATCCGAGTCCGAGCGGATACCCGGGTAGCGGAAAAGGTCCCACGTCCCACCGGTCGCCTCGCGTCCCTCGAGGATCAGGTAGCTCTTGCCGGGCTGGTCACGTTGCAGGTAGTAGGCGCAGCCAATCCCCGACACGCCTGCTCCTACGATCAGCACGTCGACATGCTCGGGGAGCGGCGATGCTTGCTGCTGCTGGCGCTCCTCTGCCTGAGGGGTCATTCGGGGCTCTCGCTCTCGTCGGGATCAAAACAAGGGTCGCTGTTTAGCGCCGCAATGACTAGGGCAAACAGCCCAGAAAATACCCGCCCAGATATGCAGATCGCCCAACTGCCCCTATATCATCGCTCGGGTGTCGGGAACGAGCTCATGGGAGCCACCTTCGCCGCGAATCGCCGAGCTGATCCGCAGTGGGGTTCGCGAGCTCACAGAAGATCCCCAGACGCTGTTCGCAGACGTGGACGCGGCTGTGCTCGCCGCTGCCCCGCAGCGACTGGCGGAAGACCCGACGATCACCGCGGCGGCAATTGCCGCCGATCACGCAAACATCCTGCACTGGGCCAACTCCAACCTGCTGCGCCCGGGTGCGCCGGTGCCGGCCAACCTGAGTCCACAGGTCCTCGATCTGGCTCGTGACATCGTGCGCCGCGGTCTCGACGACACCACGCTCAACGTGTATCGAATCGGACAGAACGTTGCCTGGAGCGCGTGGATGCAGCAGGCGTTCACCCTGACCGACGACCCTCGTGAGCTGCACGAGCTGCTCGAAGTGACATCCCGCTCGATCTTCGCTTTCGTCGACGCGACCGTTGCGGGAATCCAGGAGCTGATCGACCGGGAGCGCGAGCAGCTGATTCGCGGCACACATGCCGAGCGGCTCGAGACGGTCAACCTGATCCTCGAGGGTGCGCCCATCACAAGCGAGCGTGCCAGTGCGCGGCTGCGCTACGAGCTCTCGGCCCTGCACACCGCGGCGGTCGTGTGGAGCGAGACAGAGTCCTCCGATCAGGGCCAGCTGGAGCGGGCCGCCGATGCGCTTGCCCGCTCGGCCGGCACTCGCCGTCCGTTCACAGTCGTGGCCAGCCAACGGTCGTTGTGGGTCTGGCTCGCAAATGCCGGCGGGGCGGACCTGGACGCCCTTGGCGTTCAGCTCGCCACGACGCCTTCGGTACGGATCGCGCTCGGCAGCAGCGCTTCTGGGATGGAGGGCTTTCGCCGTGCTCACCTCGACGCCCTGGCTACGCAGCGGCTGATGCATCGCATGCCCGGTGAGCTGCAGCTGGCGAGCTACGAGGAGGTGCAGCTGGTCGCGCTGTCCGCGCAGGACGAGGAGGGCGCATGGGACTTCGTGACGCGTACTCTCGGCGAGCTGGCGAGTGCCGATGCGGAGCTACGCGAGACCCTGCGCGTGTACATCCGCGAGGGGTTCAGCGCCTCTCGCGCCGCCCGAGCTCTCTACGCCCATCGCAACACCATCATCAACCGACTGGCCCGAGCGCGTGAGCTGCTCCCAGCTCCACTCGAGCACAGGGGCCTGCAGGTGGGGCTGGCGCTCGAGATCGTGCACTGGCTGGGAGTGCGTGCCACTGGGCGCCCGTGAGGCGCTGCGAACCCCGGCCGAGTCCCCCGATCGGCTGAAGGTCCGCGCGCCTCGCCCCCAAGCTCACCAGCTCGAGGATTCGCCCCCGTCACAGCCGTTCTTCAGCACCGGGCTCGAGCAGCTGCGCGTGACGGCTCCGGTCGTGCTCTTGCTGATGGTGAGTTCATCTCCGTTGGTGGCTTTGGCCGTCAACGTGTACGAGGTTTTCGTACTGGAGACGAAGTTCAAGTAGGCTTCTTTGTTCGTTGCCGTCGTACGAATCGAGGGCTCCACTGCGTTGAGTTCGGGCGCGGTCACCTTTTCGTAGTTGCCGCTGTTGTCCGTGGCGATCGTCTCCGCGGTTGTCTCGGCGGTACGCGCCAGCTCCTTTGCCTGCGCGTCTACAGCTCTCGTCTTGGTGTTGAAGAACGAGGGGATGGCGATCGCGGCGAGGATGCCGATGATGAGGATCACGACCAGCAGCTCGATCAG